>DAIRFN010000392.1:0-3889 GCA_036795065.1 Vicinamibacterales bacterium
CTGCGCCTTGTAATATGCCAGCCCGAATGAGTCCGCCAGCCCCAAAACCTCGCCGGTCGAGCGCATCTCAGGCCCAAGAATCGGGTCAACCTCAGGGAACATATTGAACGGGAAGACGGATTCTTTGACGCCGAAGTGCGGCATTTGCGCGGCCGCTCCGCGTCGCGCAATCCGCAGACCGAGCACCTGCGGCGCCAGAGCCACCTGGCCTACTACGAGAAACATCTTCCGCGCTGGGTGGGTCCGCTCCGGCTCTACCTCCGGCTGACGGGCAGGGTGGCGCATGTCTAAGGTGGCCATCGATGCGCGCAAGCTGCGCGACTTCGGCATCGGCACGTACATCCGCAACCTCCTCGTGCAGCTGGACCAGCTGGATCAGGAAAACGAGTACGTGATCCTGTGCCGGCCCGGTGACGTGGACCTGGCGCGGTCGCTGGCGCCCCGGTTCCGGGTGGTGCCGGAGAGTGCCGGCACCTACTCCGCGGCCGAGCAGGTCCGCATCCCCTGGCGGCTGTGGCGCGAGCACGTGGACCTGGTGCACGAACCGCACTACGTGCTGCCGCCCGCCACGCGCTGCCGCTCGGTGGTGACCATCCACGACTGCATCCACCTGATGTTCCCGCAGTACCTGCCGAACCGACTCGCGTACGCCTACGCGCGCGGGTCGATGTGGACCGCCACGCGCCAGGCCGCGCGCATCCTGACGGTGTCCGAGGCGTCGAAACGCGACATCCTGCACTTCTTCAACGTCCCGCACCAGAAGGTCCAGGTCGTCTACAACGCCATCGACGAGCGATTCCTCACGGCGCCACCCGAGGCGACCACCGACCGCGTGCGCCAGCGCTATCAGCTGGACCACCCGTTCGTGCTGTACGTGGGGAACATCCGTCCGCACAAGAACCTGGAGCGGCTCATCGACGCCTTCGGACGCGCGCGGCCGCGGGGGCCCGAGGGGCTGAAGCTGGTGGTCATCGGCGACGAGGTGTCGAAATACCCGTCGCTTCGGCAGATGGTGCATCGCCACAAGCTGGACAAGCACGTGCGGTTCCTCGGCTTCCAGCCGCACGAGACGCTCGCGTCGTTCTACCGGCTCGCGGCCGTGTTCGTGTTCCCGTCGCTGTACGAAGGCTTCGGCCTGCCGCCGCTCGAGGCGATGGCCTGTGGCACGCCCGTCGTCACGTCGAACGTCTCGTCGCTGCCCGAGGTGGCGGGCGACGCGGCGCTGCTCGTGGACCCGTATCACGTCGAGGCCATCGCCGAGGGCCTGGTGACCGTGCTCACGGACGAGGCCTTACGGCAGCGGATGATCCTCAAGGGTCTCACCCGCGCGCGCCAGTTCTCCTGGGCCGAGTCGGTGGCGCGGATACACGCGGTCTATCAGGAAGTGCTGAAGCCATGACGACTGGTGATTGATGCGGGTTGCGCTGATTCACGATTGGCTGACCGGGATGCGGGGCGGCGAGAAGGTACTCGACGCCCTGTGCGAAGTGTTCCCGCTGGCCGACCTCTTCACCCTGGTGCACATCCCCGGCAGCACCTCCCCCGCCATCGAGCGGCGGCGGGTGACGCGGTCGCCGGTGCAATGGCTGCCGGGAGCAGCGCGGTTGTACCGGCAATACCTGCCCCTCTTTCCCTTCGCCATCGAGCAGTTCGACCTCGACGGATACGACCTGGTGGTGAGCACGAGCCACTGCGCGGCCAAGTCGGTGGTGGTGCCGGGGCGGGCGCGGCACCTCTGCTACTGCCTGACCCCGATGCGCTATGCGTGGGACCAGTTCGATGCCTACTTCGGCCCCGAGCGCGTGGGGCGGCCGATGAGCGCCGTGCTTCGGCCAGTGCTGGCCTGGCTGGCCCGATGGGACCGCGATACCGCGGGCCGCGTACACCGCTATCTCGCTATTTCTCAATATGTTGCGCAGAGGATAGCCGTCTACTATAATCGTCAGTCGACCATCGTGCATCCACCGGTCGATACTGTGTTCTACACGCCCGACTCGGCCCCCGTCAGCCCACGGTTCCTGGTGGTCTCGGCGCTCGTGCCCTACAAACGCGTGGATCAGGCCATGACCGCCGCCCGGACGGCCGGCGTGGCCCTGATCGTCGTCGGCGACGGCCCGGAACGCGGCCACCTCGAGGCGCTGGCCGGTGGAGACATTCAGCTGGTCGGCCGAAAGACGGACGAGGAGATTCGCGAGTTGTACCGCACGTCCATCGCCACCATCCTGCCCGGAGAGGAAGACTTCGGCATTGTCCCGGTAGAGGCGCAGGCCTGCGGCCGGCCGGTGGTGGCGCTCGGTCGGGGTGGCGCGCTCGACACGGTGGTGCCCGGCGTCACCGGCGTGCTGGTGGAGGGTCTCACGGTCGAGTCCCTGGCCGACGGCCTGCGTGCGGCAGCCAGTCGCGCGTGGGACAGCACGGCGATTCGCGCTCATGCCGAACGCTTCTCGCGCGAGGTCTTCAAGCGCGGGATCGCGCAGGCCGCCGACGAGCTGATGGCGGCGCCCCCCAATCAGACATGGTGAGACGGCACAACCGCCTGCTCGTCGCCTTCCACGTGGCCACCGATGCCGTGCTCGGCATGGTGGCGTTCCTGCTGGCGTACGTCATCCGCTTCGACTCGGGCCTCATCCCGGTGACACGCGGCTACCCGCCGCTCGACCAGTACCTGGACGTCCTGCCGTTCATCGCGGTGGTCGTGCCGATCGGATTCCACCTCCAGGGGCTCTACCGCCTCCGGCGCGGACGATCGCGCATCGACGACTTCTTCAACGTGCTGGTCGGCAGCATCTTCGCCGTCGTGCTGGGCGTGGTCAGCACGCTCTACTTCCAGGCCTATTACCTGCCTGACGAGCTGAAGAACCGGGGCGCCTACGAGGTGTCACAGCTGGTCTGGGGCCTGTTCCTCGTCAGCAACATCGCGCTCGGCTACCTGTCGCGAAAGTTCATTCGCGAGGCGCTCGAGCGGCGGTGGATTGCGGGCGTGGGCCTGCGCCGGGTGCTCATCGCGGGCGCGGGCGACCTGGGCCGCATGGTGGCCGACAAGATCCTGGAGCACCGTGAACTGGGCTACCAGATCGTCGGCTTCGTGGACGACCGGGCCGGCGGGGATCACCTGGGCTACCGCGGCCTTCCCCTGCTGGGCTCGCTGCCGGAGGCCGCCGAGGTCGCCGCCCGCGAAAAAGTGGACCACCTCTACGTGGCCCTGCCGCTCGAAGAGCACATGAAGCTGCTCGACCTGGTCGAGTCCACCAGCCGCGAAGGCGTGGACGTGAAGGTCGTGCCCGACCTGCTGCAGTTCATCGCCCTGCGCGCGCGCCTCGAAGACCTGGACGGCGTGCCCGTCATCAACCTCAACGACGTGCCGCTGCAGGGCGTCAACGCCTTCGTGAAGCGCGCGCTCGACGTGGCCATCTCCGCGGCGGCGCTGGCGCTCATGGCCATTCCCGGCCTCATCATCGCGTGGCTCATCAAGCGCGACACGCCCGGCCCGGCGTTCTACCACCAGGAGCGCATGGGGCTGGATGGCAAGCAGTTCTCGGTCTACAAGTTCCGAACGATGCCGGTGACGGCCGAGGAGGGCACGGGGCCGGTATGGGCGGACGAGGACGACCCGCGGTGCACGCGCGTCGGCCGCTGGCTGCGCAGCCACGACCTGGACGAGTGGCCGCAGTTCTGGAACGTCCTCCGCGGCGACATGTCCATCGTCGGGCCGCGGCCCGAGCGGCCCTTCTTCGTCGAGCAGTTCAAGCACCGCATCCCGCAGTACATGCTGCGCCACAAGGTCAAGGCCGGCATCACGGGATGGGCGCAGGTGAACGGCTGGCGCGGCAACACGTCGCTCGAGAAGCGGATCGAGTACGACCTGTACTACATCGAGAACTGGTCCGTC
>DAIRFN010000136.1:0-13624 GCA_036795065.1 Vicinamibacterales bacterium
CCGAATGGACCCAGAACGAGAGCCTGCGGAAGCACGCGCTGTCGGTGGAAGCCGCCGTGCGCGGCTACGCTCGCCAGCAGGGCGCCAATGAGGAGGAGTGGGGCGTGGTGGCCCTGCTGCACGATTTCGACTACGAGCGATATCCGACGCTCGGGGATCACCCGAACAAGGGCTGTGAGCACCTGCGGTCGCTGGGCTACCCGGAATGGGTGATGCGGGCGATCCAGGCTCACGCGTGGGAGATCACGGGTGTCGAGCCCGAGACCCCGCTCGAGCGCGCGCTGGTGGCCTGCGACGAGATGGCCGGGTTCGTGACGGCCGCGGCCCTTGTGCGACCCGGCAAGAGCGTCCTCGACCTGGAAGCCTCGTCCGTGATCAAACGGATGAAGGACAAGGCGTTCGCCCGGCAGGTGCCGCGCGAGCACCTGAAGAAGGGCGCCGAGCTGATGGGCCTGCCGCTCGACCAGCACATCACGAATGTGATTGCCTCCATGCGAGAGCAGGCCGACGCGCTGGGCCTTCGCGGAACGCTCTGAGACATCGGCCCGTATACTTCAGTGCATGCTTGAGATGGCGCACGACGCGTCGCCGGCCCCCGCTCCCCAGGTCGCCCCGGTCGCCGAGCCCGTGGTGCAGTGCGATCAGCTGAGCGTCCGTTACGGGAAGAACTGGGCGCTCAGGGACGTGTCGGCGGTGTTCCAGCCGGGAGCCGTGGGGCTGCTCGGTCCGAACGGCGCCGGGAAGAGCACCCTCATCAAGACGCTCCTCGGATTCGTGGCGCCCGACAAGGGCACGATGCGCGTCCTCGGCCTTGACGTGGCCACATCACCGCTCGAGATTCGAGCCCGCATCGGGTACATGCCAGAGAGCGATTCACACATCCCCGGCATGAACGCCGTCACCTTCGTGGCCTATTGCGGGCAACTGTCAGGCCTGCCGCCCGCCGATGCGATGCAGCGCGCGCACGAGGTGCTCTACTACGTGGGGCTCGGTGAGGCTCGCTACCGGAACCTCGAGACCTACTCCACCGGCATGAAGCAGCGTATCAAGCTGGCCCAGGCCATCGTCCACGACCCGGACCTGCTGTTCCTGGACGAGCCCACCAACGGCATGGACCCGAAGGGCCGCGACGAGATGCTCGAGCTCATCAGGGACCTCGCGCACAACAAGAACGTCAACCTGATCCTCTCGTCGCACCTGCTCCCCGACGTGGAGTACACCTGTGACCGGGTGGTGGTGGTGGATAAGGGCACCGTTGCGACATCGGGCCCCATCCAGGCACTCAAGGGCACCCGCGGCCGCGTCTACGAGCTCCGCATCAAGGGCGATCAGGGAGCCTTCATCGACGTGTTGCGCGCCGAGGGCCTGGAGTGCCACGACACGGACGAGGACGTGATTCGGGTGTTCGTGCCAGGGCCACAGACACAGAGTGGGCCGCAGATGACACAGATGGCACAGACTCATGCAGTGCCGCCGGTGACGCAGATGACGCAGACAGGGGCCGGGCGGGCGCACGACCCCGATCCCGGCGCCCGGATGCTGTTCGGGCTGGCGGCGCGCGAGCGCGTGCAGGTGCGCCATCTCCGGCCGAGCGTCCCGACGCTCGAGGACGTGTTCGCGCGCGCGGTGGGCGAGGCCTAGGCATGCCGATACACGATCAGGGCTATCGGCGCTACGGCGGCACGCGGGCCGCCGTCGGACGGACCTGGCAGGTCATCGCGGGCGCCGGCATCCGGTCCATCATCAGCAAGCGCGCGTTCATCGCGCTCATGTTGTTTGCCTGGGCGCCGTTCGTCGTCCGCGCCGTCCAGATCTACGTGTCGGCCAACTTCCAGCAGGCCGCGTTCCTGGCGCCCAAGGGCGAGACCTTCCGCGAGTTCCTCGACCAGCAGGGCGTCTTCGTGTTCTTCGTCACGATCTGGGTGGGCGCGGGCCTCATCGCGAACGACCGGCGCGCCAATGCCCTGCAGCTGTACCTGTCGAAACCGCTCACCGCGGCCGAGTACATCGCCGGCAAGATGGCCATCCTGTTCCTGTTCCTCGTGTTCGTCACCTGGGCGCCGGCCATGGGTCTGCTCCTCGTGCAGGCCATCTTCGCGGGGAGCTTTGCCTTCATCAAGAACAACGCCTACCTCCTGCCGGCCATCACGCTGTTCTCGCTGGCCCAGGTGCTGCTGGCGTCCTCCACCATGCTGGCGCTGTCGTCGCTCTCGAAGAGCAGCCGCTTCGTGGGCATCATGTATGCGGGCCTGATGTTCTTCACCGCCGCGCTGTTCCAGGCGCTGCGCGGCATCACCGGGTCCAGCGGGTTTGCCTGGCTCTCGCCGGGTGACGCCCTCGAGCAGCTGGGCGATGTCATTTTCCGGCTCGACCCGCGCTACGACCTGTCCCCGGCCGTGGCCGCGCTCACCGTCCTTGTCCTCATCGTGGGCTCCGGACTCATCCTGGCGCGCCGCGTGAAGGGCGTGGAGATCGTCACGTGACGAGGATGCACGCCGCGGGCGTCGGGAGTCCCTCGACGAGGCTCGGGACAGGCCCGGAGTCGGGAGTCGAATTGGCAGCCCCGAACCACGAGCCGGGTGCCGTGGCCGAGCTCGTCCAGGCCGAGCACCTGTCGAAGTGGTATGGCCAGGTCAGCGGGCTGAACGACGTGACGGTGGCCATTCCGCCGGGCATCACCGGTCTGCTCGGCCCGAACGGGGCGGGCAAGTCCACCTTCATGAAGCTGATGACCGGTCAGCTGAAGCCGAGCCAGGGCAGCATCCGCGTGTTCGGCGAACCGATGTGGGGCAACCCGGGCATCTACCGGCGCATCGGATTCTGCCCCGAGCAGGACGCCTTTTACGACCGCATGACCGGCCTCGAATGGGTGACGGCCCTGGTGCGCCTCAACGGCCTGGGCGAGCGCGAGGCCGTCGAGGCCGCGAAGGCGGCCCTCGAGAAGGTGGACCTCATGGGCGCCGCCGACAAGAAGATCGGCGCCTACAGCAAGGGGATGCGCCAGCGCGTGAAGCTGGCGCAGTCGCTGGTGCACGACCCGGCCCTGCTCATCCTCGACGAGCCGCTCACCGGCATGGACCCGCTGATGCGGCGCAAGACGATCCGGCTGGTGAAGGACTGGGCGCGCGCCGGCAAGCACATCATCGTCTCGAGCCACATCCTGCACGAGATCGAGTCGATGACGTCGAACATCCTCCTCATCAACAACGGCCGCATCGTCGCCGAGGGGAACGTCCACCAGATTCGCGCCCTCATCGACACGCACCCGCACACGGTTTTCGTGCGGGGGAGCGATCCCCGCGCGCTGGCCCGGCGCTTCCTGGCCGAGGACGATGTGCTCAGCCTGCGGTTCGAGCCGGGCGCCGTGGTCGTCGAGACCAGCCGCCCCGACAGCTTCTACGCGCGACTGACGGACTTGGCGGCGACGGGCGAGGCCGGCGTCATCGACGAAGTGCAGTCGCCCGACGACAACCTGCAGGCGGTCTTCCGCTACCTGGTGAAGCAATGAGCATGGGCTTCTGGGGGTCGTCGCGCAGGGTTTTCGATCTCTCGCTCGGCGAGATGCTGTGGTCTCGCCGCACCATCTTCATGGCGCTGGTCGTGGGGGGGCCGGTTGTGCTGGCCCTCATCGTGCGCGCGCTGGACGTGTTCGGCATGTCGGCGCTGCGCGTGAACGGGCGGGCGGTCGGCGGCATCGGCGTCTTCGGGGTGATGATGTGGATGCTCTTCCTCCGCTTCATCGTGCCGGTGCTGGCCGTCTTCTACGGCACGGCCCTGATGGCGGACGAGGTGGAGGACAAGACCCTCACCTACCTCTTCACCAGGCCCATCCCCCGCGGGGCGGTCCTCGTCGGCAAGTACCTCGCGTACGTGGCCTGCACCATGCTGGTCGTCCTGCCGGCCGTCATGCTGGTCTACTTCCTGGTCGTGCCATTCCGTGAAGTCCCCGGCACGTTCATCTCGCTGGTCACCGACCTGGGCCTCCTCGGCCTCGGCCTGGCGGTCTACGGCGCGGTCTTCGCGTTCGTGGGGGCGTTCTTCAAGCGGCCGCTGGTACTGGGGCTGGTCTTCACGTTCGGCTGGGAGCCGACGGTGATGGTGCTGCCCGGGTATCTGAAGCAGTTCACCGTGGCCTACTACCTGCAGGCCCTGGTTCCCCACGCCATGCCCAGCGAGGGCATCACGAGTCTCCTGCAGGGCTTGTTCCGGGAGACGCCCTCGATGGCCGCCTCGCTGAGCTGGCTCGTGGCCTATGCCGTCGTGTTCCTCTGGCTGGCCACCCGGGCCGTGGAGCGACGGGAATACATCCTGGAACAGTAGGGTTCCGCGGTGCTGTGGGACCGCTTTCGCCACCGGAGGCCCTCCCGGCCGAGCGGCCGGTCCGCGCTCCTCCCGCCCAAAGGGCGGTCCATGAAGTTGAACCCCAGGCGTCGCCGATTCGTAATACGCTTCAGGGAGAGCTGAATGTCGAAGAAAACCCGCTACTTCGTGCTGGTGTCCGGGGCCATCCTCGCCGTGGGGTTGGGGACCGGCCTGATCGCGTCCTACATGGGCCTGCCGGTCTCGTTGCTCTCCCGCGCAGCCGGGCCCAACGAACTTCAGTACATCCCGCAGGATGCCGCCGTCGTGGCCTACGCCAACGTCCGCGACGTCATGAATTCCGAGTTCCGGCAGCGGTTCCGCGAGATGGAGCCCCAATCGAAGGAACGCGACGAGTTCGAGCAGAAGACGGGGCTCAACATCGAACGTGATATCGACTCCGTGGTCGCTGCCTTCATGCCCGGCCCCGAGGGCGCCACTGACAACCCCGAGCGGTCGGCGGTCGTGCTGGCCCGCGGGCGCTTCGAAGCGGCCCGGCTCGAGGCCCTCGCGGTCGAGCACGGCGGCACGGTTGAAGATTACAAGGGCAAGCGCCTGCTCACCCACCTCGAACAAGGTAAGACCGGCAACGGGACGATGGCCGTCGGCTTCATCGAGGCCGATCTGGTGGCTCTCGGCGGCATCCAGGCGGTGAAGCGCGCCATCGATGCCGGCGCTGACAACCGGAACGTGATGTCGAACAACGACGTCATGCGGCTCGTCGCCGAAATGGACAACAGCAACGCGTGGGCCGTGGGCCGATTCGATGCGCTGGCGCGCCAGGCGAGGCTGCCATCGGAAGTGCAGGCCCAGCTGCCGACCGTGTCCTGGTTCTCGGCCGCGGGGCACGTGAACGGCGGCGTCAGCGGCCTCTTCAAGGCCGAGGCGCGTGACGAGGCATCGGCCCAGAACCTCCGCGACGTCGTCCGGGGTTTCCTGGCGATGGCCAAGCTCCAGGCTGGCAGCCGTCCCGGCATGCAGCAGATGGTCGAGTCGCTGCAGCTCTCCGGCGAAGGCACGACGGTCGCCCTGTCGTTCAACATCCCGAGCGAATTCTTCGACGCGCTCGAGGCGATGGCCAGGCAGAAGCGCGGCGACGTGCAATAGTCCGCAGTTGACTCCCGGCCGGGGCGCTCCTACACTGCAGGTCCTGCAGGCGCCCTGTGTCTGATCACGTGTTCTTCTACGGAACCCTGATGACCCCCTTCAACAGGCCGGGGCGTCAGCGAGTGGAATCGAAGCTCACCTTTGCCGGTCGTGGCCGCATCCGGGCGGCCCTCTTCGATCTCGGCATCTATCCCGCCGCCGTTCCCGCCGAGGACGACAGCACCGTGTCAGGAGAGGTGTACACGCTCACCGATCCCGTGCCGGTGTTGGCGGCGCTGGACGAACTCGAGGGATTCCGGCCCAACGAGCCCGAGCGCAGCCTCTACCAGCGTGTGCTCACCGAGGTGACGCTCGAAGATGGCAGTCGGCAACAGGCCTGGGTGTACTTCTACAACGCTCCATTGGGGCGCGCGCAGCGGATCGAGTCCGGGGACTACCTGGAGCACCTGAACGCGAGACCGTAGATGGCAGGGCACGGCGGGGTCAAATCACGGCGGGGTCAAGGCACGGCGGGTCGAGGCACGGGGTTCCACCCCCCTGTCCCTAGTCCTTGTAGATCCGCAACTCTTCCACCAGCTCCGTGATGGCGGCCAGGACGGGCTCCGAGGGCTCGATGAACTCGATGCCCGAGCGATACATCACGATGTCCTGGTCCACGTCGATGATCCGCGAGTGCGCCACGCGCCCCTTGATGATGATCGAGCGGTCGCGGAGCGTGAGGCGGAAGTCGTGCAGCGAATCGAGGTGCAGGGGGAACGATGTCTCCACCTGCATGCCGCCCAGGCTCACCTGGTGGACGGACATCGGCTGGTAGACCTTCACCTCACCTTGAAGGGCCCCGAGGATGGGGATCCGTTCTGAGTCCCTGTGGCCTGTGGTCACGGTTGACCACGAATTATAATGCGTCGCTCGGTGGCGGCGACCGGGAATCGTAGCCAGATCCGGCACGGCTCGCCACACGTGCCGGCGGGTGCACGCAAAGGCCCGCGGCTACCGCGCGATTCACCCTCCACAAAGAAAAAGCCGGGAGCGGGCCCGCGGCCCACTCCCGGCGAATTGTGACGTCCGCTGGCTAGAAGCGGAGACGGGCGCCGAGGAACGCGCGCCGCGGCTGCACCCAGAGGATCTCGTCACCGTAGGCGTTGCCGCCCTGGCCGGCCACGAGGTCCTGCTCACGAATCGGGGCCTGGTTGTTCAGGACGTTGAACAGGTCCACGAAGAACTCCATGTTCGCCCCACCGATCGCCTTCAGGTACTGCGCGCGGAGGTCGAGCTGGCCCCATGAGGGGTTCTGGAAGGTGCCGACCGTGTCGGGAGCAATCCAGCGGTTGACGGTGCCGCCGAACTCGTAGGCGTCCGCCGTCGGGACACGGATCGGGAGGTTGCGGCCCGAGGCGAGGAACGTGTTGCTGCCGAGCGTCCCCGAGTTCCAGCTCATCGCCGCGCCGAGCTGGAGACCCATGTTGAACGTGTAGGAGCCGGCGCCCTTGAAGAGATGCCGGATGAGGCCCGGCTGCGTGCCGAACTGATTCGGCGCGCGCGGGTCGAGGAACAGCACGTCACCCTGGAAGTCGGCGTTGCTGTCCGAGTTGGTGTTGCCCTCGCCGTCGTTCCAGTTGTAGGAGGACAGCAGCTGCCAGTTGTCCGCGAACCGCTTGCGGAACACGAACTCGAGGCCCTGGAAGTTGCGTTCGCCGCCTTCCAGGGTGCCGATCACGAAGTTCGAGCCGGGGTTCTCGCTGTACCCGAAGTAGCTCAGGGGCAGGAACAGCGAGTTCGGTGCACCGGGGTCGCCCGCCGTGCCGTTCAGGTTCTGGTAGCCCTCTGGATCCGAGTAGAGGAACAGGTCGTAGTCCTCCAGGATGTCGCGCGTACGCCGGTTGAAGTACAGCGCGTCGAAGCTCATGTTGTTCCCGAGGTCCACGCCGTAGCCGATCTGCAGGTCGTCCGTGTACGGGGTCTTGGTGGTCGGCGAGAAGAACGCGTCCTGCTGCACCGGGCCGCCACGCGTGCGGTAGTTGACCCACTCGCCGAGGACGTACACCTGCTCCTCGAGGATGGAGCCGGTGAGCGTGCCGGCGAAGTTGGTCATGTTGTTGCGGATGGGGTCGTAGTAGCGGCCCCAGTACCCCGACAGCTTGTGACGGCCATCGCCCATGAGGTCGTACACGGCGCTCAGGCGCGGCGCCCACATCCAGTCGAACGTGAAGATGTTCTCGCCGGTGGTGGCGAAGTGCTCCCAGCGCTCGGCGCGGAGGCCGACGTTCAGCGTGAGGCGGTTGAAGGTAACCTGATCCTGAACGAAGAAGCTGACGCCCTCCGACTTGGTTTCCTGCGGGCCCGTGGCCGCCTGGAACGTGCGGTCGTAGTTGACCGTGCTGCCGGCGCCCACGGTGTTGAACACGATAGCCTGGCCGGCCTCGGCGGAGGAGATCGTCCCGTCGCCGTTCAGGTCCAGCGCCGCGTAGAAGCGGGCGCGGTCCGGGCGGGCGTTGATCGTGTTGATGAAGCCGCCGAAGTCGCTCGAGTTCGTCACGTCGAACCCGAGGTTGCTCCAGCTACCGGACGCGATGTTCGCCGCGGTGATACCACGGCCGGCGTACTGGCCGGCCAGGTTCAGCAGGATCTCGCCGTTGAGGTAGGTCGTATCGCGGAAGTTGATGTGCTGGTCCCAGTTGAAGCCACCCTTGAAGGTGTGGGCGCCGACGGTGTGCTGCAGCGTGGCCATGAACCCGAGGTTGTCGCGCTGGTTGATCAGGTCCTGGCCGAATCCGCCGAGCTGCTCCTGATCGAGGGTCCGCGGGTCCGAGCCCTGGAACATCGCGCCGATCTGCGATTCGCGGATGGCCGACAACTGCGAGACCTCGCCGTTGTGCTTGTTGCCGACGACTTCGAGGAGCGAGGAGCCCCACACGCGCGAGTAGTTGCCGGCGTAGCGGTGACCGCCCTGATCCTGCCCGCGGTCGCGGGCGTTGGTGATGTCGCGATCGCGACGGCCGGTGATGGTGGTCGGGTCGCTCAGGTAGGTGAAGCTCAGCAGGTCGTTCTGCGTGGCCGCCCACGTGCCCTTGGCAAAGCCCTGGTGCTGCGTGTTGTCAACCGAGCGCAGGAACTGGTTGGTGTCGAGCGACGCCACATCGTCCTCGCGGTTCACGTAGCGATAGCTGCCGAAGAACCACGCCTTGTCGCGGTAGATCGGGCCGCCGATGGTATAGCCGTTGTCCTTGGTCGAGAACTCCTGGGAGGCGCCGTTTTCGTTCTCGGCCACCAGGCTGCTGTTCTGGAAGAAGTAGTTGGCCGAGCCGTGGAAGGCGTTGCTGCCCGACTTGGTCACCACGTTCGAGATGAGGCCCGGCGAGCCCACGTATTCGGCGGGGATGCCGCCCGTGATGACCTTCTGTTCCTGGATGATTTCGGTGTTGAGGTTGGCGCCGAACGTGCCCGTCACCGGGTCCGTCACGTTGATGGCGTCGAAGTAGTAGACGTTGTCGGACGACACGCCGAAGTTGCCGCCGATGTCGCTGTAGTTCATGCCGCCGCGCGCCGCGGGGTTGCCGCCGGACGTCTGGTCATCTGGCAGCACGCCGGGGACCAGCTGGAGGTAGCTCTGGTAGCTGCGTCCCGTCGGGAGCGACTCGGTGAGCTGCAGGGTGATGTCCTGGCCCGCCGTCGCGCTCTTCACGTCCACGATGGGGGTGGCGGCCGTCACGGTCACCGCCTCGGTAAGGCCGGCGATGGACAGCGTGACGCGCAGGGACGCGGTCTGGCCCGAGCGGACCAGCACCTTGTTCACGGTCTGGTTCTGGAAGCCCGAGAGCTCGGCGACGATGGTGTACTGGGCCGAAGGCGCGAGCGCGTCGAGCGTTGCCACACCCTGTCCATCGCTAACCGCCGTGCGCTTGGTGACCGTGTCCGGCGCCGTGGCCGTCACGGTGACGCCCGGCAGTCGGCCGCCGTCCGCATCCTCGACGACCACTTCAACGGTGCCCGTGCTGGACACTTGAGCCGAGGCCCCTACCGGGAGGAACGTGGTCAACGCCCCCACCAGCAAAGCCACGAGCCAACTTTGTCTCTTCATTCAACTATCTCCTTGGCGCATACGTGAGACGAACAATACAGATGACCGAACGTTCAATTTACTTGAAATTCCCGTGCCACTCGTCACGGGACGAGATGTGGCCTTTTTGCAGCAAGTTGCGGTCACGTCGGGACAACGCCAAGCGGTACCATTCATAAAAATGGCGGATGACATCCAACGTTTTGAATTTGGCCTGTGATGAACGGCCGATCGGCTTCTGTTGACAGTGCCGGCGGCCCCCAGCGTCTCGGGGTTGAACGATCGTTTGGTAGAATGGCCGGCGGATGCGCACCCCCGCCGTTGTCATCCTTGGCGCTGCCCGCACAGCCATCGGCAAGTACGGCGGCTCGTTCAAGGATCTCCACCCCGCGGAGCTGGGGGCCACGGCCACCCGCGCGGCCATCGCCAGGGCGACCGCGTGCGCAGGGCAGGGTGCGGTGTGCGAAGCGGGCTGAGATGAATATTGCTGTCATCGCTGGGGATGGAATCGGAAAAGATGTGACGGCCGAGGCCGTCAAGGTGCTGGGCGCCGTGGCCGGGGTGTTCGGGCGTGGTCTCACCTTCGAACACCTGCCGTGGAGCGCAGACCACTACCTGAAGACCGGCGAGACGCTGCCGGCCAACGGGTACGATCTTCTCCGGTCGTTCGACGCGATCTTCGTGGGCGCGCTGGGCGATCCGCGAGTGCCCGACAACCGTCACGCGCGCGACATCCTGCTGGGCACACGCTTCGAGCTGGACCTCTACGTGAACTACCGCCCCGTGCGGCTGCTGGACGATCGCCTCTGCCCCCTGAAGGACCGGGGGCGGAAGGACGTCAACTTCACCGTGTTCCGCGAGAACACCGAGGGTGTCTACGTGGGCGTCGGCGGGCGCTTCAAGGCCGGCACGCCGGACGAAGTGGCGATCCAGGAGGAGATCAACACCTACAAGGGCGTGCACCGAATCATCCGGCACGCGTTCGAGCACGCGAACGCCCGCAGGCTGACGAAGGTCTGCATGGCGGACAAGAGCAACGCCATGCAGCACGGCCACGCGCTCTGGCAGCGCGTGTTCAAGGAGGTCGCGGCCGACTTCCCTGGCATCACGGCGACCCATCAGTACATCGACGCCCTGGCGATGTTCCTGGTGAAGGATCCCGGCCAGTACCAGGTCATCGTCACCAACAACCTGTTCGGCGACATCGTCACCGACATCGGCGGAGCGCTGCAGGGGGGCCTGGGCATGGCCGCGTCGGGAAACCTCCATCCCGGGCGCACGTCGCTCTTCGAGCCGGTGCACGGCTCGGCGCCGCCGCTGGCGGGGAAGGACGTGGCCAACCCGATGGGCGCCATCCTGTCCTCCGCGCTGATGCTGGAAACGCTCGGATGCACCGACGAAGCCGCGGCCATCGAGCGTGCGGTCGAAGCGGCCGTTGCGGCGGGACAGACCACCACGGATATCGGGGGCTCGCTCGGCACGCGCGCCGTCGGCGACTGGATTACCGGTTCACTGCAGCGCCGGCCGAACTGAACATCCTGGACCGCATCCGTGACGTCGGGCTCAGCACTCGAACGTCGCACTCAACTTTGCACATGGCATCCTGGACTTTGAACGGACAAGGATCTGAATCCCATGCCTCAACCCGTCTACATCCTCGGCGGCGCGCGCACCCCGATGACGCAGTACGTCGGCGCGCTGAAAGACGTTTCGGCCATCGACCTGGGCGCGACCGCCGCGCGAGGGGCGCTGGTCCGCACCGGCGTGCAGCCCGACTGGGTGGATCACGTCGTGTTCGGCAACGTGCAGCAGAGCAGCGTGGACGCCCACTACGGCGCCCGGCATGTGGGGCTCAAGGCGGGCCTGCCCATCGAGGTGCCCGCCCTGACCGTGAACCGGCTGTGCGGCTCCGGCATCCAGGCCGTGCTGAGCGGCGCGCAGCACATCCAGCTCGGCGAGGCCGGCGTGGTGCTGGCCGGCGGCATGGAGAACATGAGCCAGGTCCCGCACCTCATCCGCGGCCTGCGCTCCGGCCTCAAGCTCGGGCAGGGCAAGCTCGAAGACTGGCTGTGGGAAGGCCTGAACGATCCGTACGCGGGATGCTCGATGGCGATCACCGCCGAGAACTGCGCCGAGAAGTACGGCATCACGCGCGAGCAGTCGGACAGTTTCGCCGTCCGCAGCCAGCAACTGGCGCACAAGGCGTGGACCTCCGGCGTGATGAAGGACGAAGTGGTGCCCGTCGAGATCAAGGGCCGCAAGGGCGTGACGCTGGTGGAGCAGGACGACCACCTGCGGCCCGACACGACGATGGAGATTCTGGCGAAGCTGCCTGCGGCCTTCAAGAAGGACGGGGTCGTCACCGCCGGAAACGCGAGCGGCATCGTGGACGGCGCCGCCGCGCTGCTGATCGCAGGCGAGGATGCCGTGAAGGCCAGGGGCCTCACCCCGCGTGGCCGCATCGTCTCGTGGGCCACGGTGGGCGTTGAGCCGTCACTGATGGGCATGGGGCCCGCGCCGGCCATCCGGAAGGCGCTCGATCGGGCGGATCTGTCGCTCGGCGATCTCGATCTCATCGAGATCAACGAGGCCTTCGCGGCGCAGTACCTCGCGTGCGAGAAGGAGCTGGGCCTGGACCGCGACAGGGTGAACGTGAACGGGGGGGCGATTGCGATCGGCCACCCGCTCGGGGCCAGCGGCGCGCGCCTGCTGCTGACCCTGCTGCTCGAGCTCGAGCGGCGTGGCGGCAGGTACGGGGTTGCCTCGGCCTGTATCGGCGGAGGACAGGGCATCGCGATGATTGTGGAGAGGGTCTGACGATGGCGATCAAGACGGTTGGCGTGCTGGGGTGCGGGCTGATGGGGGCGGGCGTGGCACAGGTGTCGGCTGCTGCCGGGTTCAAGACCATCGTGCTCGAGGTCAGTGAGGACGTGCTGAAGAAGGGCCTCGGCCGGATCGAAAAGTTCCTGACCGACGGGGTCGCGAAGGGCAAGGTCACCGAGCAGGTGAAGGCCACCACGCTCGGCAACCTCTCGGCGACGACGACGTACGCGGACCTGAAGGACTGCGATCTCGTGATTGAGGCCATCGTCGAGAACGTCGACGTGAAGAAGCAGGCCTACGCGCAGGTGGAGGCTGTGGTCGGGCCGACGTGCCTGATCGCGACGAACACATCGTCGCTGTGCGTCACCGAGCTGGCGGCGTCGACGAAGCGGCCGGACAAATTCGGCGGGCTGCACTTCTTCAACCCCGTGCCGTTGATGAGGCTCGTGGAGGTCATCAAGGCGCTCTCCACCAGCCAGGATTCATTCGATGCCCTCTACGGATTCGCCCAGGCCATCGGCAAGGAGCCCATCGCCGCGCCCGATCGGGGAGGATTCATCGTCAACCGACTGCTGGTGCCGTACCTGCTCGACGCCATTCGCTGCCTGGAGGAGGGCCTCGGCACCGTCGAGGACATCGACAAGGGGATGAAGCTCGGTTGCGGCTATCCGATGGGGCCGTTCACGCTGCTCGACTTCGTCGGGCTGGACACGACCTACTTCATCGCGAACATCCTGTTCGATGAGTTCCGCGAGACGCGCTTCGCGCCGCCGCCGCTGCTGAAGCGCATGGTGCTGGCGGGGTACCTCGGCAAGAAGTCCGGCCGCGGCTTCTATCGGTACTGATGGACGAAAAGAGACCACGACGGCACGAAGACACCACGAAGGGCACGAAGAAGAACCTGGACGATGACATGTGGAGTTCCCAGACCGTCTTCGTGATCTTCGTGATGCCTTCGTGTCTTCGTGGTTTCTCTTGTCTCAGCGCGCGAGCTGCTTCAGCAGCGCTTCAGCCTGCTGCTTGAAGCGGCGATCCTCGGGCGTCCAGTCGGGATCGAGCGGCGCATCGAGCGCCGCCTGCGCCTCGCGTCGTGCCTCGTCGCGGCGGCCCAGCTCCAGCAGCGTCTCGGCGAGGAAGAATCGGGTGATGACGCTCTGCGGGTTGTAGGTGATTGCCTTCCGGAGGTGTTCTTCCGAACGGCGGTCGCTCCCGCCGAAGAGCCCCGGCACCCTGAAGTACCAGCGACCCAGCGCACGATCGGCGGAACCGTGCAGGTAG
>DAIRFN010000393.1:0-3870 GCA_036795065.1 Vicinamibacterales bacterium
CGCCCATGTCGCCCGCGGGATCACCCGCGACGGAGTCTGCGCCCTCGCCGTCGGCCGGCGCGGGCGTGGGGCTGCTGAGCAGCCCCAGCAACAGCTCAGGGGTCAGTCGCGTGGTGCCTTCGGCGACGTTGGCCATCACGGCATCGAACTCGTCCGGATTCACCTGGGCGGCGTAGTTGGCGAGGCCCTGCAGGATCTTGCGCAGGGACTCCTTCTGCACGTCGGAGGCGATCCCCACCGCCCGGGCGCGTTCCTGCAGGCGATTGATGAACTCGCCCAGCCGCTGAGCGTCGCTCGCGATCTCGAGCAGCGAGGCCAGCGATTTCTCGTCGAGCGCGCCGCGCGTGTCGCCGGCCAGGCAGCTCGCGATGAGCTCGTTCCAGGTGGCGTCGAGGCCCGTCCCCTCGACGCGCTCCTTGAGGACCTCGGCATAGTCGATCTCGCGAATCTCGATGGGGCCGCCGCCGGCGGCCTGCCAGGCGCGTGCAATGCCCCCTTCGCCGCGCACCTCTTCGGGCGCCGTGGCCAGCAGCGACAGCAGCAGGTGCCAGCCGCCCGCCGTGAGCGGAGCGAGCAGGCTCAGCTCACCAATTTGATGACGGTGAAGCAGGGCAGCCAGGTCGTCGACGGCGCCGTCCGGCTTCGGCAGGCCCCGGTTCTCCACGAGCAAGGTATCGGGCAGCACCGTGATGGTGAACGTTCCGGTGCTCGCCGCATCGGTGCCGGCGGCGACCATGCGCTGCAGGGCGGCCTGGATGGCCGGATGGCTCGGCGGGTACATCGAGACGATGCGCGTGGCGGCCTTGCACGCGCGCGCGAACTCCATGAGACGGCTGGCCGCTTCGGCGGTCATCGGGTCGGGCGGTCTGGCGCTGGACATGGAGTCGCGGCCCGATTTTACCGGGTGTTGGGCCCGGCGGTATACTGCCCGCGCGTCCCATCTATGCGCGCCGTCGACATCATCCGCGCGAAGCGCGACGGCCAGCCGCTGTCCCCCGAGGCCATCACCACCTTCGTGCAGGGCGTCTCGACCGGTGCCTGGCCCGACTACCAGGCCGCCGCGCTGCTGATGGCCATCGTGCTGAGGGGCATGACGGCCGACGAGACCACCGTCCTCACGCGCGCCATGGTCGCCTCGGGCGATCGCGTGGACTTGTCGAGCCTTCCCGGTGTCAAAGTAGGCAAACACAGCACTGGCGGCGTTGGCGACAAGGTGTCCATCGTCCTCGCGCCCGTGGCTGCGGCCTGCGGCGTGACGGTGCCCAAGATGTCCGGTCGCGGCCTGGGCCACACCGGAGGTACGCTGGACAAGCTCGAATCGATCCCTGGGTTTCGCACGGCACTGTCGCTCGACGAGTTCTTGGCCGCCCTCGCCGAGAACGGCTGCGCCATCATCGGGCAGACCGCCAATATCGCACCGGCCGACAAGAAGCTCTACGCGCTTCGCGATGTGACGGCCACCATCGAGAGCATCCCTCTCATCTCGGCCTCCGTGATGAGCAAGAAGCTGGCCGAGGGCAGCGACGCCCTGATCCTGGACGTGAAATGCGGGCATGGCGCGTTCATGAAGACCGTCGCGGACGCGAGAGCCCTGGCGCGATCGCTGGTGGCCATCGGGACATCGGCCGGGGTCCGGACCGAGGCGCTCATCACCCGGATGGACGCGCCGCTCGGCCACGCCGTCGGCAACGCCCTCGAGATCCGGGAGTGCGTGCAGACGCTGAAGGGAGTGGGCCCTGCCACGCTCACCGAGCTGATCGTGCGGCTCGCCACGCGCATGCTGCGGCTGGCGGGGCGGGCGGCCACCGACGACGAGGCGGCCGCTCGGGTGCGCGTCGCGCTCGCTTCCGGCGCGGCGCTGGCCAGGTTCGGTCGCATGGTTGCGCGCCAGGGAGGCGACGCCAGCCTGATCGACGACGAACACGTGCTGCCGTCCGCGCGACAGCGGACCCCCATCGTGGCGCCGCGGTCGGGGGTGATCGAGGCCGTGGACGCCGAGAAGGTGGGCCGCGCATCGATGTTGCTCGGCGCGGGTCGCGAGCGCGCCGATGCGCCCATCGATCACGCGGCGGGCATCGTCCTGGAGGTGTCGCCCGGTGACGAAGTGCGGGCGGGAGCCCCGCTCATGGCCCTGCACCACAATGACACGCGCCAGCTCGACGAGGCGCGCATCCTGGCGGCCGAGGCCGTCACCATCGGCGACCAGCCGCCCTCGCCGTCGCCCCTCATCCTCGACTGGATTCACGCATGACCTCGTCGGACCGCACCCTTCGTCTCGCGGCCGTGGGCCTGGCCGGATCGCTCGCGGCGCTGGCCTGGCTGCTGTCGGGCCTCATCGGCTCCCGCGGCCAGGCGGGCCTGGGCGCCCTCTGCTTCATCGCCGTCTGCGCGGCGTTCTCGACCAACCTCCGCGCGGTCCGCTGGCGGACGATTGGCTGGGGCATGGCCATCCAGCTGGTGCTCGCCCTGCTCATCCTGCGCCTCGACATCGGCGGGGTGAAGCCCGGCTACGCGTTCTTCAGCGCGGTCGGCGACATGGTCAAGCGGTTCCTCGAGTTCACCAACCAGGGCGCCACCTTCGTGTTCGGCGCCCTCGCCGACCCCGCTCTCCTCGGGCAGGCCTTCGGGCCGGAGAACGGCTTCGTGTTCGCGTTCTCCGCTCTCCCGACCATCATCTTCATCTCGTCGTTCTTCACCATCCTCTACTACTTCGGCGTGCTGCAGTTCATCGTGTGGGTGATGGCGCGCCTGATGATGTACGCGCTGCGCACGAGCGGCGCGGAAACCCTGTCCGCGGCCGCCAATGTCTTCATGGGGCAGACCGAGGCGCCGATCATCGTCAAGCCGTACGTGCCCGGCATGACGCGCTCGGAGCTGCTGGCGCTGATGGTCGGGGGCATGGCGACCATCTCGGGCGGCGTGATGGCCGTCTACATCGGGCTGGGCGCGGACCCCATTGCCATCCTCACCACCAGCGTCATGGCGGCCCCGTGCGGGTTGTATCTCTCGAAGCTGCTGATGCCCGAGACCGAGCAGTCGGCCACCGCGGGGGCTATCTCGCTGAGGGTCGAGCGCTCCCACGTGAACGTGATCGACGCTGCGGCGGCGGGTGCGAGCGACGGCCTGATGCTGGCGCTGAACGTGGCCGCCATGCTCATTGCTTTTCTTGCTCTCATCGCGATGGTGGATGCCCTGCTGGGATGGGCGTGGTCGGGGCTCACCCTCGCGAAGGTCTTCTCGGTGGTGTTCGCCCCTGTGGCGTTCCTGATGGGCGTCCCGGCGAAGGACATCGGCGCGATGGCCGACCTGCTCGGCACCAAGCTCGTCGCCAACGAGTTCGTCGCGTTCGTGAAGCTGACGGGGGAGTACAAGGGGGTGGTCGATCCGCGCACCCACATCCTGGCCACTTATGCCCTCACAGGCTTCGCCAACCTGAGCTCGATCGGCATTCAACTTGGCGGGATCGGCGCCATGGCCCCGACGCGGAGGGGCGATCTGGCGCGGCTGGGCACGAGGGCCCTGCTGGCCGGGTTCCTCGCCACGCTGATCAATGCCTGCGTGGCCTCGATGTTCCTCTGACGTGGAGTAGAGTGGCACCGTGACGGCGTTCGATCAGGCGGTGGAAGCCGCGGAGTTCCTGCGCGGCCGGGGCTTCCACGGCGCAGAGGTGGCGGTGGTGCTGGGCTCGGGGCTCGGCGACTTCGCCGACAGCCTCGCGGAGCCGTTCGACGTAGCGTACCGGGACGTCCCGCACTGGCCGGCATCGGGCGTCGTGGGACACGCGGGGCGACTGGTGGGCGGGCTCGTGCGCGGCCGGCGCGTCATCGCGCTCTCGCGCCGCACCCTCGGGGTCATCCGAGAGAACCTCTT
>DAIRFN010000137.1:0-13483 GCA_036795065.1 Vicinamibacterales bacterium
CGCCATGAACATGCGCGGCATCAGCGGGAAGTGAAAGGCCATGTGGAACTCGTCGTTGTCGCCGAAGTAGTGGCGCACCTCCTCGGGCCACTGGTTGGCCTCGGCCAGCAGCACCTTGCCGGTGTAGTGCGCGTCCAGGCGGCGGCGGAGAAACTTCAGGACTTCGTGCGTCTCCGGCAGGTTCTCGCACGTCGCGCCGTCCCGCTCGATCAGGTAGGGCACCGCGTCCACGCGGAACCCATCCACGCCGATGTCGAGCCAGAACTTCATGACGTTCCAGATTTCCTCGCGCACGGCCGGGTTGTCGAAGTTCAAGTCCGGCTGGTGGCTGAAGAACCGGTGCCAGTAGTACTGCTTGGTGCCCGGATCCCAGGCCCAGTTCGAGTGCTCGGTGTCCACGAAGATGATGCGGACGCCCGGGTAGCGGTCGTCGGTGTCGCTCCAGACGTACCAGTCGCGCCGCGGATGGTCGCGCGAACTGCGCGCCTCCTTGAACCACTGGTGCTGATCGGAGGTGTGGTTGAGGACCAGCTCGGTGATGACGCGCATGCCGCGCGAGTGCGCCGCGTCCAGGAACGCACGGAAGTCGTCCATCGACCCGTACGCGGGGTGGATGCTGCAATAGTCCGCGATGTCGTAGCCATCGTCGCGAAAGGGCGACGGATACATTGGGAGCAGCCAGAGACACGTCACGCCGAGATCCCGGACGTAGTCGAGCTTGCCGGTGAGGCCATTGAAATCGCCCACGCCGTCGCCGTCGCTGTCGCAGAAGGTCTTGACGTGCAGCTGGTAGAACAGGGCGTCCTTGTACCAGTCGGCGGCGCCGGGCGAAGGGACGTCCGCCATCACGCCTCCTCCCCGGACGCCGCCACGATGCGGAAGACGGCGACGGACCGACCGGCCAGCTGGTATTCCGCGCCGTCCATGGTGAGGCGGTGCGACCAGTCGGTCAGCGACGTGTCCAGGATCCGCTCCCAGTGCTGTTCCGGCTCGTGGCGGGGCAGGACGAACCTGATGGGCTCGGGATGCGCGCTGAACATCACGAACAGCGTGTCGCCCTCGATGGGCTGGCCCTGCTCGTCGGTCTCCTCGATCTCGGTGCCGACCAGGCGCACGCCGAGGTGGCGCACGTGATCGGAGCTCCACACCCGGTCGGACATCTCACGCCCGCCGGGCTCGAACCACGTGATGTCCTTCACGTTGCCCCCGCGGATGCTGCGGCCCTGGAAGAAACGCCGGCGCTTCAGCACGGGCTGCTGCTGCAGGAGCCCGACCATGTACTGCACGAACGTCAGCAGATCCCGCTGCTCGTCGGAGAGGTCCCACCGCACCCAGCTGGTGTCGTTGTCCTGGCAGTAGGCGTTGTTGTTGCCCCGCTGCGTGCGCCCCATCTCGTCTCCGGCGAGCAGCATCGGGACTCCCTGCGACAGCAACACCGTGGCCAGGAGATTGCGCTTCTGCTGCTCGCGCAGCGCGCGGATGTCGGGATCGTCGGTCGGCCCGTCGACGCCACAGTTCCAGCTGTGGTTGTGGTTCTCGCCGTCGCGGTTGTCCTCGAGGTTCGCCTCGTTGTGCTTCTCGTTGTAGCTGACGAGATCGTGGAGCGTGAAGCCGTCGTGGCAGGCGACGAAATTCACGCTGGCGTAGGGGCGGCGCCCGCTGTGGTCGTAGAGGTCGCTGCTGCCGGCCAGTCGCGTGGCGAGCTCGGAGACCATGCCGCCGTCCCCCTTCCAGAACCTGCGGATGGCATCGCGGTAGCGGCCGTTCCACTCGGCCCACCCCAGCGGGAAGTTGCCCACCTGGTAGCCGCCCTCGCCCAGGTCCCACGGCTCGGCGATGAGCTTGACACGGGAGATCACCGGGTCCTGGTGGATGATGTCGAAGAACGCGCCCAGGCGGTCCACCGCGTGCAGCTCGCGCGCCAGCGCGCTGGCGAGATCGAAGCGGAACCCGTCGACGTGCATCTCTTGAATCCAGTAGCGCAGGCTGTCCATGATGAGCTGCAGCACGCGCGGGTGCTGCATGTTGAGCGTGTTCCCGCACCCCGTGTAGTCCACGTAGAGGCGCGGGTTCTCGGCTGCCAGGCGATAGTAAGCCACGTTGTCGATGCCCCGCAGCGAAAGCGTGGGCCCGAGATGGTTGCCCTCGGCGGTGTGGTTGTAGACGACGTCGAGGATGACCTCGATGCCGGCGCTGTGGAAGTTGCGCACCATGGTCTTGAACTCCCGCACCGCCGACCCGGGGAACGGTTTCATCGCGTAGCGGCTGTTGGGCGCGAAGAACGCGCTGGTGTTATAGCCCCAGTAGTTGGTGAGCCCGCGCTCCACCAGGTGCCGGTCGTAGGCATGGTGATGCACCGGCATCAGCTCGACGGCGGTGACACCGAGATCCTGCAGGTGCTGCAGCACTTCGTCGGTGCCGAGCGCCGCGTAGGTGCCCCGGGCCGATTCGGGCACGGCCGGGTGCCGCATGGTGAAGCCCCGCACGTGCATCTCGTAGATGACCGTGTCGTGCCACGGCGTGGCGGGCGGCTGATCGTTGCCCCAGGTGAAGGCCGGATCGATGACCGCCGAGAGCATGCAGTGGCGCGCGTTGTCGCGCTCGTCGAACGACAGGTCGCCCTTCGCGTCGTCGATGCGGTAGCCGTGCATCTCGTCCGCCCAGTTGATGGTCCGGCCGATGGCCTTCGTGTAGGGCTCGAGCAGCACCTTGTTCGGGTTGAACCGGAGCCCGTGCGTCGGCTCGTAGGGACCATGCACGCGGAACCCATAGAGCTGTCCCGGCAGGACGCCCGGCAGGTAGCCGTGCCACACGAGGTCGGTCTGCTCCGGGAGGGCGATGCGCGCCGACTCGCGCGGGCTGGTGGGCGAGTCGAACAGGCACAGCTCCACCTTCGTGGCGCGCTCCGAGAAGAGGGCGAAGTTCACTCCGGAGCCGTCCCACGTGGCGCCGAGCGGGTAGGGAGACCCGGGACGCACCTTCATGCGCGCAGATCCTCCGGATCCACGCGGAGGATGTGCGCCGGCTCCCCGTCAACCGGGTCGAGGCGCACCCAGTTGGTCTCGCCCCACGTGAACTGCTGGCCGGTCAGCAGGTCGTCCACGTGATAGACGCGGCCGGGCGTCACGCCGATGGCGTCGGGCGGCACCTGGAGGGTCCCGAACTGCGGCCGGCTCGGGTCGAGATTCACCACCACGATGACCGTGTTGGCGTGATCGGGGGTCGATTTCACATAGGCGATCATCTGTTCGTTGTCGATTTCGAGGAAGCGGAGATTCGTCAGGTGGTGCAGCGCCGGGTTCTGCCGGCGTGCCAGGTTCACCAGCGTAACGAACGGGATGATGTTACCGTCCGCCTCCCAGTCACGGGGCTTGATCTCGTACTTCTCCGAGTCCAGGTACTCCTCGCGCCCGGGAATCGCGGCGTTCTCGCAGAGCTCGTAGCCGCTGTAGATGCCGTAGGACGGCGAGAGCGTGGCCGCCAGCACCAGGCGCTGCTTGAAGGCGGGACGGCCGAACTGCTGCAGGACGGGCGGCAGGATGTCCGGCGTGTTGGCGAAGAAGTTGGGGCGGAAGTGGCCCGCCACCGCCGGGTCGGCGAGCTCGGTGAGGTACTCCGTGAGCTCGGCCTTCGTGTTACGCCACGTGAAGTAGGTGTACGACTGGGTGAACCCGCGCTTGGCCAGGGCCTGCATCATCGGCGGGCGGGTGAAGGCCTCGGCCAGGAAGATCACGTCCGGCGACTCGCGCTGCACCGTGTCGATGAGCCAGCTCCAGAAGCCAATGGGCTTGGTGTGGGGGTTGTCGACCCGGAAGATTCGCACGCCGTGAGCCACCCAGAAGCGCACGACTTCCAGCAGCGCATCCCACAGGTGCTGCCAGTCGGGCGTATCGAAGTTGAGCGGGTAGATATCCTCGTACTTCTTGGGCGGGTTCTCCGCGTAGCGAATGGTGCCGTCGGCCCGCTGGTAGAACCACTCGGGATGCTGGCGCACCCAGGGGTGATCCGGCGAGCACTGGATGGCGAGGTCGAGCGCAACGTCCATGCCCAGCGCGGCGGCCGCGCGCACGAAGCGGTCGAAGTCGTCCAGGGTGCCCAGCGCGGGCTCGACCGCCATGTGCCCGCCCGCTTCGCTGCCAATGGCCCACGGGCTTCCGGGATCGTGCGGGCCGGCGCCGACGCGGTTGTTCGGGCCCTTGCGCTTGGTCAGGCCGATCGGGTGGATCGGCGCCAGGTAGACGACGTCGAAGCCCATATGGTGGAGGGCGGGCAGCCGGCGCTCCGCGTCGCGGAACGTCCCGGGCAGCGCCTGGTCCGCGGTCTGCGAGCGCACGAAGAGCTCGTACCACGCGCCGAAGCGCGCCCGCGGCCGGTCCGCGACGATCTCGAGCTCGGGCTCGAAGTGCCCCTCGTCTTCGCGCGGACCGAGCCGCGCCATCAGCGCCAGGGCCTCGTCCGACGAGGCGAGCGCCAGCAGCGCCTCCGGATCGGCGGAGAGCGCCTGCAGCGTCGACAGCAGCGTGGACGTCGCATGGCCATCCGAACCGGTGGCCGTTCCCGCCACCCTCTGGACCATGGCCAGGCCCTCGGCAATCTCGCTGGCCACGTCGGGCTGCGCCGCGGCGACGCGCTTGCGCAGCTCCTCGACCCACGACGCGTAATGGTCGGTCCAGCCGGCCACCGTGAAGTGGTAGCGGCCCACCGCATCGAGCGGGATCGCGGCGCCCCAGCGATCGAGGCCGGGCTCGATCAGCGTCATCGGCACCTCGCGCATGGGGGCGTTGCCAGGGCCGCGATAGCGGACGACGGCGCGCAGCCGTTCGTGCCCGTGCCGGAAGACGCGCGCCTCGACCGGGCACGTCTCGCCGGCCACCGCCTTCACCGGGTGCCTCCCGCCGTCCACCGACGGCATCACTGTTTCCACGACAATTTGTTCGTAGGGACGTTTTGCGCTCATGCTCTCTCCCGAGGTCCGCACGCCATCATCCTTTCACGCTGCCGGCGGTGAGGCCACTCACCAGGCGCCGCTGGGCGACGAGCACGAGCAGTGCCACGGGCGCCGTCGCGACCAGCGCCGCCGCCAGCACCTCGCCCCAGGGGACCTGGTACTGCCCGCGGAACAGCGCGATGGCCACTGGCACCGTGTGCCGCTCGGGACCAAGCGTGAACGTGAGCGCGAAGAGAAACTCGTTCCAGCTGTAGAGGAACGTCAGCAGGGCCGTCGTGGCCAGGCCCGGCGCGGCCAGCGGCAGCACGATGCGGCGGAACGTCACCAGCCGCGAGGCGCCGTCCATCATAGCCGCTTCCTCGACCTCGGCCGGCAGCTGGCGAAACACGGTGACGAGGAACCAGATGGTAAGGGGCATGGCAAACGTGAGGTAGGGCATCACCAGTCCGGCGTGCGTGTCGATGAGCCCCACGGCCCTCAGCAGCAGGAACAATGGTGGCACGACCGAGATTTGCGGCAGCATCGAGACCGCCAGGACCAGGGCGAGCACGACGGCCTTGCCGCGAAACCGCAGGCGCGCCAGCGCGTAGGCGCACGGTGCGCCGAGCAGCACGGCCAGGGTGGTCGTGCCGGCGGCGACGATCAGCGAGTTGGCGAGCGGCACCCAGAACGCACGCGTGGTGAACAGCGCGCGGTAGTGGTCCCACACCAGCGGGGCCGGCACGAGCGGCGTGGATTCGAACAGCCGTGCATCGGGCGTAAGCGAGCCCACCAGCGCCGCATAGAGAGGCGCCAGCGCGACGATGACGACCACGGCAGGCAGCAGGCGTCCCACGACGCGGCTCACCGGGCCTCCTCCCGCAGCAGTGCCCGATGGCCGATCAGCCGGATCCACACGAGCGCGCCGGCGAACGAGGCCAGGAAGATGCCCATCGAGACGGCCGACCCGTAACCGAAGCGCAGGTGGCGCATCAGCGCGTCGAAGGCGTAGAGCGACAGCGGCTCGGTAGCCGTGCCGGGCCCCCCGGCCGTCAACACGTAGACGAGATCGAAGACCCGCACGGCGTCCAGCGCGCGGAAGAGCGTCGCCACCAGGAGGGCCGGCGCCACCAGGGGCAGCGTGATGGCGCGAAACGCCTGCCAGCGGCCGGCGCCATCGAGGCGCGCGGCCTCGTGCAGGGCGGGATCGATCTGCTGCAGGCCCGCGAGGATCAGCAGGGCCACGAACGGCGTCATCCGCCAGGCGTCGGCGAGCACGATGGGAAGCCAGGCCGTGATCGACCCCGAGAGCCAGGCGACCGGCGCATCGATGGCGCCGATACCGGCGAGCGCCATGTTCGCCACGCTGCCGGAGCCCTCGAAGGCGAAGCGCCAGAGCAGGGCGACCACCACCGTGGGAAGGGCCCACGGCAGCAGCGCTGCCGCGCGAACCAGGCCCCGCGCGCGCCGCTGCTGATCCAGCACGAGCGCGAGCGCAAGGCCGGCGATCACCTCCAGCGTCACCGTCAGCGCGACGAAGACCGCGGTGTGGGCCGCCGCGGCTGCCACCCGCGGGCTCGCCAACGCCTCCTGGTAATTGCCGAGCCCGATGAACGGTTGCCCGAGCCACGGCATGCGGAGATCATGCAGGTGCATCGACTCCCACGCCGTCCACGCGATGGGCCCGATCGCGACGAGCGCGATGGCGCCCAGGGCCGGCGCCATGAAGCGCCAGGCCGCGCGAGATTCGGCCACCCGCAGCGCGGTCACGTGCGTCACGCGGCCGTTCACTCGGTGCTCCCCGCGCTCAGACCCGACCGGGCCAGCAGGGCGCGCATCTCCGCGGCCGCGGCCGCGAGCGCCTCACGCGGCTCGGATTGCTCGGTGAGCGCCCGGTGCAGGTGCACCTGCAGGATGCCCGACAGCTCGCTGTAGACAGGTGTCACCGGACGAGCCACGGCCCGCTCGATGATGGTCCTGGCCTCGGCCGCGGGGATGGGCAGCGCCGCGCGCATCGCCTCGTCCTCATAGAGTGCTGGGCGGCTGGGATATTGGCCCACGACCTGCGCGCGCTCGATCATCTGGGCGGGCTCGAGGAGGAACTCGATCAGGGCGTACGCATTGTCCGGTTGCTCGCTTCGCGCGTTGATGGCCAGCTGCGAGCCGCCCAGCGCCGCGGTGGATGTGCCGCCCGGGCCCGGAGGCATGGGCGACACCGCGAAGCGGCCTGCCACCTTCGACTGACGCGGATCCGACAGCAGTGGCACCGCGTACGGCCAGTTGCGCATGAACCGCGCGCTGCCATTCTGGAAGGCGAACCGCGCGTGCTCCTCCTGCCACGACAGCACCTCGGCCGGCACGGAGCGGTGCTCGTGAATGGCGTCGCGCATGTACTGCAGCGCGCGCACCGCGGGCGCCTCGTCCACCACGACCTGCCCGTGCTCGTCGAGGATGCGCCCGCCGTGGGCGCCCAGGTGCTCGAGGAACACCGTCACCAACCCCTCGTAGCGCGCCCCCTGCCACACGAAACCGGATGGCGGTCCGGGCTCGGCGGCCGCCGCGGCGAGGGTCGCCAGGTCGGTCGGGGGGCGATCGGCGAGATCCGTTCGCCAGTAGAGCATCCCCACGTCCACGAACCACGGCAGGGCGAAGAGCTGTCCGCGCCACGAGTTGGCCGCCACGGCGGCCGGCAGGAACTCGTCAGCGGGAGGCTGGAACCGGTCCAGGGGAAGGATCCAGCCGGCGGCCGCGAACTCCGGCGTCCAGATGACGTCCAGCTGCAGCACGTCGGGATCGGTGGCGTGCGCGTTCAGCCAGTGCACGTACAGCTGGTGCCGCGTGTCGGCCTCGTCTGGCGTCGAGCGCAGCTCGATGCGAAGGTCCGGGTGCTGCGCCGCGAAGCGTGCCAGCTGAGCCTGCAAGAGCGCACCCTCTCGACCGACCGCGCTGGCCGCCATGGTGAGCCCCGGCGACGAAGACGAGGGGGCGCAGGCGGAGAGGATGAGGGAGAGGCTGAGGAGGAGGCCACGCATGAGCTCGGCGAGCGCCGAGCGGCGCTCGCCTGCGACAGTACTGTTTCGAGATGCCGCCTTTCAATCAGAACCGTGAAGCGCTGGCTCGTCCGTAAGCGAAATTCGGCGTCCGCTGGACGTGTCGAAGAAGTGCAGGCGATCCGGACGTGCCCGCAGGCCCACTCGCGCGTCCAGTCTCACAACCTCATCGCTGGCCACCAGCACGCGGATGAGCGGGTCCGGCAGTCCGTCAACGCGGAGGTGGGCGAGCACGGTGCTGCCGAGTGCCTCGACCAGCTCGACGTGGCCAACCACATCGGCGTCGTCCGGTGAGGCCAGGGACAGGTCCTGCGGCCGGATACCGACGATCAGCTCGTGAGGGGCGCTCGAGGAGGTGGGCGCGGTGGCAATGGCCCAGGCCGCGCCGGCGATGAGCGCCCCACGCGTGTTGCGTTGGCACGTCAGCAGGTTCATGGCCGGGTTACCGACGAACTCGGCGACGAAACGATTCACGGGTGCGCCGTATACCTCGAGAGGCGCCGCCACCTGCTCGAGCGCGCCGTCGCGCATCACCGCCACGCGCGTGCCGAGTGTCATGGCCTCTTCCTGGTCGTGTGTCACGTAGACCATGGTGGCGCCGAGACGCCGGTGTAGCAGCGCGAGCTCCGCGCGCGTGGTCCCGCGCAGCCGGGGGTCCAGGTTCGACAGGGGCTCGTCGAGCAGAAACGCTTTCGGTTCGCGCACGACCGCCCTCCCGAAGGCCACGCGCTGCCGCTCGCCGCCCGACAGCTGGGCGGGCCGACGGTCGAGCAGCGACGCGAGGCCCAGCGAGTGCGCCACCTGATCGATGCGTCGGACCTGGACCGCCGGCGCGACGTTGCGCATGCGCAGGCCGAACGCCAGGTTGTCGCGGACCGTCATGTGCGGATAGAGCGCGTAGTGTTGGAACACCATCGCGAGGTCGCGCGCCTGCGGCGGGGTGTCGGTGACATCCACGCCGCCGATGCGGATGCGACCGGCGGTCGGCGCCTCCAGGCCCGCAATGAGCCGGAGCACCGTGCTCTTGCCGCTGCCGGAGGGCCCGACCACGACCAGCAGCTCTCCGTCGGCGATGTCGAGCGACAGTTGACGCACGGCGACGCCGTCGGCGAAGCGCTTCTCCACGTGCTGCAGCTGGATGGCCGCCATCGTGGTCCACAGGTTCTCACGGAACCGCGTGGCCGTGCAGGCGTCGGGTGCCTCGGGGCCCCGCTCCTGTTGTACGCTCACGCACCATGCCCGATCGAATCCGGTTCTGGCTCGGCCGGCTGCGGGAGCAGCTCTGGCTGCGCCCGCTCGCCGCCAGCCTGCTATCGGTCGGCGCGGCCCTCCTGGCCGGGGGCGCGGATCGTTACGGCCTCGAGCAGGTCACCCCGTCCATCACGGCCGCGTCCCTCGAGTCGCTGCTGTCGATCATGGCGTCGAGCATGCTCGTCATCGCCATCTTCTCCGTGACGTCCATGGTGGCCGCGTACGCCTCGGCGAGCACGACCGCGACGCCGAGGTCCTTCCCGCTGGTGCTCGCCGACGATGTCTCGCAGAACGCGCTCTCCACGTTCCTCGGCGCGTTCATCTTCAGCATCGTTGCGCTCGTCGGCGTGCATATGGCGAGGCTGCAGAAAGCCCTCGCGTCCCTGGCGCACGGCGGGTCGGCAGAGGTACGCGCGGCTGCCAAAGCACATGCCCGCCTCGCGGTCACCCGCGCCGAGCGGGCCTCGATGCTGCCCGCGGAACTGGACGTCGTGCGCGACCTCGCGCGCTTCGCGGACGAGTGACCAGCGTCAGTCGGTGAGGCTGAATCGCACCGACACCGTCATCCGCACTTCCACGGCCTCGCCGTTCAGCAGCGTCGGGCTGAAGCGCCACTGGCGCACGGCCTCTTCCGCCGCGCGCGCGAAGTCGGGGTGCACCTGCGCGCTCAGCAGGCGCACCGACGAGACCGTCCCGTCCCTGCCGATGAGCGCTTCCATGGGCACCACGCCCTCGAGGCCCGCATCGCGCATGCCCTGCGGGTAGTCGGGCCCCACGTGCGTCAGCTTCTTCGGCACGCGGATGTTGCCGCCGACGCGGAGAGGCTGCATCACGCCGCCCGGCTGCGGAGTCCTGATCGCGCTGGGCCGCTTCGCCTGGACGCTGATGGTTTCCTGCAGGTCGCCGACCTGCAGCGTGATGGCGCGCCGCCAGTCCGCGCCCGTGGCCAGCGTGAAGGGGGTGCGCAGCGTGCGGAAGCCGACCAGCGAGGCCTCGAGCGTGTAGTCTCCCGCGCTTACCGCGTCGAACTGGATGGTGCCCGAGCCTTCGGTGACGGCCTGGCGCGTTCCGCCCTGGGCGTTTTCGAGCGTGAGCGTGGCGCCAGGCAGCACGGCGCCGGTAGGATCGAACACCTGCACGGTGAGCGCCGGCGGGCCGCCCTGCGCGAGCAGGTGGAGGGCGGCGACCGGCAGCGCCAGGGTGAAGAGGGAAAGCACGGCCGAGAGGCGTGCGGGACGCGAGGGACGGCGGCGATCACAAGAGTGGGTGAGCATGGCGGAGATCCTCCGTTCGAGCGTGGACGGGCGGGCCATGGACATCGCCGAGCCCCACGCCGGCGGCGACCGGCGCGTGCGTGCGATATCCAGCAGCTGATCGGCGTACTCGTGGGCCGGCACCCCCTCGGCCAGCACCTCGTCATCGCACGCGTGCTCGCTCTCGCGTCGCAAGCGTGCGGAGGCGATCCAGGCGAGGGGATTGAACCAGAACAGCGTGCGCAGGACGTCCGCGGCCATCTGCGCCAGCCAGTCGCCCCGTCGGATGTGCGCCAGTTCGTGCGCGAGGACCATGCGGCGGCGAGCGTCGGTCCACGAGTGCGCGTCGCAGGGAAGCAGGATGTGCGGCCGGCGGATGCCCCACGTGGCGAGCAGCGTGCGCGACTCGGTGATGAAGAGCGCGACCTGGGGCACGCGCCGGTTCGCCAGGGCCTGGTCGAGGAGCCGCCCCCACTCGCTACCATGGACGCGCTCGGCCCGGCGCGTCAGGCGCCGCAGCCGCGCGGCGCCGACCAGCAGCGATGCGGCCCCGATCATCACGCCAACTCCCCAGGCGGCGAGAAGCAGCGACGCGGTTGGAGGACTTCGGTGTGCGCGAGTGGGCGGCGAAGCCTCGACGGTGGCGGAGGCCGAGGTGATCGACGCCTGCGTTGCTGGAGTCGTCAACCTGTCGCGCGCTGCACTCCGGTCGATCGCTGAGCCGCCGGGGATGGCCACGGTCCACGCCGGGAGGACCATCGACAGAGGAATGGCAGCCAATGCCGCAGCCACGCCGACGCTGAGGATCCAGTGACGCCACGCCGCCGAGTGGCGGCGCCAGACGACGCAGCTCGCCAGGGCCAGGAGGAGCAGGGCAGACGACCGGATTGTGGCGTCGAGCAGCATCATCGTGGCCCCTCTTTCCTGGCGGACTTCACAAGCGTGGCGATCCGGGCGGCCTTCACGGATTCGGCGATGCGGTCCAGCTCCTCGTCCGACAGCCGTGCGGCGTCGCTGCCCAGCAGGGCCGTGACGAGGTTGGCGGCCGAGCCGTCGAAGAACGTGTCAACGAGGTGCCGCAGCGCCGTGCGGCGGGCGGCGTGTCGTGGTACGACCGGCAGGTAGACGTAACGGAGGCCTTCCTCGTCGTGCCGCACGTGCCCCTTCTCCTCGAGGACCCGCAGCTGCGTGCGCACGGTGGAGTAGCTCGGCGCGCCGGGGAGGCCGGCGAGGACCTCGGCGGCGGTGGCGCGGCCCAGGCGGTAGAGCACGTCCATGATTTGGCGTTCGCGCTTGGAGAGGCCGGGGAGGGGGGCTGGCTCTGGCATGTGAGATTTATCGCAGATGTGCGATAAAAATAACATTTCGATCCGCACCTGTCAATCCCCGGACGCCGGGCCTCGACACGCGGGGCCGCTTTCGTGTCTGATGGCCGTCGTGCCGCAGCCCATTGAAGGGGGACCCACGTCCATCACGGCGTTTGTCGGCGGGGCACGCGAGGGCCCGCGCGACACGCCCGTGGAGGCGCGGTCCTTTCCCGGATTCCAGCAGCACTTCGGCGCCGACGGGGACAGCCCGCTGGCCCTGTCCGTGCGTCTGTTCTTCGAGAATGGCGGCACGCACGCGGTCATCGTCCGCGCGGGAAGTGACGTGGCCATCGGTGACGCCGACGTGTCGGGCCCGGCCCTCCAGCCCGAGCAGCGCGGCCTCTGGGCGCTGGAGCAGGCGGAGATCTTCAACCTGCTGTGCATCCCGCCCTTCGCGCCCGGCACCGGAGGCGACATCGGCGCGCAAACGCGCCGGGCCGCGGCCGAGTACTGCGCCGCGCGGCGGGCGTTCTTCATCGTCGATCCCCTGGCCTCGTGGGCCACGCCGGACGACATCATCAACGGCCCCGACGGCCTGGGGTCCGAGACGTGGGGACTGCCGCCGACGCGGAATGCCGCGGTGTACTTTCCACGGCTGCGCGTGGCGGACCCGCGGCGGGCTGGCGGTGTCATCGAGTGCGCGCCGGGTGGCGCCGTCGCGGGCCTCTATGCCCGCACCGACGCGCGCGGCGTGTGGACGGCACCCGCGGGCCGCGAGGCCACCCTGGCCGGCCTGTCCGCGCTGGCGGTGAACCTCACCGACATGGAGCAGGCACGGCTGAATCCGCGCGCCGTGAATGTGCTCCGCACGTTTCCCGACATGGGGCAGGTGGTGTGGGGCGCGCGCACCCTTGAGGGCACGGATGCCTCGGGATCGGAGTGGAAGTACGTGCCCGTCCGAAGGCTGGCGCTGTTCCTCGAGGAGAGCATCGCGCGCGGCACCCGGTGGGCGGTGTTCGAGCCGAACGACGAGCGGCTCTGGTCGGGTCTTCGTCAGCAGGTCGGCACGTTCCTGCACCAGCTCTTCCGCGGCGGCGCCTTCCAGGGCACCACGGAGCGGCAGGCGTACCTCGTGAAGTGCGACGCGGGAACGACCTCGCAGCGCGACATCGACCAGGCGGTGGTGAACATCCTGGTGGGCTTCGCGCCGCTGAAGCCGGCCGAGTTCATTGTGATCAGCATCAGGCAGCGCACCGCGAGGTAGGACTATCATCGATCCATGGCACGCGATCGGTGGTCTGTTCCAACCGTCAAGGTCTTCATCGCGCTGTGCCTCGTGCTTGGCAGTTCCCTCGTCCCCGTGCTCGAGCTGAACGCACAGACTCCCCAGGCCACCCTCACCGGGATGGTCCTGGATGCCAGTCGCGGCGCGCTTCCCGGCGTGACGGTGACGCTGGCACCACAGCCCTTTGGTACTTCACGAAGCGCCGTCACCGATGGCGAAGGCCGCTACAGGTTCGAGGCACTTCCCGCCGGCGACTATCGGCTCCAGGCGTCGCTCTCCGGATTCGGCATCCGCGAGGCGCTGGTGACGCTCGCGGCCGGGGAGATGCGCACCTTCGACGTCACCCTCGAGATCACCACGTTCACCGAGACCGTGACCGTGACGGTGACGCGCACCGAGCAGGAACAGGC
>DAIRFN010000138.1:0-13471 GCA_036795065.1 Vicinamibacterales bacterium
GATGGCGCGATCGGCTCGGCGCGCCAATCTCCCGCCTCACCGCGACGCCACCGCTCGAGCCCGCGCGGCCCCTGCGTGTAGATCTCGCTCTCGCCGTCCGCGTCGAGATCGCCGATCACGACCGCCGACACTGGCGCCGCCGACAAGGCGGCCGCGCGGCTATCGGGCCGGTAGGTCCAGACGCGATCGTTCAGGAATACGTCGTGAGGTGGCTCTGCCTTGATCACCATCACGTCGGCATCGCGATCGCCGTCGAAATCGGCAACCGCCAGACCACGGGACGGACGACCGTCGCCCGCCACCCCCGCGAGGTCGCCAATCGAACGGAACCGGCCGTCGCCGTCGTTGTTGAGTAACACGTGGGGACCGGCCGCGTTCACCAGCCACAGGTCGAGGTCGCCGTCGTGGTCGGCGTCGAAGGCCGCGCCGTCCACCACGTCGGTCCCGCGTGGCAGCGTGCCACTCACGAGATCGGCAGCCGCGCTCCACCGCCCACCGGCGGCTTGCCGCCAGATGGCGGTGCCGCCGGACGGCCGGCACAGCACGACGTCCACGAGGCCGTTGTCGTCGAGATCGGCCCAGATGGCGGCGCGCACGTCCGCGACCAACGCGAGGGGGTGCTGCAGGTCCACCTCCCATCGTTCGCCTCGCCTGAGCAGAACCGCGTTGGCGGCTCGCCCCAGAAGCGCATCCGCGATGAAGATATCGAGCGCGCCATCCCCGTCGATATCAGCCACGGTGATCGAGCGCGGTGATCCCCCGGGTCTCCAGGCGGCTCCGGTTCCAGCCACCACGGGCGCGGCCGCCCTGAAGCGCGGACCGGCGGGGCGGGCCGGCGGGCGCCCCGGCCTCTCGTCCACGGTGATGGCCTCGGCCATGGGCCCCATTCGCGTGTACTTGAACTCGGCGACCAGGGCCTGGGGATTGCGCTCGAGGGCCTGGAAGCGCGCGAGCGCGGCGGCGGCCTCCTCGTCGCGTCCCAGGCGACGAAGGGCCAGGAACGCGCCGTAGTGCGCGCTGCGCAGCAACGGCACGCGGGCGATGGCCTTCTCGTACCACGCCAGCGCTTCGGCCGGCGCCGGGGCCAGACGTTGCTGCCCCGCGAAGTAGGCCGCAAAGCCGTCTGGGGGATCACCGTCGGCGACCCCGACCAGCAGCGGCAGGGCCTCCGCATCCCGTCCCTCGTGCACCAGGAGCAGCGCGAGCGTGTAACGGGCCTGCCGCATCACCTCGGGCACGTCGAGCAGCGAGCGGAGCTCAGCCTCCGCCCGGGCGGCGTCCGACGCCCCCTGCCGGTTCATCAGCGCGATCGCAAGGTTGAGTCGACCGCCCGGCCACGAGGGATGCGCGCTGTGCACGGCTTCGAACGCGGTGGCGGCGGCGTCGAAGTCGAACTGCCCCATCAATCCGATCGCCTCATTGTTTCGGGCGACCATCTCGGCTGTCACGGTGGCTTCGGGTGACCGCCGGCAGGCCGCTGACGTGAGGCCAAGCGCAACCATGGTGACGACCCAACACCGGACTCGTGTTCCGCTCAGCATCCTGGCGGAGAAACTATCACGACGTCAGGACGCGCGGCTCATTGGGCGCCGGGGCACGCTGCGGATCCGTGGGATGGCTGGGGCAAAGGCGAGGCAATTGTGGGAGACTCTCCACCATCGCCATGCCTCGCTGGTCCCTGTCCTGGTTCGTCGCGTACGCAGCATTGCTCCTGCTGATCAACACGGCCTACATCGCCGTGGCCGCCTCGCCGACCGTGTTCTACATGGCCAACGTGCTGTTGCACGTGGTCGGTGGCGCCCTGCTCTGGGTCGCGGCCATCATCTGGGTGCGACGGGCGCGGGCCGGGCATGCGCGCGGGCCTGCGATGATCTCGGCGCTGGCCCTCACGGCGGCCGTGGGGCTGGCCGGCGTGCTGATCTGGCGCGGCAACCTTGCCGAGATGCGATGGGCGCTCGTCGCCCACGTGGTCGCCGGCGGCGTCGCCGTCATCGCGCTGCTCCCCCTCGCCTGGCGGATGGCGGCACAGGACATCGGCGGTCATCGCCGCTTCGGGTGGGCCTACATGGCGGCCGCGGCACTCCTGGCCGTGGTTCCCGGCGCGGCCTGGCTCGGGGTCGGCGCCCGCCCCTCGCCATCGGATCGCATCGTGAACCCGCTGAGAGCGCCTTCGTCCATGGACGAAGAGGGTGCCGGGCCCTCGTCGCCATTCTTCCCCTCGTCCGCCCGGACGAACGTGGGGGGCACCATCCCTTCGGACTTCTTCCTCGACTCGGAGTTGTGCGGCGAGTGCCACAAGGACGTGTACGAGCAGTGGAAAGGCTCGGTGCACCACTTCGCGTCGTTCAACAACCAGTTCTACCGGAAGTCCATCGAGTACATGCAGTCGATCGTGGGCACACGGCCGAGCAAGTGGTGCGCCGGCTGTCACGACCACGCTGTCTTCTTCAACGGGCGCTTCGATCGGCCCATCGCCGAGCAGATCGACACGCCCGAAGCGCAGGCGGGCCTGGCCTGCACGTCGTGCCATTCGATCTCGCAGGTGGACAGCTCGATGGGCAATGGCGGCTTCACCATCGAATATCCCCCGCTGCACCGGCTGGCCTCGAGCCGGCAGCCGCTGGTCCGGGCGATGGACCGCTTCCTCACCTACCTCGACCCCGAGCCGCACCGCCGCACCTTCATGAAGCCGTTCATGCGCCTCGACGCGTCCGAGTACTGCGCCGCCTGCCACAAGGTGCACCTCGACGTCCCGGTCAACGGCTATCGGTGGATCCGGGGCTTCAATGAGTACGACAACTGGCAGGCCAGCGGCGTCTCCGGGCAGGGAGCGCGGTCGTTCTACTACCCGGACCAGCCCTCCACCTGTGTGGACTGCCACATGCCGCGCGTGCCGTCGGCCGATCCGGGCCGGCACGCGGACGGCATGGTGCACTCACATCGCTTCCCCGGCGCGAACACCGCCGTGCCGTTCGTCAACCACGACACCACCCAACTGAAGGTCACCACCGACTTCCTCACCTCGGGCTTCGTCTCCGTGGATATCTTCGCCGTGTCGCCCATCGACGAATCCACCGACACGCCCATGGTCCGTCGTTCGGGCGCCATGCCGCCGCAGGCGATGTCCTCGTTCGCGGTGGGTGAAGAGGCGGAGCAGGCCGCTCCCGCAGTGATCCGCGACGTCGGCCGCATGGCGGCGCCCCTCGACCGCGCGGCGCCCGTCCTCGCGCCCGGGTCCACGGTCCGCCTGGACGTGGTCGTGCGCACGCGGAAGATCGGCCACTTCTTCCCCGCCGGGACGGTGGACGCGTTCGACGTCTGGCTCGAGGTGCAGGGTCGCGACGCCGACGGGCGCATCGTCTTCTGGAGCGGCCAGGTGGAAGACGAGGGCCGCGGACCGGTGGAGCCGGGCGCGCATTTCTATCGCTCGTACCAGCTCGATGGGCACGGCAACCCCATCGACAAGCGCAACGCGTTCCAGACCCGCAGCCTGCTGTACGTGCGCCTCATCCCACCCGGCGCCGCGGACGTAGCCCACTACCGCGTGCGCATCCCCGACGATGCGCGGGGGCCCATCACGTTCACGGCCAGGTTGCAGTACCGCAAGTTCTCGCACGCGTACACGCAGTTCGCCTACGCCGGTCAGCCGGTGGACGGCGAACCGGCCAGCGCCGCGGGCCCGGGCCACGACGACCGGAAGTTCTCGTACGATCCAGCCAACATCCCGGCCAACGTGTCGGGCCAGATCAAGGGCCGCATCCCCGATCTGCCCATCGTCACCCTCGCGGAAGCCACCGCCTCTCTGGCGGTCGGCAACGGGTCGATCCCGACGGAATGGCGCACCGTGGTCGACAAGACGGTCCGCGAGCGTTGGAACGACTGGGGCATCGGCCTGCTGCTGCAGGGCGACCTCAAGGGCGCAGAGTTCGCGTTCAGGCAGGTGACGAAGGCCGAGCCCGGGTATGCCGACGGTTGGCTGAACATGGCTCGGGCGCTCATCCAGGAAGGTGAGACCGACGCGGCAAAACCGTTCATCGCCGAAGCGCTCGCCCGGAACGACTCGCTCGGGCGCATTCACTTCTTCAAGGCCATGATCGAGAAGGCCGACGGCGACTACACGGCCGCGCTCGCGTCTCTCGAGCGCGTGGTCGCCGGCTATCCCCGCGACCGCGTGGCGCTCAACCAGATGGCGCGCATCCTCTTCCTCGATCGTCGGTACGCCGAGGCGCTGGCCGTGCTCGATCGCGTGGCAGCCGTCGATCCTGAAGATCTGCAGATGCACTACACGGCCATGCTGGCGGCGCGGGGCCTGGGCGACGAGGAGCGCGCCGCACAGGAAGAACGGCTCTTCCTCCGCTTCAAGGCCGACGAAGCGTCGCAGGCCATCACGGAGGCGCCGCGGCTGCTGAGAGTCGAGGACAACAACGAGCGCCAGTCGATTCACGAGCACGAGACCGTGTCGTTGCCGCGAGGCACCGACCCCACGCGAGGGCGACCATGAGGCGCCCCTCGAGCGCACTGGCGCTGGTGGTCCTGGGTCTGGCGGGACTGGGGCTGGCGGGCCGGGCGCAGCAGCCCGCCGCAGGCCTGACCTTCACCGACGTCACGCGCGCGGCGGGCATCCGCTTCGTGCACAACAGCGGGCGCGCGGGACAGAAGTGGCTGCCCGAAACGCTCGGTTCCGGGGTCGCCTTTTTCGACGCGGACGGCGACGGGTGGACGGACCTGCTGTTCGTGAACGGGCGTGACTGGGAGCCGCGCGGGCGCCGTTCGTTCGCGGCGTTATACCGGAACGACGGCCGCGGCGGCTTCCGGGACATCACGGCCGGCAGCGGCCTGGACGTCGAGCTCTACGGCATGGGCGTCGCGGTGGGCGACTACGACAACGACGGGCGCGGCGACGTCTATGTCACGGCGCTCGAGGGCGACCGTCTGTTTCGCAACGAGGGCGGCGGCCGGTTCCGGGACGTGACGAAGGCGTCGGGCATCGACAACGCCAACTTCGGCACGAGCGCCGCGTGGGTGGATTACGACCGCGATGGTCGGCTCGATCTGTTCGTCGCCAACTACGTGCGCTGGACGCCGAAGACCGATCTGCGGTGCTCCCTCGACGGCGCCACGAAGTCGTACTGCACGCCCGAGTCGTACGGCGGCACCTCATCGAAGCTGTATCGGAACCGCGGCGACGGCACGTTCGGCGACGTGTCGAAGGCCGCCGGCGTGGACGACCCCACCAGCAAGTCACTCGGTGTCGCGGTGCTGGACTTCGACGGCGACGCCTGGCCCGACTTCTTCGTCGCCAACGACACGCAGCCCAACAAGCTGTACCGCAACAACCACGATGGCACCTTCACGGAAACCGGGTTGCGCGCAGGCGTGGCCTACAGCGAGGAGGGCATCGCCCGCGGCGCCATGGGCGTGGATGCGGCGGACTACGATCGTTCGGGTCGTCCGCACCTGCTGGTGGGCAACTTCTCGAACCAGATGCTCGGCCTCTACCACAACGAGGGAAAGGGCCTGTTCGTGGACGATGCCCCGCGCTCCACGGTCGGCCGTGTGTCGCTCCTGTACCTGGCGTTCGGCGTGTTCTTCTTCGACTACGACCTCGACGGCTGGCCGGACATCCTCGCCGCCAATGGTCACATCGAAGAGGAGATCGGCCGCGTGCAGCCGAAAGTGCAGTACCGGCAGCCGCCGCTGGTCTTTCGCAATCTCGGCACGCGGCGCTTCGAGCACGTCACCGCATCGCTTGGCTCCGATTTCGCGCGACCCATCGTGGCGCGGGGCGCGGCGTACGCCGACTACGACCACGATGGCGACCTGGACGTCGCCCTCACGACCAACCACGGCCCCGCCTACCTGTTCCGAAACGACGGCGGCAATCGCCACCACTGGATCGCCGTCCGGACGCGCGGCACGAAGTCGAACCGCGACGGCATCGGCGCCGTCGTCCGCGTCACCCGCGGCGGTGTCCAGCAGTGGCAGATGGTGCGGAGCGGCTCGAGCTACGCCTCCCAGAGCGACCTGACGCTCACTTTCGGCCTGGGCGACAACCCAGCTGCGGTGACCGTGGAGGTGGAGTGGCCCAGCGGCACCCGAGACCGCATCGCCAACGTCGGGACGCGCCAGCTCGTGATCGTCGAGGAGGGCCGGGGCCTGGTGCCGGCCTCCGCGCCCTCAACCGCTCCGCGGCCGCCCAAACGTGGCGTCCGGAAGTAGCGACGCGTAGCGGAATGGGGCGGTTCAGTCGCGGGCGCGAACGGAGCGGCCGCGGAATCGCTCCCGCGGCCCCCTTGAACCTTCGTGCATCTACCAGTCGAACTTCACGCCGAAGCGCATGATGGTCGGACCGATGATGCTGACCGGACGGAGGAACGCCGTGCCGCTGTTCCAGGTGATGTTCTGCGCGGCGTCGGAGTTGGTGAGATTGTACACGTCGGCGAAGAGGCCAAGGCGGCGCGACGCCATGGTGAAGAACTTCTCGGCGCGGATGTCGACGATGGCGATGTCGTCCTGTCGTCGAGAATCGATTGGCTCGGCCAGGATGCGCTGCGAGCCGTAGTTGATGCCGTTGGCGGCGCCAGCGAGGAACGTGCGGCCGAACGGCTGGCCCTGCTGGAAGCGAAGCGCGGGCGTGATGCGAATACCCCATCCGGCGTCGTAGCTGCCGTTGATCTTCATCGTCCACATCGTGAACTCGTAGCGCCCGTTGGTAGTGTTGATGAGATCGTTCGGGGTGGACGGCGTGTCGACCGCCCGAAGGTTGTTCCCGAAGTAACCCGTGTCCTGGTCCTTGTTCCATCGCATCGAGAACGAGCCCTGGAGGGACCACCGGCCAGACTGGCGCTTGTTGGCCGAGAACTCGATGGTGTGGTACTCGCCCTTGCCCGGCAGATTGGTGGCGATGTTCACGACCGGCAGCGCCCTGGCCTCGGCGCTCAGGTTGAAGCCAGGGATACCGGGGCCATCGTCCCCCGTGTCCAGGCGGCCGTCCGGGCCGGGGTCGAAGATCGTAATCGGCACGTTGTAGGCGTCCATCGGCCGGTTCTCGTTCACCAGCACGCGGAAGTTGTCGATCTCCCGGTAGACGTAGCCCCCCTGGACCGCCAGCCCCGGGATGAGCTCGTGCTCGAACCAGGCCGAGATCTCGCTGGTCTTGGTGTTCTCCAGGTTCGGATCGAGCACCGCGCTGGCCTGGCCGCCCCGCTGCGCGATGATGACGCCGTCCTCGCCAGGGTCGTACAAGAGGTTGCTATTGCGGTCCGACCAGCGATAACGCTTGTACCAATCGGCCGAGTTGTTGTTCACCTGGGCTGGCAACCCCGATGCGCCAGGGTTCCAGGCATACTGCGCGTAGTTCGCCTTGATCACGGTGCGGCCTTCGCCCGTGAGGTCGTACACGAGCCCGAGCCGGGGGACGGGCTGGTTGAACGTCTTGACGTTGCTGACCTCGGGGAACGAGACCTGCGTGGCATTGAAGCGGCCAACGGGCGGCCCTTCCTGATCGGGCAGGAAAGAGCGGTAGCGGTCGAAGCGCAGCCCGAGGTTCAGCGTCAGCCGCGTGTTCACTCGCCAGCTGTCCTGCAGGTAGAGACCCAGCGACAGCAGCCCCTGCTCCGACTTCGAGGGGCTCGCGAAGAGGTAGACCTCGGCGGGGACACCATTGTTCAGGACGTGCAGAATGTCCCCGGGAAGGACGCCATCGACTCCGACACCGCGCTCGTCGGTGAAGGTCTCGTGGAACCACTCGCCGCCCACCTTGAAGTTGTGGTCGCCCGCCCACCCGTCCTTGAAGTAGGTCATCGAGCCGGCTACCTGGTTCCGCTCCGGCGTGCGGAACCAGCCGTCCCGGTTCCCCCCCGAGACCAGCTGGTTGCCGATGTCGGCGTAGGCGGGCTCGTCAGTGTAGCGGTAGTTGGGCCAGACGTACTTGAACTGCCCACCCCGCACCTCCACGAACGTCCGGTCGCTCAGCACCGACTCGTAGCCGGCCTTGTAGGTGTGGCCCCAGTAGAGCTGCTGCCAGGTGGAGTCGGCCGAGGTATGCCGCGCTGCAGTCGCGCCGATGGCGAAGGTGTCCAGCCGGTTGGGCTGCGACTTCCGGCCCCACTGCGCGTAGCCGGTGAACTTGTTGTTCTGCGACATCGCGTAGGTGCCCTTCGCGGTGATGTTGCGCAGCCCGGTCTCGAACGCCTTGACCGGGAAGTTCGGCAGCAGCACCTTGACGTTCTGCTCGCGCAGCGACCCGTACCACCAGAGCGTGTCCTTCTTCAGATAGCCACCGACATCGCCGTTGAGGTCGTAGTAGCTCTCGAGCCGGTTGAGATCCGACGGTTGCAGTTCGCCGCAGCGGCCGCCCGGGCACAGGAACGTGTTGGCATCGTCGATGTTCCGATTCTGGATGCCGCTGTTCTGGTAGTCCGCGTAGATCTTGCCGTGATACTCGTTGCCGCCCGACTTGGCGATGAAGTTCGACCAGACGCCCGGCCACGGCATCTCGGCCGTGTGCCCCTTGGTCTGCACCGCGACCTCGTCGATGGCGCCGTAGTCGTAGTAGAAGCCTGCCGCACCGGTGCCCTCGGTGTTGACGATGCCTTCGACCATCGGGCGATGCTGATCCTGCTTCGTGTCGTACACCGCGTAGCCGGTCTGGGTGCCGGCGGCGCTGCCACCCACGTCGATACGCGTGAGCACGATGGCGGGCGCGGCGGCGAGCACCGTCCAGAAGTCGCGCGCGTTCGGCAGCGACGCCAGCTTCGCTTCGCCGAAGTTGGTAGCCGTCGTCGTCGTCGAGACGTCGACGACCGGCGACTCGCCGCTGACCGTCACGGTTTCTTCGAGCGTCGCCACCTTCATCTCGGTGTTCACGGTGGCTGTGAAGCCAAGGCCGACGCGGACACCCTCGCGGACGACCGTGCCGAACCCGGCCAGCTCGTAGGTAATCCGGTACTCGCCGGGGGCAATGGCCGGGAACCGGTAGTCGCCCTGGGTGTTTGTGACGTCGTTGCGGGTCCCCTGCATCGAGGGGCTGGCGATGGTGACGCTCACGCCGGGAAGTACGCCCCCCGTCGCGTCAGTCACTTTGCCGTTGATGGACCCCGTGGTCGCGCTCACCTGCGCGTAGGCGGGAACCGCCGCGCAGGCCAGGAACAAGGTCAGGACGACACCGCCGAATCGCGCCATACGAGCCTCCGCAGGAGAGCCGTGGGTAGCCGAGTCGAACAAAGGTCCGAAAAAACGCGCGGCTGGCCGGGGGGGGGTGACGTGGACCCGGCCGTGCTGGTCGAACTTGTGCCGGGGATTCTACGGCCGGTTCGTGAACAGATGCAACAGATTATCTTCAGGCGTCACCAGCTTATCTTCGGGCGTCACCGGTTGGCACCATCTGGTCCATTCGCGCGTTGACGTGCACGGATGGCGCCAAGCGGTCTTGACAACTGGTGACAGCGCGCCCCCGCATAATGGCGCCATGAAGCGCCTCCTCATCTTTTTCGTGGCCGTCCTGGGTGTCACCCTGGCGCCCCGACTGCCCGCGCAACAGGTTGCCCTGCAGTCCCGGGATCTCTCGGGCCTGCGCCTCAGGAACATCGGCCCCGCGACCATGTCCGGCCGCATGGTGGACATGGACGTGGTGGAGTCCGACCCTTTCGTCATGTACGTCGCCTCGTCCACGGGCGGCATCTTCCGCACCCGCGACAACGGCATCACGTGGGAGCCGGTGTTCGAGAACGAGCCCGTCCACTCGGTCGGCGACATCGCCATCTTCCAGCCGAATCCGAACATCATCTGGGTGGGCACGGGCGAGCGCGCCAACCGCCAGAGCGTGAGCTGGGGCGACGGCGTCTACAGGTCCACCGATGCCGGCAAGACGTGGGCGAACGTGGGTCTCAGGTCCAGCAAGCACATCGGCCGCATCGTCCTGCACCCGACCAATCCCGACATCGCCTACGTGGCGGCGCAGGGATCGGTGTGGGGGCCGGGTGGCGATCGCGGGCTCTATCGCACCATGGACGGCGGCCGCACGTGGGCGCGGACGCTCCACGTGGATGAAGACACGGGCGTGACCGACGTGGCCATGGACTGGCGCGATCCGGGCATCCTCTATGCCGCCAGCTACCAGCGACGGCGGAGTGCCTTCGGCTTCAACGGTGGCGGCCCCGGCAGCGCGCTGTGGAAGAGCACCGACGCCGGCGCCACGTGGACGAAGCTCACCGGCAACGGCCTCCCCGACGGCGAGTACGGCCGCATCGGCATCGCCGTCTATCGCAAGGACCCCAGCATCGTCTACGTGAGCATCGAGCAGGGCACGCGCTACAACGCGTCCACGGCCTACATCAACCGCCGGGGCGGCATCTACCGCAGCAACGACCGCGGGCGCACCTGGCGGTTCATGTCCGACTGGAACCCGCGCCCGATGTACGCCAGCCAGCCGACCATCGATCCGAACGACGACCGGCGCATCTACATGATGAACAGCTACTCGTACTCGGACAACGGGGGCGAGACGTTCACCACCCCGCGGCAGACGCTGCATGGCGACGACCGCTTCGTGTGGGTGAACCCCCGCGACTCGCGCCACGTGGTGAAGCTGGACGACGGCGGCATCGGCATCTCGTTCGACCGCGGCAACAAGTTCCTCTATGTCACGTCACTGCCCGTCTCGCAGTACTATCGGGTGGCCGTGGACAACGCGCATCCCTACAACGTCTACGGCGGGCTCCAGGACAACGGCTGCTGGGTGGGCCCCAACGCCAGCTGGACGTCGGGCGGCGTGTTGAACGAGCACTGGTCGCGCTTGTGCGGCGGCGACGGCTTCTTCGCCGTGCCCGATCCGAAGGACCCGCGCGTGGTGTTCTCGGCCTCGCAATTCCTCGGCCTGCAGAGGAACGACACGCGCACCTGGCAGGTACAGGACATCCGGCCCGGCGATCCGACCGGCGCCATCGGCGATCGGCGCAACTGGCACACCTGGGGCAGGAACGTGCCCGAGCAGGTGCTGGGCAACGCCATGCACCCGGCCAACTGGGACTCGCCCATCATCATCTCCCCGCACGACAGCGCCACCATCTACGCGGGCGCGAAGCACCTGTTCCGCTCGCGCGACCGCGGGCTCACCTGGCAGGACCTGGGCGACATGACGAGCGGCGTGGACCGCGCGACGCTGCCGCTGATGGGCCGCATGCCGGACGAGAACATCCTGTCGGTGGACGACGGCGTGCCGTATTTCCCGGGCACCACGGCCATTGCGGAATCGCCGCGCCGGCGCGGCGTGCTCTACGTCGGCACCGACGACGGCAAGTTCCGCATCTCGATGGACGACGGCAAGACGTTCGAGAGCGTCGAGACGCGCTTCCAGGGGCTGCCGGCCTCGTCGTGGTTCTCGGGGATCGAGGCGTCGCGACACGCGGACGGGACGCTGTACGTCACGGTGGACAACCACCGCAGCAACGACTTCAAGAACTACGTCTTCACGTCCACCGACTTCGGCAGGACGTTCACATCCATCGTCGGGGACCTGCCGTCCGAGCGCGTGGCGCGGACGATCCGCGAGGACCACCAGAACCCGAACCTGCTCTATCTCGGCACCGAGCTCGGGCTCTTCATCAGCGTGAACGGCGGGCAGAACTGGGTGGAGTTGAAGAACAACATGCCCACGCTGCCGTTCAACGACCTGACCATCCAGGCCCGCGACAACGACCTGGTGCTCGCGTCGCACGGGCGCGGCATCTGGATTCTCGATCAGCTGTCGGCGCTGCAGGGACTGACGCCGGCGGCGATCGGATCGGAGGCGCATCTCTTCCCCATCGACGCGGCCGAGCAGATTCGCTACACGAACCTGAAGGCGCACACCGGCGACATGCTCTTCCGCGGTGAGAACCCGCCCAACGGCGCCATCATCGACTACTGGCTGGCGAACTCCGCCAACGAGGTCGGCCTCTCGGTCCACGACGCCTCGGGCACGCTCGTGCAGGCGCTCACGCCGACGCGGGCGCGCGGCGTGAACCGCGTGATCTGGAACCTGCGCCATGCGGACCTCCCCGTTCGCGGGGGCGGCTTCGGCAACGACGATGGTGCGCCGCGTGGCGGGAACCTCGCGGGCCCGTACGTGGCACCGGGCGTCTACACCGTGCGGCTCGCGTCCGGCGGCCGGACGCTCGAGGAGAAGGTCGAGGTGAAGGACGACCCGCGCATCGACACGCCACCGGCGGATCGCAAGGTGTGGGCGGACTTCCAGGTGCAGGTCGCCGGCGCCCTCCGCGAGTTCGCGCCGGTGGCCGACAAGGTGCAGAAGGCGCCCGCGGGCGATGCGCAGATGACCGACCTGAAGCGCCAGGCGCGCGAGCTTCTGTCGCGGCTCACGAGGCTCTACGGCGAGACCGGCCGCTGGGTGGGCAGGCCCACCGCCGACCAGCTGAGTGAGCTGAAGTTCTATCAGGAGGCGGTGGCAAGACTGACCGCCGCTGCCGGGGGTATCTGAGGGTGGACATTGGGTGATTGGTGATTGCAGATTGAGCGATTGATTGGAGATTGGGGGGATGGATTGATCGGGTGAGTTATTGACGATTTGGTGATTGGGGGATTGAGCGATTCGGCCGTGTCGCGCTGTGTCGCCCGCGGTACCCGTGGGACCGGCCCTGCGGATCAGCGGTTCAGGAACGAATCGCCAATGCCCCAATCGCGCAATCACCAATCAATCGCTTAATCCCCCAATCCTCCAATCGCCAATCAATCGCCAATCTACAATCCCCCAATCACTCAATCGCCTTGTCCGTCCCACCCCCTGCCCCTGCGAGGTGACCAGTGCTGTGACGAGGGACGGGCCCCGCTCCCGTCGGGAACGTCTCATGCAACCGACGGGGGTCACGACGTGCCATCTATCGCGCTTACGGTCAACGGCCGCACGCACACGCTCGACATCGACCCGGAGATGCCGCTGCTCTGGGCTCTTCGCGACTCGCTCGGCCTGGTCGGCACCAAGTTCGGGTGCGGCGGCGGCTTCTGCGGCGCCTGCACGGTGCACGTGGACGGGGTCGCCACGCGATCGTGCACGGTGCCGATGGGCAAGGTGCAGGGGCGGGCGATCACGACGATTGAAGGCCTGCCGCACGCAGCGTCGGGAGGCGGGAGTGGGGAGTCGGGAGTCGGCTCTCACCCTGTGCAACGGGCGTGGGTGGAGCTCGACGTCGCGCAGTGCGGCTACTGCCAGGCCGGGCAGATCATGGCCGCGGCCGCCCTGCTGGCGCGCACGCCAGCGCCCACCGACGAAGAGATCGCGGCCGGCATGAACGGGAACCTCTGCCGCTGTGGCACCTACATGCGCATCCGCGAGGCGGTGCGCCGCGCGGCGTCGATCGCGACCAGCAGTGCGGCCGGGGAGGCCCGATGAGCGCGCACGTCTCCCGTCGCACGTTCCTCCGCGTGGGCGCGCTGGCCGGTGTATTGGCCTCGAGCGCTGCCATGGTCGTGGGCT
>DAIRFN010000394.1:0-3829 GCA_036795065.1 Vicinamibacterales bacterium
CACAGATTGCAGGAGGCCTGGGACAGGAAGCGGCGGATGCCCACGCTGGTCGAGGCCGCTGCAATGCGGATCGCGTTGACGGGGCCCGCCAGGACGAGGACGCGCTCGAGCGACTTGATGAGATCGGACTCGAAGAAGATCAGGCAGGGGATGCCGCCCGGAACGCAGTTGTCCAACCGTGTGGCGACCTGGATCGACACGAGACTTGCGCCGTGCGCGACGCCACTCAACGTAGCGGGATCGTTGATCCCCGCGGCGATACCCGCGGCGGCGGTGCCGTGGGCGCACAACGGCTCCGACGTGCACGGCACGCCGCTGTCCAGGGCCGTGCTCTCGTAGACGCCGCCGGGGCAAAGCGTGGTGAATCCGGCCGGCGCGGTCCCGCTGGCTCCCGAATAGCAGGCTTCGCTCGTCACCTTGCCGCCCAGGAACGGATGCGCCTTGTCGACGCCCGTGTCGATGACGGCGATCGTCCATCCCGACCCGGTGGCGCCCGCTGCCCACGCCGCCGGTGTGTTGATGAGCGGCACGCTCTGCGCGAGTTGCGCCGAGAACAGCTCGTTCTCGCGGATCGACGCAACGCCCGGCAGGGCGGCCAGGGCGCGCAACCCGTCCGGACCGACGCGGGCCGTGAAGTAGGGGATGGTGTGGAATCGCTCGCCCACCTGAATGCCCCTGGCGGCCGCGCGCGCCATCGCCTGGTCGAGCGACGCCCCGAGGGTGCGACGCTGCGTCGCCACCGCCGAGCCGTTCAACCGGCCCTCGGGCACGAACGGCGCTCGCACCTCGACGATGACGGATGCGGAACCGCGGGCCGCGACGTGGTCGGCCAGGCCGCCCGGGATGGACGGGAACGGCTCGGTGGACAGCGTGTGGCCGACCAGGACAGCCGCCGCCGCAACGCCCATGACCACCGACGCGAGAGGGCGCAGGAAGCTCCGGGTCATGGTCAGGCCTTCAATCGCCGCTGCAACCACCTGCGGGCAAAGGTCCAGTCGCGCCGCACGCTGGCGAGTGAACGCCCGGTGATGTCAGCCACCTCCGCATCGGTGTGACCGCCGAAGAAGCGAAGCTCCACCACCTGCGCGGCGTCGGGATCCACCGTCGCGAGCTCGGTGAGCGCCTCGTCCACCGCGAGGACGTCGGTGCCAGGCCCGTGTCCCTCGGCGAGCTGGTCCACTTCGAGGTGGACGACATCCGCACCACGCTTGCGCGCGCGCTTGCGCCGTGCGTGATCGACCAGCACGCGCCGCATGGCCCGCGAGGCGAGCGCGAAGAAGTGATGACGATCGTTGATGGAGCCCGCGCCATTCATCAGCCGCAAGTACGCCTCGTTGACCAGCGCGGTGGGCTGCAGCGTGTGGCGCGCCGGCTCGCGTCGCATGTGGCGCGACGCGAGCCGCCGGAGCTCGGTGTAGAGCTCGTCGAAGGCGGCGTTCACCACCTCCGGTCCGCCCCGGTGAGGAGCCAGCGTCATGGCACCACCACGGTCTGCACCGGCGTGGCCGCGCTCGATCCGCAAGCGTTGGCGGCGGAGACGCTCAGGTGGTAGGTGCCCGGGCCGACCGAACCGCTCAAGGTCCGTCCTGGCGTCCCGAAGGCGCCGGCGAACGCGCCGGTGACGTTCAGCACGTACGAGGTGGGCGCCGGCCCGCTCGTCGCCGGATCCCAGACGACGAAGAGGGTGCGGCCCACGCGATAGGCGAGGAAGCCCGACGGCGGGAGCGGCGCGCCCGTGCACGTGTCGGGGAAGGTCAACGTGATCGCGTTGGACGAGGGGCTGCTGCCCGCCGCGTTGATGGCACGCAGCGACAGCGTGTAGGTGCCGCCGGGCACGCCGTTGAACTGGAAGCTGTCGGTCAAGCCAAGCGGCAGCGACGTGTTGAGCGATCCCGACACGTCGAGGACGACGCCACCCGGCGCGCCGCCCGCGAACGTGTTGCGCCACGCCAGGGCGATGGAGCTGCCATTCACGAGCCCGACCAGGTCCGCGGGCGCCGACGGCGCGGCCGGGACGTTCACGAAGATACGGATCTCGTTCGAGGCGATGCTGCGATTGGCGCCCGACAGCGTGTGCAGGCGGACGTAGAAGGCGCCGGTGGGCGCGGGGAACGTGTAGATGGGCGTGGTGCCACCCACCGGGATGCTGGCCATCACCTGGCCGGGAGTCACGCCTCCCTCGAGCACGTAGTCGGTGGGCGCGGCGCCCGACGACGGGGGCGTCCACCGGAGCGTCACCGTGTTGCCGGCGATGGACGAGGCATAGAGGCCGGTGGGCGGCTGCACCGTTGTCGGGTCGCTCACCGTGATGCCGACGGTGGCCGTATTGCCAGGGCCGACGCTGCTGACCGCGCGGTAGGTGAAGCTGTCGGCGCCGATGAAGCCGGGGTTCGGCGTGTAGGTGAAGCTGCCGTTGGCGTTCATTGCCAGCACGCCGCTCGACGTGGACGACATCAGCTCCGCCGTCAGCGGGCCGCCGCCGTTGCTGTTGTCGTTGCCGAGCACGCCGGGCACCGGCACGATCAGCGCGGTGTTGGTGGAGGTGGGGTAGCTGTCGTTGACGGTCGTGGGAGTGATCGGGGTGATCGCGCCGTTAACGGTGAGCAGATAGTTCCCGGTGCCTTCGGCGGCTACCGAGGCGGACGCCACGACGACGGTGTACGTGCCGCTCACAGGAGCGGTCGTTGACATCTGCGCGGTTTGGTTCCCCCAGCAGTTACCACAGACGACCGTGGAGCCTGTCGGCCCGTAAACACGGATCCAGGGCCAGAACCCCGGGTCGGGCTCACTCGGGCCTACCGGTACCTCACTGATCGACACGTTGATGGTGGTCCCCTGAGCAGCCGCGAAGGTCCAGATATCGAGGTCGGCCCGTTCGATGCGCCCCGGATGGCTGGTCGCGTTCGTCATCGCGCCGCCGTGATCACCCGCCGGCACCTCGAAGGCGCCGGGCGTCTTAGCCAGGCGGAGCACATAATCGCCGGCTGTGTCACCCGTGTAGCCCGCAACGACGACGGTGTAGGTCCCGGAGAGCGGAGCGGTCGCGGACATGTGGGTGACCGCGTCGCCCCAGCAGTTCCCGCAGACCAGCGTGCTTCCAGTGGGTCCGAAGACGCGGAGCCACGGCCAGAAGCCCGGATCGGGCACCCCGGGGCCGACCGGTACCTCGCCGACGGTCAGGATCAACGCGTCGCCCTGAGTGGCGGTGAAGGTCCAGATGTCGAGGTCGGCCCGCTCGATCCGGCCCGTGTGGTTCGCGCCGTTGGCCAGTGGCCCACCATGGTCGTCCGGGGGCACGATGAAGGTTCCCGGAGTCCTGGCCAGCCTGAGGAGGTAGTCGCCCGCAACATCGCCCGTGTAGCCGGCCACCACGACGGTATAGGTGCCGGTCAGCGGGGCCGCCGCCTGCATTCGGGTGGAGGCATCGCCCCAGCAGTTGCCGCACACGAGGGCGTTTCCGTTGGGATCGAAGAGCCGAAGCCAGGGCCAGAAGCCGGGATCCGGCACCCCCGGCCCAACGGGCACCTCTCCCAACGTGAGAATCAGCGCATCGCCCTGGTTGGCCGCAAACGTCCAGATGTCAACGTCGGCCCGCTCGATCCGGCCGGCATGATTGGCGCCGTTCTCCATGGGGCCGCCGTGGTCGCCGAGTGGTACCTCGAAGCTGGCCGGCGCCCGCGCGAGCCGCAAGACGTAGTCGCCCGCGACATCGTCGGTGTAGCCGGCGACGACGACCGTGTAGGTGCCGGTCAAGGGTGCCGTTGCCGCCATCCGTGTGCTGACGTTTCCCCAGCAGTTTCCGCACACCAGGGCGTCCCCGGTCGGGTCG
>DAIRFN010000139.1:0-13436 GCA_036795065.1 Vicinamibacterales bacterium
TCTACTACGCGCCCAGGAACCCGGACTTCCAGGCGCCCGACGGCACGACGCCTCCGCTGCTGGTGCTCACCCACGGCGGCCCGACCGGCGCCACCGAGACCGTGCTGGATCCCGAGGTCCAGTTCTGGACCAGTCGCGGCTTCGCCGTGCTCGACGTCAACTACAGCGGCAGCACCGGCTACGGCCGCGCCTACCGCGATCGGCTGAAGGGGCAGTGGGGTGTCGCGGACGTGGAGGATGCGGTGGCAGGCGCCACGGCGATGGTCCAGGCTGGCAAGGCGGACGCCAATCGCCTGGCCATCCGCGGCGGCAGCGCGGGCGGTTACACCACGCTCGCCGCGCTCACGTTCCACTCCACGTTCAAGGCCGGCGCCAGCTACTACGGCATCAGCGACATCGAGGTGCTGGCCCGCGACACCCACAAGTTCGAGTCGCGCTACCTCGATTCGCTCATCGGCCCCTATCCGGCGGCGAAGGACCGCTACATCGAGCGGTCGCCCATTCATTTCACCGACAGGCTGTCGAGCGCGCTCATCCTTTTCCAGGGGCTCGAGGACAAGGTGGTGCCGCCCAACCAGTCGCAGATGATGGCCGAGGCCGTGCGGAAGAACGGCCTGCCGGTCGCTTACCTCACCTATGAGGGCGAGCAGCACGGCTTCCGCAAGGCCGAAAACATCGTGCGCAGCCTCGAGGCCGAGTTGTACTTCTACGGGAGGGTCTTCGGCTTCATGCCCGCCGATACCATCGAGCCGGTGGCCATCGACAACTTGCGCTAATCTTGACCACCATGACGAACAGAGGGTCGCGAATCCGCCGTGTCCTGGTGTTGGCGGTGGCGCTTGGCGCGCTCGCCGCGGTTCCGGCCGCCGCCCAGGGGCGCGCGCGCGTGGGGCTCATCCCATTCGACGTCGCCAGCGTGGACGGTGGAACCCGGCAGGCGGCCACCGCCATGGCCAAGCTGGTCCGGGCCCAGATGATCAGCAACCGCACGCTGCAGCCGGTACTCATCGAGCTACCGGCGGGCGAGACCCTGCCGCTTCCCGAAGATCGGCTGGCTGCGCTCGTCGCCGAGCACAAGGTGGACCTCATCGTCGCCGGCACCATCCTTGACGCCAGCACCACCTATGGGAGCAACCGCATCTCGACGGGCTCGCTCGGAGGGGTGGCCGGCATCGGCAACGTCGGCGGCAGCATGCGGAAGACCCGTGCCGAGGTGCAGCTGCATGTGGAGGTCGTCAACCAGGAGGGCCACACCACGCACGCCTTCGAGGTCGAGGGCGACAACACCGACGTGGGCATCGGCGCGGACCTGTGGACGACGCTGGGCGGCTTCGATGTGGGCGACACCGGCTGGGACAAGTCGCCCATGGGCAAGGCGCTGCGCGAGGCGGCCGAGAAGCTGGTGAACGAGGTCCAGAAGAAGCGCCGCTGATTCCTGCCTCCTGAATCCTGATTCCTGCTGATCCGTTTCGGAGGGGCTTGCGCGCGGGGCTCCCGCACTGTATATTACTGAATAGTCATATAGCGATAGGGAGCCGTTTGATGATCGTCACACGCTTCTATGAACCCACCATCGCCCAGGCCAGCTACCTCATCGGCTGCGCCGCCACCGGCGAGGCCATCGTCATCGACCCGCACCGTGACGTCGAGCGCTACATCGACGCCGCCGCTCGTGAGGGGCTGGCGGTGACGCATGTCACCGAGACGCACATCCACGCCGATTTCCTTTCAGGCGCGCGCGAGCTGGCCGCCCGGACCGGCGCACAGCTCTACCTGTCGGACGAGGGCGACCGGGACTGGAAGTACCAGTTCGCGTCGGAGGGCACGCTTATCCGGCACGGCGATCGCATCAAGGTGGGCAACATCCTGGTGGACGTAGCCTCCACGCCGGGCCACACGCCTGAGCACCTCACGTTCCTCATCACCGACAGCGCCGCCGCGGACAAGCCGATTGCCGCCGCCACCGGCGACTTCATCTTCGTGGGCGACGTCGGCCGCCCCGACCTGCTCGAACGCGCCGCCAACATCAGGGGGACGATGGAGAAGGGCGCGCGGACGTTGTGGAAGAGCCTGCAGGCCTTCAACCAGAACGAGGAGTGGCTGCAGATCTGGCCCGGCCACGGGGCCGGATCGGCCTGCGGCAAGGGCATCAGCGCGGTGCCGTACAGCACGCTCGGCTACGAGCGGCGCTTCAACTGGGCGTTCCAGGTGAAGACCGAGGACGACTTCGTCACCAGCGTGCTGGCCGGCCAGCCCGAGCCGCCCAAGTACTTCGCGATGATGAAGCACCTGAACAAGGTGGGCCCGCGCGTGCTTGGTGGCTTCCATGCGCCGCCGCGCCTGGACGATCATCGCCTGCCGTCGCTGCTGGCGACGGGCGCCATCGTCGTGGACACGCGGCCGGCCGGCGTCTACGCCGCCGCGCATCTGCCCGGCACCATCAACATCCCGCTGGGTGGCTCGTTCGTCACCTGGGCGGGATGGCTCCTGCCGTACTCCACGGACCTCTACTTCATCGTGGACGACCTCAGCGAAGCGAACACGGTGGAGCTTGTGCGGCAGCTGGCGCTCATCGGACTGGACCAGGTGGCCGGCATCTTCGAGGGCCACGCCGTGCAGCACCTGGCCGAGCGCGGCGCGCACCTGGCCACCGTGCCGCAGGTGACGGTGGACGAGCTGGCGAGGAGCGTGACGGCCGAGGACGCCTTCGTCCTGGACGTGCGCAGCGCGAACGAGTGGCAGGGCGGGCACATCCCCTCGGCCATGCATATTCCCCTGGGCTATCTCGCCGAGCGACTGGCAGAGGTGCCTGCGGATCGGCCGGTCGTGGTGCAGTGCCAGGCGGGGGCGCGGTCGGCCATTGCCGCGTCGGTGCTGCAGCGCGCGGGGCGCACCAACGTCCAGAATCTCGCGGGCGGCTTCGCGTCATGGCAGGGCGCCGGCCTGCCCGTCGCCGTGCCCACGGCATCATGAGGGGCCGGAACATGACGCCCGAACTGCTGGAGGACGTGGCCGCGCGCTTCAAGGTGCTCTCCGAGCCCGCGCGGCTGCAGGTGCTGAACGCCCTGGCCGACGGGCCGCTGAACGTCAGCGCGCTGATGGACGCCACGGGCCTCAACCAGGCCAACCTGTCGAAGCACCTGCAGATGCTGCATGCCCAGGGCTTCGTCTCGCGCCGCCGCGAGGGGCTGTTCGTCTATTACGCCCTTGCGGACGAGTCGGTCTTCACGCTGTGCGACCTCGCCTGCGGCGCCGTTGAAGAGCGCGCCCAGCGGGCGGCGCAACGGCACGCGCGCGCCCGGCGGTAGGACGAAAAAGGAAACCACGAGGACGCGAAGGACACGAAGGCCTGGCACGAAGCTCTCTTTGGGGTGTGCCCGCGAGTATGCCCTGTCCCTTGTGGCAAGGAGGCTTCGTGTTCCTCGTGATTCCTTCGTGCCCTCGCGGTTTCTCTTGAAACCCTGCATTCTTGAACTTTGACGTCCGTTCCTCCGTATGTTCGCGCATGCGCGAGGTCCGCATTGCCGTCCGCTCGCTACTGCGCCAGCCGGGGATGGCGGCCCTGGCCATCGTGGCGCTCGCCCTGGGCATCGGGCTCACCACCACCATGTTCAGCATCGTCAACGGCGCGGTGCTGCGTGGCCTGCCTTTCCCCGAGTCCGATCGGGTCGTCCACATGGCGCCCTTCAACATTGCCGAGCAGGACGACGAGGACGCGCGGGTTCATACCTTCGCCGAACTCCGCGATCGGCAGCAATCGTTCGAGCAGTTGGCGGCGTTCCAGTTCCAGACGGCCAACGTGGTCGGCCCGAAGGGCGAGGCGGTGCGCTACACGGCCGCCGCCATCACGGGCAACACGTTCCGGCTGCTCGAGGTGACTCCCGCCCTCGGGCGCGACTTCACCGACGACGACAGCCGGCCGGGCGCCGCGCCCGTGGTGATCATCGGCGACCAGGTGTGGGAGGAACAGTTCAGCCGGTCACCGGAGGCCATCGGACAGTCCATCCGCGTGAACGGCAGCGTGATGACCGTCGTCGGCGTGATGCCGCCCCGGTTCGCGTTCCCGGAAACCGAGGATCTGTGGCCGGCCCTGGTCATCGATCCGCTCAACACGAAGTACGGCGAAGGACCCGGGCTCGAGACCATCGGCCGATTGAAACCGGGTGTGAGCATGGACCAGGCGGGCGCCGAGCTGGCCACCATCTGGCGCCAGCTCGAGCAGGCGTACCCGGAGCACTATAAGGGCGGCTACACGGTCGAGGTGAAGACCTACATCGAGGAGTTCATCGGCAGTGAGACCGTCGGCGCGCTGATGACGATGCTGACGGCGGTGTTCGGGGTGATGATCATCGCCTGTGCGAACGTCGCGAACCTGGTGCTCGCGCGAGCCGCCGCGCGCACCCGCGAGATGGCCGTGCGCACCGCCATTGGCGCCACGCGCTGGCAGGTGGTGCGGCAGATGCTCATCGAAGTGCTGGTGCTGGCCGCAGGAGGCGCCGCCCTGGGCCTGGCGCTGGCACAGTTGGGCATCACGCTCTTCAACCGCGGCATCGTGGACACCAACCCGCCGTTCTGGATCGACATCCGCATCGACGGCATGGTGCTGCTGTTCGTCACGCTCAGCACCCTGGTGGCGGCGCTCGTGTCCGGCATCGTGCCGGCGCTGCGCGCCTCGCGCACGGACCTCGCGGCGGTGATGAGCGACGAAGGGCGCTCCACGGGCCTCCGCATGGGCCGCTTCTCACGCGCGCTGGTCGTGGGCGAGATGGCCCTGTCGTTCGGCCTGCTCGTGATGGCGGGCCTGATGATCCAGAGCCTGACGAACATCGCGAAAGCCGACTTCGGCTTCGCGATGCGCGACGTGTGGAGCGCGCGGCTGTCGCTGCCCGCCGCCGACTACCCGGACGAGGCGAGAAGGCGGCAGTTCAGCGATGCGGCCATCGACAGGCTACGGGAACTGCCAGGCGTGGTGAGCGTGGCCGTGGCCACCACCGTGCCGATGGGCGGGCCGCACTACGCCATCAAGCTTCCGGATCGGCAGTACGCGAGCGAGCGCGATTATCACGACGTCCACGGCATCCTCGTGTCGCCCGACTACTTCCGGGTGCTGCGCGTGGGCATGGTCGAAGGGCGCAGCTTCGATGCCCGCGATCGCGAGACGGGCGCGCCGACGGTGATCGTGAACCAGGCGTTCTCACGCCGCTACTATCCGCAGGGCGCCATCGGCCAGCGACTGGCGCTGGCGACCGGCGCGCACCAGGAACTCCGGGAGATCGTCGGCGTGGTGCCGGATTTGGGGATGGGCGAGGGGCCCAACGACCGCGTGCGCGAAGCCATCTACCTCCCGCTGGCACAGGTGCCCGCCAGCGGGCTCACGCTCTTCGCCCACGTCTCGGGACCGCCGCTCAACCTGTCGGCCCCGGCCAGGGACGCCGTTCGCGCGGTGGACGCCAACCTGCCCATCTTCAACATTGCCACGGTGCAGCAGAGCTTCGAGCAGGGCACGTGGGCGTTCCGCGTCTTTGGCTCGCTGTTCCTGGCCTTCGGCTTCGCGGCGCTGTTCCTGGCGACCGTGGGCCTCTACGGCGTGATGGCGTTCTCGGTGAGCCGGCGCACGCAGGAGATTGGCGTGCGGATGGCGATGGGCGCCGGCGCGCGGGACGTGCTCCTGATGATCGTCCGGCAGGGGCTGTGGCAAATCATCACGGGCATCGCCCTCGGCGCAGGCCTCGGCATTGCGCTGGGCTCCGCGATGTCGCTGCTGCTGTTCCGCGTATCGCCCTACGATCCCATCATCCTCGCGGGCATCGCCCTGGTGCTCACCGGCACCGCGCTGGTCGCGTGCCTCGTCCCCGCCCGCCGCGCGGCGGCAGTGGATCCCATGGTGGCGCTCAGGTATCAGTAGACCAAGACCATCTACACTCTCCTCATGCAGAAACTCCTGGCCGGTTGCCTGGTCATCGTGGTCCTCGGCACCGTGGCCGTGGGGGTGGCGCTGTATTTCGGCTACCGAGCGGCACAGCCCCTCATCGACAACGCCACCGGCTGGGTGCAGCAGGCAAAGGAGATGGCGGCCGAGTCGGAACGCGTCGAGAACAAGGCGGCGTTCCAGCCGCCGGCCAGCGGCGAGCTGACCGAGGCGCAGCTGCAGCGCTACCTGGCGGTGCACGACCGCGTGCGGAAGGCGCTCGGGCCCCGATGGGAGGAGCTGCAGGCGAAGGGGCGGTCGTTCGAGGAGCGCGCGCGCGAGGGCGGGCGCGATCTCTCGCTCGCCGAGGTCGGCACCATGCTGGCGGAGCTGCGCGGTGTGATGACGGAGGCCCGGCGCGCGCACGTGGACGCCCTCAATGCCGAGGGCTTCTCGTCCAGCGAGTACGCGTGGGTGCGCCTGCGCGCCTACGAGGCGGCCGGCATCGAGGTGGCGAGCAGCATCGACTGGAGCGCCCTGCAGGACTTGATCAAGAAGGGCTCGGATCAGGCAGGCGTCCCGGCGCCAACGGTCTCCGCGCCCGACGTCCCCGAGCGGAACCGCGAGCTGGTGAAGCCGCACATCGCCACGCTGAAAGACTGGCTGCCCCTCACGGTGCTCGGGTTCTAGGGGAGGGCCGCCCTTCGGGCCGGGAGGACCCTCGCGCGAGTTCGCCAGGTCCACGCCGCTCACCAGCAGGTTCGCCCGACGCGCAATCGGTGGGGCGCGTCCGGCAGGGGAGTGGTCACCTGCTCCCAGACCTCCTTTGACAGGATGGTCACCTGGCGTTTCCCACCCTGGTTCGCGTTGCCTGCGAGCCCGCGACCCGCGACCAGCGTCGCGCGGTCGCGTGGGTCCATGGGGCCGCCCTTCATGCGCTTGATCCAGATCCGCTCGAGTGTGCCGCTCATCGATGCCCAAACTACCTCAGACGTTCCTTGGTGACAATCGGAGACATGTGGGGGCCCGCCGCTCATGTTCCAATTGGCGGCCGTGGGTGTTGTGGCCCTGACGATACGTTGCGCGACGGCGATGCTGCTAATCGTCGTGCTTTCCGGCACGCTGGCTTCCGCCCAGGAACAGACCGGGGGCGACGCCCTGGTGGCCGACGCGCGCGCTGGCGCGCCGGAGGAATCGGAGACCATCATCTTCGGGCCGCCACCTCCGGAGCCACCTGCCGTCATCAACCGGGACGAGAACGGCAACGCCACCATCCGGACGATGCGGCTCCCGTCTCCACTGATCCTCGACGGCGCCCTGGACGAGGCGCCCTACAGGGATGTTCCGCCCATCTCCGGGTTCATCCAGCAGGAGCCGGCCGAAGGACAACCCGCCACCGACAAGACCGAGGTCTGGGTCTTCTTCGACGACAAGAACCTCTACATCGGCGCGAAGATGTGGGAGAGCGAGCCCGGGCGCCGGGTGACGAGCGACCTTCGGCGCGACAGCTTCAACCTGTACAACAACGACCACCTGGCCATCCAGTTCGACACGTTCTACGACCGCCGCAATGGTTTCGGTGTGTCGTCGAACTCCGAGGGCGGCATGTTCGACTGGGTCGTCACCAACGAGCAGCCGAACCCGAACTGGAACCAGGTGTGGAACGTGCGCACCGCGGAGTTCGAGGGCGGCTGGTCGGCCGAGTTCGTCGTCCCGTTCCGCTCGCTGCGCTTCCGCGACGGTTCGACCGTGTGGGGCATCAACATGCGGCGCATGGTCCGGTGGAAGAACGAGCTGTCGTACCTGAACCCGGTGCCGCGGTCGTGGGGCCGGCGTGGCATCGGCAAGGTGTCGTCGGCCGCCACGCTCGTCGGCGTGCAGACGCCCTCCCGCGGATTGAATCTGGACGTCAAGCCGTACGGACTCGGATCGGTGCTCACCAACCGCACCGCGGCGCCGCCCGTCGACAACGACGGCAACTTCGAGTGGGGCGTGGACGCGAAATGGGGTGTCACGCAGACCCTGATCGCGGACTTCACCTACAACACCGACTTCGCGCAGGTCGAAGACGACGAGGCACAGGTGAACCTGACGCGCTTCAGCCTGTTCTTTCCGGAACGCCGGGACTTCTTCCTGGAGGGGCAGGACATCTTCTCGTTTGGCGGCGCGGGCGGCGGGGGCGGCGGTGGCGGCGGCGGCGGTGGTGGCGGCGGCGGCGGCGGATGCGGAGGCCCGAACAATACACCCATCCTGTTCTATTCGCGCCGCATCGGGCTCGACGCCGGCGAGATCGTGCCCATCATCGCCGGGGGACGCCTGCTCGGACGTACCGGCCCGTACAACATCGGTGCGCTGAACATGCAGACCGACGAACCGCCAGTGGTGGGCGGGCCGCGTACGAATTTCTCGGCGGTCCGCGTCACGCGCGATGTCCTGCGCCGCAGCCGGATTGGTTTCATCGGGACGGCACGGAACCCGTCCACGGCCAGCGGATCCGCCAGCTACACGGCCGGGGCCGACGCGCGGTTCCAGTTGTTCGACAACGTCAACATCGACACCTACTACGCGCGCACCGACACACCCGGGCGCACGGGCGATCAAAGCAGCTATCGCGGCCGTTACGACTGGAACGCCGATCGCTGGGGCGTGCAGGCCGAACACCTCTTCGCCGGCGCCGACTTCAACCCTGAAGTGGGGTTCATGCGGCGGACGGCGTTCCGCCGTTCGTTCGGCCAGTTCCGGTTCAGCCCGCGTCCCGCGCAGCCCTCGGTCGTCCGCAAGGTGTTCTACGAGGCGAGCTTCGACTACATCACCGGTCCCAGCGGCAAGCTCGAGACGCGGGAGGCGCAGGGCTCTTACCGCCTGGAGCTCAACAGTGGCGACTTTGCCTCGGTCGAGGTGACGCGGAGCTTCGAGGGATTGACCGAACCTTTCAACGTTGGCGGTGAAGTCGTGGTCCCGGTCGGCAACTACGCGTTCACGCAGACGCGGCTCAATTATCAGTTCGGCCCGCAGCGTTCGATCAACGGCGGCCTCACCTTCAGCTACGGCGGGTTCTACGACGGCACGCTCACGGAGGTCTCGTGGCGGGGGCGCGTCGAGATGGGCGCGCACTTCCTGCTCGAGCCCACGCTCTCGTGGAACCGCGGCAGCCTTCCGTGGGGAGACTTCACGACCGAGCTCGTCGCGGGGCGCTTCACCTGGATGATGAGCAGCCGGCGGTTCTTCTCGGTGCTCGCCCAGTACCAGTCAGCCACCAGCACGGTCTCGACCAATGCCCGCTTCCGATGGGAGTACATTCCGGGCAGCGAGCTGTTCGTTGTCTACAGCGACGCCCGCAATACGCTCGGCCCCGGCTTCCCCGGGCTCGACAACCGCTCGTTCATCGTGAAGGTGACGCGCCTGCTGCGGTGGTAGGTGTCAGTACGGGACGGGGATCAGGCGATCGCCCGTGCGCATGTCCTGCTCGATCAGATCGAGCAACGCCTTCGCCACGGGGCCGGGCTTGCCGTCGCCGATCGGCTGGCCGTCCCACTGGACGATGGGCGCCACCTTCACCGAGCTGCCGATGAGCAGCATCTCGCGCGCGGCGCGGGCATCGGCCACCGGGATGTCGCACACCTCCACGCCCTGCAGCAGTCCGCTCGCCTGCAGCGCGGGCGCCAGCTCCAGCATGCGGCGCGCGGTGCAGCCGGAGAGGATGTGATCGAACCTGGGATGCCGCAGCACGCCATCCCCCGTGACGAACGCCACGTTCATGTTCGAGCTCTCGCCCACGTGGCCGTTCGCGTCGATGAAGACCCCGTTGTCGAGCCCCGCCTCCTTGGCTTCCAGCTGCATCAGGACGTTGGGCAGGTAGTTGGTGGTCTTCGTGATGGCATAGAGCGCCGGCTTGATCGGGAACGTCGTCGTCATCACGCGCAGGCCCTCGGTGTACCACCGCTCCGGGTACACGAGACCTGGGAAGATCATGACGAAGAAGCCGGGCTCGGAGCCGGGAGCCGGGCTCAACTCGAGGCTGCCGGGGCCGGACGACAGCCAGTAGCGGATGGCGCCGTCGCGGCGCCCACTGGCCGCCGTCGTGCCGATGATGATGTCGCGCATCTCGGCGCGCGAACCCGGGAGCCGGAGCTTCGACAGCTCGGCCGACCGCGCGAAGCGATCCAGGTGCGCTTCCAGATCGTAGACCTTCCCATCGACCAGTCCCGCGGTGTCGAAGATGCCATGGCCGCGGTGCACCATGTGGTCGTCGAACGGGATGACCATCAGCGCGGGGTCGGTGACGATGCCACCGAGCTGGCTGGAGTAGAAGGCGGAGTACTTGACGGGTTGCTTCGCGCGCAGGTCGCGCAGGGCCCGGAGCGTGGCGTCGGCGTCGAGGATGGGTAGGCGGCTGGTCGTGGTGGACATGACAGCCCATCACTCTACCCTGAGGCCGAGGCAAAAGCCACGGGCCTCAGGGATGGTGAAGGGCGAACACGTGAGAAGTCAGAAGTGAGAAGCCAATCTGCGGAATCTGCGAAATCTGCGGATCCTTCGTCCGCGTCACGCGTCTACCTCTGTGTAATCTTCAACCCGCCGTTCGTCGTTCTCACGCGGACTGGGGCGCCGCCGGCTCCCAGCGTCGTCGAGATGCCGCGGCGCGGCGACAGCTCGCCGGTGATCGTGAGCGGGTAGTCGAAGTTGAACCCGCCGTTCTCGGTGCGCGTCTCGAGCTGCGCGTTGTACGACGACGGGATCGACAGGGTGACGCCCCCGTTCGAGGTTTCGACGTTCAGCCCCTCGCCGTCCCACTGTGTGCCGCCCAGCATCACGCGCAGCCCGCCATTGCGCGTGCGCCCTGCCACCTGTCCCGCCAGGTCGCTCAACCGCACGCCGCCGTTGGTGGTGTCGAAGCGGATGGTGCCCGCCACGTCGGCGATGGTGATGCCGCCGTTGCGCGCGTTCAGCTCCAGATCGGTTCGCCGCGGCACGCTGATGCGGTAGCTCACCGACCACCACTGACGCCGCTCGGTCTCGGGCCCGGTCGCGCTCACCCGCCCGCCGCCGGCGCGAATCTCCACCTGGTCGGCCCGGCGCTTCGCTTCGGCTTCGTCCCGCCCGGTTGCCTGGACCACCGCGCGCACGAGGATGTCGCTGCCGTCCCAGCCCTCCACGCGGATGCCACCGTTGGTGCCGGCGTCCACCGCCAGCGGTCCTGCCGGCAGGCGCTCCTCGCGCACCTCGCAGTGCCGGTAGGTGTTGTCGTCCCAGCGGTCGCGGTCGTCGCACGGGTTGTCGCTGATGCTGCCCTGATCCGAGTAGCCTGACCACCCGGCCCGGCCCACGCGTCGCTCGACGCGCGACTGCACGGTCCGCACGCGCGACTCCACGCGGGCGCGGATGCGATCGGCCTGTCGCTCGGCCCTCGCGGCCGCGCGCTCGGCGGCGTACTCGGCGCGGTCGCCGACGCGGTCGGCCAGCCGCTCGACGCGGTAGCCGATCCGGTCGGCAACGCGCTCCGCGATGTATGAGACGCGCTCGAGCGCGCGCTCGATGTGTTCGCCCACGTGGGCGCCGAAGTCGTGCCCGCCGTGGCGGCCGGCTTCCCAGTGGAACGTCTGCTCGGCGGCGGGCGCCGCGGCCAGGCCCGCCAGGATCGCCAACGTGAAGAGGATGCGAAGCGTCATCGTCCAGGTCTCCCGTGAATGCCGTCGTCGGGATTGGACGAGAGGAAGGAGCCGGAAGTTGGCAGGGGACGAATGCTGGGACGGGCTATGTCTCCACGGGCCGGGTCGGGTCGGCGCTCCACTCACTCCACGAGCCGGGGAAGATCCGCGAGCCGGGGAGGCCCGCCACCTCCATCGCCAGCAGGTTGTGGCAGGCCGTGACGCCGGATCCGCAGTACATGACCACGTTCGTCGGGTCCTGTCCCTGGAGCACGGTGTCCCACTGCGCACGCAGGTCGGCGGCGGGCTTGAAGGTCTTGTCCTCGGCCAGGTTGTGCTGGAACCAGTAATTGCGTGCGCCGGGGATGTGCCCACCGACCGGGTCCAGCGTCTCGTTGATCCCCCGGAAGCGTTCGGGCGAGCGCGCGTCCACGAGGAGCCCCTGGGTGGCGGCCGCCACCTGATCCACGGTCAGGTGCCACTCGGCCCGCGGCGCGGGAGCGAAGACCGAAGGCGTCGCGGTGACGCGGCCGGGCTGGACCGCGCCGCCCTCGGCCACCCAGCGCGCAAAACCGCCGTCCAGCACGGCCACCACGTCGTGCCCCAGGAAGCGCAGCATCCACCAGAGCCGTGCCGCATACATGCCCGAGTCGGCGTCGTAGGCGACGACCTGCGTGTGCGGCCCGATGCCGAGGGCGCCGAAGGTGGCGCTCATCTGGTCGACAGTCGGCAGCGGATGGCGCCCGTTCGTGCCCGTCTTCGCGCCCGAGAGGTCGCGGTCCAGGTGCGCGTACCGCGCCCCGGGGATGTGGCCGGCCACGTACTGCTCCTCGCCCCACGCCGGGTTGGCCAGGTCGAACCGGCAGTCCACGACCACCCAGCGCGAGTCGGCGAGCTTGGGGGCCAGGTCAGCGGGTTGAATCAACGTCGTGTGCATAAGCAGAAAGAAACCACGAAGGCACGAAGTGAATCACGAAGCACACGAAGGTAGCACTGCGAAAGCCTGTCTCGACCACCCACAAAGAAAGGTCTTCGTGCCGGCCTTCGTGCATCCTTCGTGTCTTCGTGGTTTATTTTCGCAGGGCGGTCGCCAGCTGGTGCAGGAACAGTCCCACGTCAGTGACGACGCCTACGGTCTGCGTGGAGCCGCGATCCGACAGCTTGGTGACGACGGCGGGGTTGATGTCCACGCAGATCACCATCACCCACGACGGGATCATGTTGCCCACGCCGATGCTGTGCAGCATGGAAGACAGCATCACCACCACATCCACTCCGTCCAATGCCTTCGCGTACGCGTCCTGCGCGGCGGACAAATCCATCATCGTCTCGGGCAGCGGCCCGTCGTCGCGGATCGAACCGGCGAGGATGTACGGCACGCCCTGGGTATGGCAGGCATGCATGATGCCGCGCGTGAGCACCCCGGTCTCCACGGCCTTGGCGATGCCGCCCGCACGCCGCACGGCGTTGATGGCGCGCATGTGGTTGCGGTGACCGTGCTCCACGGGATTCCCCGAGCTCAGGTCGATGCCGAGCGAGGTGCCCGAGAGCGCCACCTCGATGTCGTGCACCGCGAGGGCGTTGCCCGAGAGCAGCAGGTTCACGTAGCCGAGGCGCACCAGCTCGCAGAAGTACTCGCTGCCACCGGTGTGCACCACGACCGGGCCGGCGACGAAGGCAATGCGGCCGCCACGCGCCTTCACGCGTTTCATGGCGTCGGCCACGCGTGCCACCGCCGTCTCGACGCGGCGCTCTGACGACACCTCGTTGCTCATGAACCCGAAGGTCGGCTTGTCGCGCGACTGCAGGTCGGGCTGCACGCGCACGCCCTGCAGGCCGCAGACGACGAGTTCGCCCTTGCGGATGTCGCGCAGCTTCCG
>DAIRFN010000140.1:0-13421 GCA_036795065.1 Vicinamibacterales bacterium
AGGATGCGCCGCATCATCTCCGCGGCGAGGCCGAAGAAGTGCGCGCGGTTCTGCCACGACACGCGGGCCTGGCCGATCAACCGCACATAGGCTTCGTGGACGAGCGCCGTCGGTTGCAGTGTGTGGTCCCGACGTTCGCGCCGCATGTAGCGGACCGCCTGCGCCCGCAGTTCCGCGTACACCAGGGGCAGCAGGTCGTCACGGGCCCGTCCGTCACCCTGGCCCCACGCACGCAGAAGGTCGCTGACAGGAGTGGAGTGGTCGATCACCGGTGGACTCCCGTAGCGCCTGTTATAGAGCCCTGCGCGTACCCCGTCAACCGCCACCGGCCCTGGCGCCGGGATGACGCACTTTCGCGGCGCACTCCGCGTTAGTTCTTTATGCCCGCGCGACGCGCCCTCTGCCCGTCGATCGCATTCACCAGCTTCGCCACCTGTCATGACGCAGCTTCCTGCGCGCCCGCGCGTTCAGTCCCGACCGGTTTCAACCAACCGATCGAGGAGGGGAGCCGCGATGCTGCTGTCAATGATGCTGGTGGCTGGCCTGACGTCGGGGCTCCAGGCACCGACGGACGAGGAGGGAGTGATCACGCTGCGCCGCGTGCGCAGTCTGGACGCGTCAATCCAAGCGACGATCGACGAAGGCTGCCGCCGGTCGCCGACGTTTGCCGCGCTCGTCAACGACCTCGAACGCTCCGGCTATGTCGTATATGTCGAGCAGGTGCCCGCGTTACGCGACGGGATGCGAGGGGCGCTGCTGCACGGTGGGGCCGGACCGCAATATCTGCGCGTGCAGCTGAAGCGGGGCCTGTCGCTGGATCGTCGCGTGGTCGTGCTCGCCCACGAGCTGCAGCACGCGAGGGAGGTCGTGGAGGCTGGTATCGCCGCCGAGGCGGTGGAGATGGACGCGCTGTTCCGGCGGATCGGAGACGAACGATCGGCTGGTCGAGAGCGACAACAGTACGAAACCGCCGCGGCAGTGCGAGTGGCCGACACGGTGGTCGCCGACCTCCGCGCGAGCCGGAGAGCTGGACAGGGCGTCGGCGATTGCCGGGCAGCCACCCGCTAGCGAGTTCTCAGGTCGCGTCGGACGGGACCGCCGGCCACGAGCAGTGACTGATTAGAGGCGTTCCACCGCCCACCGCCGCTATTATCGACGATCGGTCGGCGAGCCCGACGCCTGGACCGCGTTCCGCGTCCGGGTCTCGCGGTTGACGGATGTTCGCGTGGAGTCCGAACAGGATCCGCCGTGCGATAAGTGACGTCGGTCGTCAGCCACCCCCGCTCGGCACACGGGTCTTCGCGGCGCGGCGCCCGGATGGCGCCGTCTGGAGGCAAACGGCATTAGAAGGCCTTGTTCCCTAGAAGGCGATGCGTATCACGGCGCCTTTCCGGCCGCCCGTCATCAGCGGGACGACGCTCACCGCGGTCGCTCCGGCCGGAGGTTCGAAGATGACCTGACGACGCGTGATCCGGGAATCGATGCCGACGCCGATGGCCGCGCCGATGCCGCCGAACACCGCGATGACCAGCACGGCGATGCCCCCGTCTCCCTCTTCAAGCGTGGGGAGCATTGACAGGCCTATCAGACCGGCCCCCGCGGCCAATCCCCAGAGCGCGCCATTTCCGAGCGGGTCGCCTCGCCGCTGCGTGATCCTGGAGACCTCGGCCTCCTTGAACTCGCGCGGGCGGCCATCCACCTCGAGCGTTATCGCAGATGCCGACAACGACAGGATCTTCCCGCTGGTCTCGTTGCGAGACACGTCGGTGACCGACACGGTCTCACCGGCCCGTACGAGGAGGCGCAGTTCATCCAGGTTCTTCGCGATCCCCTGCGCCACGGCTGCCGACGGCATCGCCGCCAGGCACAGCCCCACGAAGACGGTGTTCAAGCTCCTCATGGCCCACCTCGTTTTCGCGCATTGCCGGGGCCTGCGAGTGGCACGGCGCGCGTACCGTCACCGCGGGCCGCCTGGTGACGCTGCAAGAGCCCGGCCACGGCCAAGCCAGTCTGAATCCAACGATTTCGGCGGGCTCCGATCCTCCGGCAGGCGCAAAGCGAGCGCTGTCGGAGCGCCGTTGCCGGAGTGTCGGCGCTGCGCCGGCAAACACACCTCGTGCAACCCGTGGTTCGGAACCGCCGCTGGGTCCGATTTGCTTCAGACCGTCCTCTGGTTGTAAGAATCACCGCACGGTGAGCATCACCGCCGGCGCGCAGATCGGCGCCTTCACCGTCCTGCACCTGATCGGGCAGGGCGGAATGGGGAAGGTGTATCGCGCGCGGGATGGCCGGCTGAAGCGCGACGTGGCGCTCAAGGTCCTGCCGGACGAAGTGGCATCGCACCCGGACCGCGTGGCCCGCTTCCAGCGCGAGGCCGAGATCCTCGCCGCCCTCACACACCAGAACATCGCCGGCATCTACGGGATCGAGGAGAGTGGAGAGGTCCGTGCGCTGGTGATGGAGCTGGTCGAAGGGCCAACGCTGGCCGACCACATCGCCCGTGAAGCCATGCCCGTCGAGGACGCGCTGCCGATCGCGCAGCAGATCGTCGAGGCACTGGATTACGCGCACGAGCACGGGGTGCTGCACCGGGATCTTAAGCCGGCCAACGTCAAGGTGACGCCGGACGGGCAGGTGAAGGTGCTCGACTTCGGCCTCGCGAAGGCGCTTGGTCCGCAGGCGCCGGGCGACGAGGCCGCGTCTCCAGACGAGTCGCCGACGATCACGAGCCCGGCCTTCACCCAGGCGGGCACGATCCTCGGCACCGCGGCGTACATGGCGCCGGAACAGGTGCGCGGGAAGGCTGTGGACAAGCGTGCCGACATCTGGGCGTTCGGCTGCGTGCTCTACGAGATGCTGACGGGCACGCGCGCGTTCCAGGGTGAGACGGTGTCGGACACGCTCGCGGCTGTGCTCAAGACCGACCCAGATTGGGCACGGCTACCGAACCCGGTGCCCGATTCGATGCGACACCTGCTGCGGCGTTGCCTCGCGCGCGATCCACGACAGCGGCTCCGTGACATTGCCGATGCCCGGCTGCTGCTGGAGACCGCGGATACCGGACCCGTCCCCGCACCGACGCCTCCGAGCGATCGCCGCTGGCTCGCAGTCGCGGTCGGAGGCGCGCTGGCCGCGGCCATCCTGGCCGCGGGCTGGTACTCGACGCGCGAGGCGCCGCCGCCGACCTCGGCAGCCGTCCGTCGCGTGGTGGTGCAGCTTCCCGCCCAGCCGCCGATTTCGACGTCCCCGACCGGTCCCGCCCTGGCGATGGCACCAGACGGCAGCGCGATCGCCTTTGTCGGCTTGAACGCCGGACAGTACCAGTTGTTCCTGCATCGGCTGGCTGACGCCAGCACCACGATCGTCCGCGGCGGCGTCGGACCCGTCACTCCTGTGTTCTCGCCGGATAGCAGATGGGTGGCGTTCGGTGCGGGATCGGCCATCTGGCGAGCGTCTGTCCCCGGCGGTCAGGCCGAGGTGCTGTGCACAAGCCCGGGCGGCGGCGCCGGACAGCCGCGCGGCGGCGCGTGGTCCGAAGACGGGCGCGTGGCGTTCGGCACGGAACTGGGTCTCATCAACGTCGACCAGCCCGGCGGTCCGTGCCGGGTGGCCCTTGCCGTCGAAGCCGGGCGCGAGAATCGCTTCCTCTGGCCCCAGTTCCTGCCGGGCGGGCGAGGCGTGCTCCTGACCGTGTATGGCGTGGCCGACGACGCTGATGACGCATCCATCGTTGTCGTTCCCTCGGGGACGACGGAGCGCCGGGTGGTCGTCCCCGGCGCGCGCGCCGGACGGCTCACGGCATCCGGCCACCTGCTCTTCGCGCGCGGCCATCAGGTCTTCGCGGCGCCGTTCGATCTGGATCGCCTGGTGATGACGGCAGACCCCGTCGTCGTTGTCGATGGCGTGGCGTCGGGACAGTTCGGCCACCCGCTGCTCGGCGACTCGGATTCAGGCGATCTGGTCTATGCGCCGGGACAGGACACGGGTAACCGACTGGTGTGGGTCGCGCGCGATGGCACCCGCTCCCCCGTCGGTGCGCCTTCTCGACGTTATCAGCCCGAGCCGAGGCTCTCGCCCGACGGGCGGAAGGTCGCCGTGCCGATTGGCAATCTGGATCACTACCTGTGGTCGATCTCGATCGACACGGGCGTCGAAACGCTCGTGCGAGGCGCCGACGCGCACGGTCCGGTGTGGAGTCCGGACAGTCGCACGATCGCGTTTCCCATCTACGGAACGGAAATCAGCGGAATCCGGATCGCAGTCAAGGCTCTCGAGGCTGCTGGCGAGGCAGAAGTCGTGCTCGAGGATACAGGGGGCCCCTTCGCCTTCGACTGGTCGCCTGATGGCTCCATCATCTTCGGCCGTCGTTCGACCTCGGGCGACTTCGAACTCGCTGCCCTCGCCCTCCACGACCGAACGACGCGGACCCTGGTCAGTGCTCCGCAGGCTGCATTCGGCGCCAGGCTCTCCCCAGATGGCCGGTGGCTGGCGTTCGTTCTGACCAACGCGGGACGCCGCGAGGTGTACGTCACCGACTTCCCGGCGGCAAAGGTGAGGAAGCCGGTCTCCAGTGACGGGGGCTTTGCGCCGGTGTGGGCCCACGACGGGCGGGAGCTCTTCTACATGAGCGGCACGAGGATGATGGCGGCAGCCGTCAAGCCCGGCGCCTCGATCGACTTCGAGCGGCCCGTGCCACTCTTCGACGGTCTGGACGTGGGCGGCAGCCAGACGCCGTTCTCAGTGGCCGCCGACGGGCGGTTCCTGATGGTGGAGCCGGCTGCGGGAGACACGGCGCGCTCGGGCCAGCTCACGCTGGTCTTGAACTGGTTCGAGGAGCTGAAGCGCCTCGTCCCGACGCGGTGACAGGGACTGGTACCTGCAACCGGCGGGACCTTGATCGCGACAGTACGGCACAGCCGGGTGTCGCGCGCGGCGATCTCTGACGGCCCATCGTTGTCGTGGTCCGGCGGCCTCTCATTGTTAGAATCAGCTCGCGCCACCGTCGCCAAGCGCCATGGTCCTTTCCGCCGGCACTCGCCTCGGCCCGTACGAGATTCGCGCCCACCTGGCTGCCGGGGGGATGGGCGAAGTCTACGTCGCGCACGACACGAAATTGAATCGCGATGTCGCGCTCAAGGTGCTCCTCGCGGCCGTGGCCAACGACCCCGACCGCCTCGCGCGGTTCAAGCGCGAGGCGCAGGTGCTGGCCTCGCTCAACCACCCCGGCATCGCGCAGATCTACGGCTTCGAGGATTCAGGGGAAGTCCGTGCGTTGGTGATGGAACTCGTCGAGGGCCCGACCCTCGCGGACCGCATCGCCGGAGGCGCGATTCCCCTGGACGAGGCCCTGCCCATCGCGACGCAGATAGCCGAAGCGCTGGAATCCGCTCACGAGCACGGCATCATTCATCGCGATCTGAAACCCTCGAACGTCAAGGTCCGGGTTGACGGCACCGTCAAGGTGCTCGACTTCGGGCTCGCGAAGGCGCTTGATCCAGAAGAGGGCCACCGGCAGCCCGATGGATCGCTGGCCAATTCGCCCACCATCACGTCGCCCGCGTTGACGATGCGTGGGGTGATTCTTGGCACCGCGGCCTATATGAGCCCGGAGCAGGCCAAAGGTCGCGTCGCCGACCAGCGCGCCGACATCTGGGCGTTCGGGTGCGTACTGTTCGAGATGCTGACCGGGATTCGCGCCTTCAGGGGCGACGATGTGGCCGACACGATGGTGGCGGTCTTGAGCAAGGATCCGGATTGGCAATGGCTGCCGCCCGGTGCCACCGGCGTGCGGCCGCTCATCGCGCGGTGCCTGAAGCGAGATCCAAGACAGCGGCTACAGGCGATCGGTGACGCGAGGGTCCAGCTCGACGAGCTGACGAGCACACCGTCCGACACAGCAGGGATGGCTGCGTCGATCGCGGCGGCGCGACCCGTTGGCATAACCGCGCGGATTGGCGCCCTGCTTATCGGCGCCGTGACAGCAGCCATCGCCACCTGGCTGCTGACCCGGCCATCGCCACTGGCACCGCCCGTGCCGGCGCGCTTCGAGATCGTCCCGGCGGCCGCACACGCGCTATCGATCATCGGCGCGGATCGCAACATCGCGATCTCCCCGGACGGTCGGCACATCGTCTACCGCGGAGGCCCTCAGGATCAGCTCGTTGTCCGCTCAATCGATCGGGTCGATGTCCGACCGTTGGAAGGCACAGCCGGCGCACGCTCTCCGTTCTTCTCTCCCGATGGTCAGTGGGTCGGGTTCTTCGACGGCACCACGCTGAAGAGAGTATCGGTGAGCGGCGGGCCGGCCATCCCGATCGGCCCGAGTCAGATACCGCGCGGCGCGAGTTGGGGCGACGATGGGACCATCGTGTTCGGCACTCAGGATACGGCCACCGGGCTGTTGCGCGTGTCGATTGAGGGCGGCGAGCCGACGGTGTTGACGCGGCCCGACCCGGCCAAAGGCGAGCGGGATCATGTCGCCCTGTCGCTACTGCCGGACCGCCGCGGCATCCTGTTCACCATTGTCCCATCCAACCCTGTGGAGCCAATGCTGGTCGCCGTCCTCGATTTGCAGAGCGGTGAGCGCAAGACCCTCATTCGGGGCGGGAGCCAGCCCGAATACGTCGAGACTGGGCACCTCGTGTATGCCAACGCCGGCACGCTGAGCGCCGTTCGCTTCGATCTCGACCAACTGGAGGTGCAGAGCGACCCCGTGCTGGTCATGGACGGCGTGTGGATGCGAGAAGCGGCCGCAGCGAACTATGCCGTCTCGCGGCGGGGCACGCTCGTCTACGTCCCCGCGGGTGATACCGATGCTCCGCGATCGCTGGTGTGGGTCGATCGGACTGGCCGCGAGACGCCGATCAGGGCGCCGCTGCACGCGTATTCGTCGCTGCGTCTCTCCCCCGACGGCACGCGGGTCGCGGTCGCAGTCCGCGATCAACAGAACGACATCCACATCTTCGATCTCAAGCGGGGGACCCTCATGCGGCTAGCGCCGAATCCCAGCGCCGATTCGAGCCCGATCTGGACGCCCGACGGCCAACGCATCGTCTTCACGTCGAATCGTGACGGCACATCGAATCTGTACTCGCAAGCGGCAGACGGGACTGGAACAGTGGAACGCCTGACCACCAGTCCGGATGCACAGCTTCCGAGCTGGGTGGCGCCGGACGGCGGCGGCATTCTCGGCTCGGAGATCTCGCCCAGGACGGCCGGTGATGTGGTGTGGTTTCCGCTCAAGGGCCCGGCAGGCCAGTCCGCGCCGCGTGCGGCATCCAGCCCGGGTTGGCCCGTCGAGCGACTCGTGCAGTCTCCCGCCATCGATTATCTGCCCGAGGTCTCGCCCAACGGACGCTACATCGCGTACCAATCGAATGAAACGGGGCGGCAAGAAATATACGTGCGGCCGTTTCCCCGCGTGAACGACGGGGTGTGGCAGGTGTCTATCGATGGCGGCACGAGACCGGCATGGGCACCTGGCGGCGGTGAGCTCTTCTATCTCTCGCCCTCGCACGTGCTCACTGCCGTGCCCGTGCAGACCTCCGGGGCATCTTTCGTCTTCGGCAACCCGACGAGGCTGTTCGGGACCTTCGCCAACACCCAGGAGATCTACACGTCTCGCGAGTACGACGTTGCGGCGGACGGCCGCTTCCTGATGGCCAGGAGCAACGTGTCAGGAGATCCCAAGCCAGCCTCGATCGTCGTTGTCCTCAACTGGTTCGAGGAGTTGAAAGCCACGCTCGCGGCTCGTCGGTAGCAGAGCCGTTTGTGGTCCTCGTTCCGAAGAGTTCAGCGCCCAGACGTCGCCCTCGGCCACACCGTCCCCTGGTGCATCGTCGTCACCGGCGCCAGGCCCTTGTTGACGAACTTCTGCAGGCGCTTGCCCTCCCAGGTTTCGGTCGTGTAGATGTTCCCCTGCGAGTCGGTGGCGATGCTGTGCACCCCGTAGAACTGACCCGGCTGGCGTCCACCGTCGCCGAAGCTGGTGAGCAGTTCCAGCGTGTCGCGCTGCAGGATGTAGATGCGGTCGTTGATGCCATCGGCCACGAAGAGGTAGCGCTGCTGCGGATCGCGTGAGAACGCCACGTCCCAGACCGAGCCCGAGAGCTTGGTGTTCTTCGCCAGGAACGCCTCCTTCACGAACGTGCCGTCCTGCTTGAACACCTGGAGCCGATCGTTCACGCGGTCGCAGACGTAGACGAGCCCGTCGTTCGCGACGTCGGCACAGTGCACCGGCGAGCGGAACTGCTTCGCCGGGGGCGCGGCCGGGTCGTACGGCCCGAGCTCCACCGAGTCGTCCGGCACGTTGCCGTACGCGCCCCAGAACCGTTTCATCTTGCCCGTGATCGCGTCGAGCACGGCGACGCGCCGGTTGAAGTAGCCGTCGGCGACGAACGCCTCGTTGGCCTTTGGTTCCACGAAGATCTTCGCCACGCGCCCGAAGTTCTCGGGGTCGGTGCTGCCTCTGGCAAACGTCGGCTGCCCCGAGGAGGTCTTGCCGCTCACCCGCGCGTTCGGCTTGCCGTACTGCGCCACGAACTTGCCGTCGCGCGTGAACTTGACGATGTGGGAGTCGCCGGGACCGTTGCCGCCAATCCAGACGTTGCCCACGTGATCGACGAAGATGCCGTGATTCGAGGCGGGCCAGTCGTAGCCGGTTCCGGGACCCCCCCAGTGCCGCAGGAGGTTGCCGTTGGCGTCGAATTCCAGCACCGGTGGCGCGCCGGCACAGCAGTCGGCCGACTTCAGCTCGAGCCCCTTCTCGTTGTTGTTCAGCGTGTCGGAGCCGCGATGGACGATCCAGACGTGATCCTGCTCGTCCACCCACACGCCGATGGCGTTGCCGAGCACCCAGTGGTTGGGAAGCGGCTTCGGCCACAGCGGATCCACTTCGAAGCGGGGCGCCTGCACGCCGGGCTTGCCCTGGGCGGCAAGCGAGCGTTCGAGCCACGCTTGTCCAAGACCGAGGACCACGACGACGATGACGCAAGCGTACGCGGCCAGGTGTCGACTCTTCATCGGGTCCCCCTGATTCCTGGTTCCTGACTCCTGCTTCCTGCTCCCGCTCACCTCTTCAACCGCAGCGCCACGAGCGACCCGGGATGCGTCGGGCTTCCGACCTGCACGACGATGTACTGCGTGCCCCGGTGAAGGTAGCCCATCATCCCGTATTGTCCGGGCGCGGGCAGTTTCACGGTGCCCACGCGCCGGCCGGTCTTCTTGTCCACCGCGTACAGCACGGGGTCGCCGCCCGGGGCGGTCACGAGCAACGTCTTCGTCGGCATCATCACCGCGTGGCCCATCTGCCCGGTGGGCGGCAGGTTCAGGCCACGCAGGGCCGGGTGATTCCTGATGTGCTCGGGCGTGTCGCCGTTGGGAATCTCCCAGAGGAACTCGCCGGTGGACATGTCGATGGCGATGATCCGGCTGTAGGGCGGCTTCCAGATGGGCAGGCCCTCGGGCCCGCGGAGATCTCCCCGGTTGGCCACCACCCAACGGGCCACCGTCCGGCCCGTCGTCTTTGGATCCTCGGGCTCGTCCATCTTCTCGCCCGGCACCATGTTCTCGGACCGGCACAACCGCTGCGTCGTGACGAACAGCACCCCGGTCTCGGGATCCGCAACGGTCGGGCCGTTGATGTTGCTGGCGCCCGCGGGGCAGCTCACGAACGACCGAAGCCCCGAGGGATGCCCGACCTGGATCGGCGGATTGAAGAGGGGGCCCGTCTTGTAGTGCTTGACGATCTCCAGCGCCTGCGTGCGCAGCTCGGGCGTGAAGTCGATGAGGACATCCTCGGTGAGGTTTTGAATTTCGAGGGGCTTCGGCCGTGTCGGGAAGGGCTGCGTGGGCGACAGGATTTCCCCCGGCAGGTCCGAAGCGGCCACCGGCCGTTCCTCGATGGGCCAGATGGGCTTACCGGTCTCACGATTGAACACGTACGCGAAACCCTGCTTCGTCGTCTCGACGACGATGGGCGTCCGGCGCCCATCGATGGAGACATCCATGAGGACAGGCGCCTGCGGATTGTCGAAGTTCCAGATGTCGTGGTGGACCATCTGGAAGTGCCAGACGCGCTTGCCGGTCTTCACGTCGAGCGCCAGCAGGCTGGTGCCGAACAGGTTGTCGCCCGGGCGGAAGCCACCGAAGAAGTCGATGGTGGGCGGGTTGGTCGGGATGTAGACGAGGCTCCGCTCGGGATCCGCCGACATCGGCGCCCACGACGACACGTCGCCGGTGCGCTTCCAGGCGTCGTTCTTCCACGTGTCGTGACCGAACTCGCCCGGCCGCGGGACGACGTGGAACTTCCACATCGGCTTGCCGGTCTTCGCGTCGTAGGCCAGGATGTCGCCCGGGATGTTCTCCTGCCGCGTCTGGTAGTACCCCTGCTCGTGCACGTTGCCCACCACGATCACGCCGTTGACGACGATGGGCGGTGACGAGGTGGAGAGGTTGCCGAGATCGCGCGGGATGCCGTGGTCGGGATCGTACTTGTAGCCGGACGTGAGCCACGGCTCCCAGTCCTTCACCAGGTCGGGCAGCATGTCCACTACGCCGGACCGCGGGAAGCCGGGCAGCGGCACCTGTGTGCCCCAGTTCTCCAGGTGCTCGCCCGACTTCGCGTCGAGCGCGTGCAGGAAGAACGCCGGCGAGGTGTAGACGATCACCTTGCGCCCGTCGATCTCCGTGAAGGCCACGCCCTTGCCGTAGTTGTTGCGCATGCCGCGCTCGTAGCGGGTGGTGTGGGGCTCACGGTAGGTCCAGACGGTCTCACCCGTGCCCGGGTCGATGGCCGCCACCGTGCGGCGCTGGCCGGCCACCGTGTAGAGGAGGCCGTCCACGTAGAGCGGCGTGGAGCGAAAGAGGACGTCGACGGCTGGGCCGAAGTTGTCGCCGCGCCAGGTCCACGCCACCTCGAGCCGCTCGAAATTGGTGGCGTCGATCTGATCGAGAGGGGAGTAGCGCGTGTGCGCTGCGTCGCCGCCGATGTAGCGCCACTCGCCCTGAGGCGTGTCAAGCCGCTGGGCATCGGTCACGGGTGGAGCCAGCACGAGCGCCAGGGCCATCGCCAGCAACGCGCCTTCTCGTCTCATACGGGCTCCTTGTGGTCTCACGCCGGCCGCGGCAACTCGGCGCGACGATAGCCCCTGGCCATCGCCCGGTCAAGCGTGCGATCGCCGTTTTGCTTGCGTCGGCGCCGCGAATCCCACCACAATCCCGACACCACCCGAGGTGACCGATGACCACGAGCCCCAACCGAACCGCCGCCCTTGCCTGTGCCGCCGTTTTGGCCGTCACGGCCGCCACCCCGTTCGCCCAGCAGCCGCAGGGGCCGCCGCGCGGATCCTCCGGGCCGCCCGAGCACGCCAAGGTGACGCCCGTCAACAACCTGCCCAACCCCTACGAGACGGTGCGCAACTGGGGCACGCTGCCGGACGGGCGGACGTGGGGGTCGGTCAGCGCCGTCAACGTGGACATCGACGGCAAGCACGTCTGGGCCGGTGACCGCTGCGGCGCCAACTCGTGCGCCGGCTCGAAGGTGGATCCCATCGTCAAGCTGGATCCGAGCGGCAAGGTGGTGAAGAGCTTCGGCGCCGGCCAGATCCTGTGGCCGCATGGCATGGACGTGGACAAGCAGGGGAACGTGTGGGTGGTGGACGCGCGGTCGGCGACCGACGCGGAATTGAAGCAGTTCCCCGACGCCGCCGGTAAGGGCCACACCGTCACCAAGTTCAGCCCCGACGGCAAGGTGCTGCTGGTGCTGGGCACGCCCGGCAAGGCCGGCAACCCGCCCGAGGCGTTCACCGAGCCCAACGACGTCGTCATCGGGCCCGACGGCAGCATCTACGTTGCCGAGGCGCACAACGCGCAGTTCCTCGACCAGAACCCGCCGAACGGTGTGGGCCGCATCTCGAAGTTCTCGCCCGACGGCAAGTTCATCAAGAGCTTCGGCGCGTACGGCTACGGGCCGGGCCAGTTCCGCGGGCCGCACTCACTGGCGTTCGACTCGCAGGGGCGCCTGTTCGTCGCGGACCGCGGCAACCGGCGCATCCAGATCTTCGACCAGGACGGCAAGCACCTCGACACGTGGTACCAGTTCAGCCGCATCAGCGGGCTCACCATCACCGCGGACGACACGCTCTACGCCATCGACTCCGAGTCGGACGACAACTACAACCCGGGCTGGCGCAAGGGCCTGCGCGTGGGCAGCGCGCGCACGGGCGAGGTGTGGTACTTCGTGCCCGAGCACGTCTCGAAGCAGGCGTCGGGCATGGGCGGCTACGGATCGATGGGCGAGGGCGTCACCGTGGACGCGGCGGGGAACGTCTACGCCGGTGAGGTCGGGCCAATCCAGGGGCTGACGAAGTTCATGCCCCGCCTGAAGCGATAGGCCCGCATGCTAGCATTGATAGCATGTCCCAGCTCATCGTCAGGAACCTGTCCCCGCGACTGGTGTTGCGGCTGAAGAAGCGCGCCGCCGAGCGGGGCCGGTCGGCGGAAGCCGAGCACCGCGCCATCCTCGAGGCGGCGCTCGGCGCCAACCGCGTCGGCCGGGATTTCAAGGACTTCCTGCTCGGCATGCCCGCATCGCCCGGGCTGCGGCTGCGGCGCTCGAAGGACCGCGGCCGCACGGTGTCGCTGTGACCTTCCTGCTCGACACCAACGTGATCTCGGACCTGCGCCGGGCCGGGCCGCGGGGCGTGCGCCTGCGGCGCTGGTTCGACGACCAGCGACCCGAGGCGCTCTTCCTGAGCGTCTTGACTCTCGGGGAGATTCGGCAGGGCATCGAGCAGCTGCGCCGGCGTGATCGGCCGCAGGCCGACCGCCTGGGGATCTGGCTGGACGATCTCGGGCGCCACTACGCCGATCGCCTGTTGCCGGTGGACCAGGCGGTCGCGGATGAATGGGGCAGACTCCGCGCCCGCCGGTCGGTCCCCGTGGTCGATGCATTGATGGCGGCCACGGCCCGGGTGCACGGTCTCACCCTGGTGACGCGAAACGAGAAGGACGTGGCCGGGCTCGACGTGCCGACGCTGGACCCGGCCGGCCGGGACTAGCGTCCTTCGTATTCCTTCAGGAACCCCTCGAACTCCCGCAGGTGCTCCTGCTCGTCGGTCAGGATGGTAATGGCGATGTCCTGGGTGACGTAGTCCACGCCGTCGCATTCCTTGATGAGGCGGTCGTAATGCTCGATGGCGCCGAGCTCGGCCGCGATGACGCCCTTGATGATGCTCACCACGTCGGTGGTCTTCTTCGGCGGCTGCAGGTAGCGCTGGGTGGCCTTGAACCCCAGGCTCCCGGGGACGATACCCGAGAGCGTCTTGATGCGGCGGGCGAACTGCTGCGCGTGCGCGATCTCGGCCGGGATGTCGGCGGCGAGGCTCTTCTTGATTTCCTCGGCGAGCACGCCGTCGAGGTTG
>DAIRFN010000141.1:0-4304 GCA_036795065.1 Vicinamibacterales bacterium
GCAGGTGGGCAAGAGCGGCGGGCTCGCGAGCACGATCACGCACGTCAGCCATCATCTGGCCACCGACGCCAAGGCCGGTTGGCTCGACACGTTCCTCGCGAAGACGCCCCAGCACGCGCTGGTGTTCGTGCGGACCAGGCACCGCGCCGACCGCCTGGTGCAGACCCTGGCGGCTCGCGGGCACCGTTGCGCCCCGCTGCACGCCAACCGCACGCAGCGAGAGCGGCTCGACGCGGTGCAGGGTTTCAAGTCGGGCCACGTCCGCGTGCTCGTCGCCACCGACATCGCGGCGCGAGGGCTCGACGTCGATGGCATCGGCCACGTCATCAACTTCGAACCGCCCGCCACGGTGGACGCCTACGTGCACCGCGTCGGGAGAACCGGCCGCGCGGAAGCCACGGGCACGGCGGTGACGCTGGTAGCGCCCGACGAGCGTGGCGCCATGCGCGCCATCGAACGGGCCCTGAAGCTGCAGACGACCGCGGCGATCTAACGCAACGTCGTCCAGACCTCGCGGCGAACGAAGTCACGCATCTCGGCGGAGCGCGCGCTGTTGGCCTTGCGCTGCGCTTCGTCTGGCACCACCCGCAACGTGGCGGCGTCGAGACCGGCCGACAGGCCCTCGACCGCCGCCCGGTTCTTCAGCTTGAAGATGCGCAGGTGGGTCCAGTCCGGCGGCGGGCCGTCCGCGGCCGGCTCCGGCAGGACCGTCGTCACCTCGATGAAGACACCAGCCTTGCGGGCATCCTCGTCGATGCGCTCCGCCGTCCCCTTGATGTACTCGTTGTAGTCGCTCAGCCGGCCGGGCCGCACGCGCCAGTAATAGGCGACGTATGCGGGTGCGTCGCCCGCCTGGGCCGATGCCGCGGCATCCCCCTCTTCCGTCACTAGCCGGAGGGCCAGCGGCCCAGCGAGCGCCATCACCAGGACGAGCGCACCGGCAATCCGTGCATTCGTAGCCACGACGTGCTCCTTCCCCCACGAAGAGCGACGGCCTTCGGGGCACTCATCATAACGATTCGGTCACCGGTTGCGGTACGCCATGCAGCCGTGTGCTAGCCTCGGCTCCACATGCCCCAGCGTCTCCCGCACATCACGCTGCACCAGGGCCGCACGCGCCCGCTGCCCATTCCCGGTGCGAGCGCCGTGGCCACCGCGCCAGGCGTGATGTTCCTGGCGGAAGATGACGACGGCATCTACAAGCTGCAGCCGGGCCGTTGCGCGTTGTGGGCGGGCCCGCGCGTTCATCCCGCGCTGGGAGATCTCGAGGGCCTCGCCATGGACGAGCGTCGCGGGCTGATCTGGGCCCTGTCCGAAGAGTCCGGCGAGGTGGTGGAACTGCCGATCGCCTCGCGCCGCCGCGTGGCGCGCGTGCTCGGGCGACTGCCACGACCGGGACGCAAGGCGAACAAGGGCTTCGAGGGACTGGCGTACCTGCCCGCGCGGGTCTCGCCCAACCGGCGAGCGTCGCTCGTGGCCGCGCACGAAGGCAAGCCACGGCGCGTCGCCGTGTTCGCGCTGCCCGACCTCGAAGAGACGCATCACTTCAAGCTGCCCCGCGACGCGAAACGAGCCCTGGACGATCTCGCGGACGTCACGATCGATCCCGTCACGGGCGCGGTGCTGCTGCTGTCGGAAGAGAGCCGGCGCATCGGGGTGTTCCGGATCGACGATGGCGGCCTCGTGCTCGACGATCTGGTGGATGTGCAGGTCGAGCGAAAGGCGCGGCCCGAGGGATTGGATTTCGTCACGCGATCCCGGCTGGTGGTGGTGACGGAAGGGCCGGCGACGGTCATCGACTTTCGCGTGACACGGGGGCGTTGACCGCGATTGTTCCGTCACTGTCGCGGTGGTGCCGTAACGCGACCGCCCCGGCACCGGATGCTATACTCCCCGCGCTCACACCCTTTCGGGAGGTTCTCCAATGAAGTTGCGTCTACTTTCGCTTGCCCTCATTGCGGCGTTCGCGTTCGCCGTTCCCGCCGGCGCGCAGTCGCTCGGCACGTTCCGCTGGCAGTTGCAGCCGTTCGGCAGCGTGCTGAACCTGAACGTGGTCCAGCAGGGATCCATCTACCTGCTGAACGGTTTCGAGGCCCAGTGCGACAACCCGAGCCTGCCGGCCTGGGGCGTCGCCGTACCGCAGGCCAACGGCGGCGTCTTGATTGGCGTCACCACGATCACCAACGGCGGTCACGGCCTCCACACGCGGGCGTTCATCAACCTCTCGGACTTCAGCGGGGGCTGGGCGGACAACGCAAATCAATCCGGCACCTTCGCGTTCAACCCTGGCGTGACGTGCCCGGGTGGGCCGCGCATCGACCCCATCGTACCTGACCAGGCCGCGGCAAGCGCGAAGGACGCCGCCGCGGGCACTGCCGCGATCGAGGCGCTGAAAGCCGAGATGGACGCGATGCGGAAGACGCTGGCGGAACTGGCAGCGAAGAAGCCGTAACAGGCGCTCGAGCGAGGCGTCGGGGGCATGCGTGCCGCCCTCGCGCCTCGCACCGCTGGACTGGCCCCGGGCCGCCGGTCTGTCACCGGTGGCGGCTTCTCCTGGACATTTTCGATGTCTGGATCAGGAGGAGCCCCGTGTTCATACGTGTCGTTGTTTCCGCTTCGCTCGCCAGCTTCCTGCTCGTCACGGCCGCATCCGCTCAACCGCAGATTTCGTTGCCCACGACGATCGTCTCGCCAGGCGAGAGCGTGACGGCCGCCGTCACGGGCACCCCGGGCGAGTTCTACGCAGTCCTTGGCAGCAGCGTCAACGGCGGCTTCACTTACGCCGGTGTCGCGCTCGGCGTCGGCACCGACGTCGTGATTCTCGCGCAAGGCGTGCTCGGCGGCAGCGGCCAGGCCTCCGTTGACGTCGTGCCACCGTTCAACGGCACTCTCCTCGATCGCTACTACCTGCAGGCCGTCACGTCCACGGCGTCGAACTTCGTGCCGCCGCAGCCGTCACAGGTGCGCGTGGTGCGCAACGGCGACCTGGTTCTTGACGTGCCAGGTACGGTGGGACCCGAAGGCCCGCCGGGACGTCCGGGACCGGCCGGAGCGACGGGCCCCGTCGGCCCCCAGGGCGAGCCAGGACCTCAGGGACCAGCAGGCCCGCAAGGCCCCGTCGGACCGGCAGGCCCACTGGGCCCGTCTGGACCACAGGGACCCGCGGGGACGACGAACGTTCGCGTCCGGACACAAATGGGTGTGGGCCAGGCACGTCTCGGAGGTTTCGCGGTGGTCTCGTGCGAACCGGGTGAGGTGGCCACTGGCGGCGGCGGGCACGCCGGCGGCGCACCCGAAGTGAGCATCACCCAGAGCGCGCCGTACCCGCTGCCGGAGGCAGGAGCTGCGCCAACCGGGTGGTTTGTGAGTTTCGAAAACCCGACCACCACCGACCGCGCCATTTACGTGTATGCCCTCTGCGCCGTGCCGTAGTTTCGTGGCGGCGTCTTCGGGACATTTTCGATCTCATAACTAGACGCCTCCCCTTCGATATGGGAGCAAGAACATCGAGGAGTTCCTGTGATCATGCGTGTCCTGGTTGCCACCTTGTTTGTCAGCTCCCTGCTCGTCGCGACCGCCTCCGCGCAACCGCAGATCGCGTTGTCCACCACGGTCGTCGTTCCTGGCGAGAGCGTGACCGTCACCGTCACGGGCGCCCCGGGCGAGTTCTACGCGGTCCTCGGCAGCAGCGTCAACGGCGGCTTCAGCTACGGCGGCGTCGCGCTCGGCGTCGGCAGCGACGTTGTCATTCTCGCGCAGGGTGTGCTCGGTGGCAGTGGCGCGCGGTCCATCGATGTCGTGCCGCCGTTCAACGGCAGCAGCCTCGACCGCTACTATCTGCAGGTGGTCACGTCCAACGCGCGGGACTTCGTGCCACTGCAGGCCTCGCCGGTCCGCGCCGTGCGCAACGAGGATCTCGTTGGTGGCTTGCCCGCGACGGAGGGCCCTCAAGGCCCCCCTGGACCTCCGGGACCGGCCGGAGCGCCGGGCCCTGCCGGCCCTCAAGGAGCAAACGGTCCTCAGGGTGTGCCAGGGCCGATCGGGCCTCAGGGCCCTCCGGGGACGATGAGCATCCGCCTCCGGACCCAGTCGGATGGAGTCCGGCCGTTCTTTTCGATCTCGCTGCTGGTTCGATGCGACACGGGTGAGCGCGCGGTGAGCGGCGGCGGGAGCACGGGAGACCTGGAGGGTCTGTTCATCACCCAGAGCGTGCCGTACCCTCCGGGCGTGGGGCAGGATCCGACCGGGTGGACCGTGACCTATCAGAACACGACAGATGACGCCCAACGCGTTTTCGGGTACGC
>DAIRFN010000141.1:4314-13417 GCA_036795065.1 Vicinamibacterales bacterium
GCGCCGTAGTCCCGCAGGTGCGTCGGCGCTCGCCCGGGGCGGGTCCCCGACGGAGTGCCTTTTTGAACAGGTGGTGCCGGGGGTGGGAGTCGAACCCACACGTTCCTTGCGGAACTCGGGATTTTAAGTCCCGTGCGTCTGCCAGTTTCGCCACCCCGGCACAGGGGGCCGCGCTCCGCGCGATGGGCCATCCCTTCAGGATGGTGGGCCCGCCTTCGGCGGGTGGGCCGGCGCTGACGCGCCGGTATGGATCACTCCGCGTGCCTTCCGCCGCCTCGACGGGGAGATCCCACCGCCGTCAGGCGGCCCACCACCTTGAAGGGGTGGCCCACCATCCGAAGGATGGCCCACGGCCGAAGGCCGCCCATCCGGGTCTACACCCGTCGTTCCTTCCACCACCCCTGCCGGAAGATGATCGCACTGATCACCGCCAGCGTCGAGAACGCGATCGTGATGGCTATGTAGACGCCGCGCGGACCGAGACCAAGCTCCATCGCCAGCCACCACGCCAGCGGGATCTGCCAGACCCAGAAGCACCCCAGGTTGATCCACGTCGGCGTCCACGTATCGCCTGCGCCGTTGAAGGCCTGCGTCAGCACCAGGCCGTACGCGAAGAGCAGGAAGCCCGAGCTGACGATCTGCAGGCAATCCCCGGCGTGCCGCGCCACCGCCGGCTCGGCGGTGAACACCGAGACGATCTCGGGCGCCCACACGAAGAACCCGATGCCGAGCAGCCCGAGGAACACCGCGTTGTACCGCCCCGCGGTCCACACCGCCTCCTCCGCGCGCCCCGGCTTCCCTGCCCCCAGCGCCTGCCCCACCATCGTCGCCGCCGCGTTGCTCAGGCCCCACGCCGGCAGGATGGCGAAGAGCACCGTGCGGATGCCGATGGTGTAGCCCGCCAGCGCGTCGCTGCCGAACGTGGAGATGACGCGCACCAGCCCGATCCAGCTCGACGTGTCGATCAGGATCTGCAGGAACCCGACGCCACTCAACCGGCACACGGTCCACATCACCGCAGGCGCCACGGCGAGGTGACGGCGCTCAATCCGCACGCGGCTGCGGCCCGACAGGAGCACCCACAGCTGCACCACCACCGCCGTGCCGCGGCCGATGTTCGTGGCCACCGCGGCGCCGGTGACGCCCATCTCGGGGAACGGGCCCCAGCCGAAGACGAGGCACGGGTCGAGCACGATGTTGATGCCGTTCGAGACCATCAGCATCCGCATCGCGATGGCCGCATCGCCCGCGCCACGGAAGATGGCGTTGGTCAGGAACAACAGCGTCACCGTGGCGTTGCCCGCCAGCATCACCCGCGCATAGCCGACAGACGAGTCGAGCATGCCAGGCGTGGCGCCCATCAGGGTCACCAGATCTCTCGCGTACACCCACCCCAAGGCGCCGATGGCCAGCGACACCGCCAGGCCGAGGCCGATGGCCTGCGCCGCGGCCCGGGCCGCGCCGTCCTCGTCCCTCTCGCCGATGCGGCGCGCCACGATGGCCGTGGCACCGATGCCGAGCCCCATCGCCACCGTGTAGACGATGGTGAGGAGCGACTCGGTGAGACCGACCATGGCCACGGGGTCGGCGCCGAGGCGTGAGACGAAGAACACGTCCACCACCGCGAAGAGCGACTCCATCCCCATCTCGATCACCATGGGGATCGCGAGCAGGACGACGGCCTGGCCGACGTGACCTTCGGTGAAGTCGCGGGTGGAGCCGCGGACGCTTTCGAGCGCGAGTTGCCAGAAACGCTTCATGATCCGTTCAGTCCTGAGATTCGAGAGCACCGCGCGCGGCGATGAGAAATCACCGCACCGGGGTCATCGCGCGCCAGACGCGCCACGGCCCGCGTCGGGTCCGCCTGTGACGAACCCTGCGCTGCAAGCGCCTGTTGTGCGTGGGAACTAGCGGGTGACTAACGCCGAGCCGGAGACGGTACGGCCGTCGATCCCGCGTCCACCGGCAGGGGCCGGCGCTGACAGCGGAGCGATGGAAGGAATTCGCTTCATCGGATCGACTCGTCGAGGAATGTGAAGGGCAGAGTGTAGCGCCGGCGGCAGACCGTCGTCAATCCCTGGCGAGCGCCTTGATCACCTGGATTTGACCGGCATGGTAGAGGTCGTGGGCGGCGGCCCCTCGCACCAGGGCCGCATAGGTGAACGGGCTCCCCGGCGCCCGCCTGGGCCAACGCGCCGGCGGCGTGGCGCGCACGGCCGCGAGCAGCTTCCGATGTTCGTCCACCAGCGTCGCCACGTCGCGCTTCCACTCCGCCATGTCGCCCTCGCCGGGGCGCGGCCAGAAGTTGCTGCCCTTCAGCGGGAACGTCCCGCGCTGGTCGCCGGTGAGGCGGCGACGGACCGCGTACTTCCAATACGCCGCATGCAGCACCAGCTCCCAGATGTTGTGGCGTGCCGGCCCCGGGCGCCACGCCGCCTGATCGAGCGAGAGCCCCCGGATGGCCCCGCGCAGGTTGGTCCCGTGCCACGATCGGCGGTCGAACGCTTCTTCGAGACTCGCCAGCAACGCACCGGTCATCGCGCGCTCCTTGTCGGCCTCATCCTCCCACATTCCCCACTGCGCGAAGCGCGGTCTCCACAACGGTCGTGGGTCTTGGGTCTTGGGTCTTGGGCCGCCATCAACATGGACCAGCCACCGCCTCAGTGCACGGTGGTTGACGTCGCGGCGGGCGCGTCGGGGAGCGCCAGCACGCGCGTGATCATCGCGGTGAGCATCGGTTCGTCGATGCGGAAGGGGCCCGCGCTGGCCGTGCCCATCTGCATCTCGAGGTGAACGACCACGCCTTCGGCATCGGGGCTCACAATCCAGCTGAACCCCCGCAGGCTCACCGGCGGCGGCGTCCCGCCCGGGTTCTTCAGCCGTTCGATGGCCAGCAGCATCTCGCCCAGCAGGTGCCGCACATCGTCATCGGTCCAGAGTGTCGCGTCGGCGCTCACGCCCGGCAGGGTTAGCGTGTGGGCATCGGTGGTGCCGCGCACCCACACTTCCACGTCGATCGGCTTGGTCATCGGGTCCTCGGACTTCACATCTTTTCACCGCGGGGCGCGCTTGTCCATGCACGCCCTTCAGGGCAGCGCCTCTGGATCGGACACCGGGGCCTGGCAGACGAAGTCCTGGCACACGTACGCCGTGGCGCGATCGTTCACCATGCGCATCGCGCCGACCCACGGCAGCATCGTGGCAATCGCCTGCTGCGGATCGCCGGGTTCCACGGGCAGCATCACGGTAAACGGGCGCAGGGCGCGCTGCGCGCGGCGCCACAGGGCGCGCGTGTCGTCGCGGTCGCGCGGACCGACGACCACCACCTGCGCGGACGGAGCGAGGGCGGCGCTGAGCGCGGCCGCCATCAGGGGCACGCTCCTCCCCTGCGACTGGAGCAGGCCGCCGAAACTCTCGATGGCGGCCACGGCTCGGTCGCGCCAGACCCGGTCGCCGGTGAGGTTGGACAGCGCCAGCGTGTTGAGCGCCGACACCGAGGTGGCCGACGGCTCGGCGCCGTCGTACTGCTCACGGGCCCGCACCAGCACCGATGGGTCGTCGCCTGTCGTCGAGAACCAGCCCCCGCGCTCGCCGTCGAGGAACAGCTCGTCCTGCCGTGTCTGCAGCCCGAGCGCCCACCGCAGCCACTGCGCGTCGCCCGTGGACTGGAACAGCTCGAGCAGCCCCCAGTTCATGTACGCGTAGTCTTCGGCAAACCCGTCGATGGCGGCATGCCCCCGCCGATAGCGGCGCCGCAGCACGCGGCGCGTCGGATCCCACAGGAGGCGCTCGACGAACTGCGCGGCGCGCACCGCCGCGGCCAGGTGCCGCGCCCCAGGGTTCTCTCCCCCGACCGTCTGCGCCAGCATCTCGCCGCCGTCGAGGACGCGGCCTGCCCGGGAGGCGGCGGCGATCATCAGCCCGTTCCACGCGGTCAGCACCTTGTCATCCCGCTCGGGCCTCGGGCGCTGGTGACGTACGCCGAACAGCCTCACGCGGCCCTCCATGAGCTGATTGGCAATCGTCACCGGCTCGAGCGACGTCTCACGCGCGATATCGGCGATGGACCGCGCCGTGTAGAGGATGTTCCGTCCCTCGAACTCGTGCTGCGGATCGAACGGCGCGTTGCCGTTGGCCAGCACGCCGTAGCGCAGCTCGAACGCCCGACTGCTCTCGCCCAGCAGCTGGCGAATCTCGTCCTGCGTCCAGAGATAGAACGCGCCCTCGGTCTTCCGCGCGCCGGCCTCGCCCGCCTTCTCGGGCGGCACGCTGTCGGCGTCTTCCGCCGAGTAGAACCCTCCACCCTCGTCGGTCATCTCGCGCTCGACGTACTGCAGCGTGTCCTCGGCCACCTGAGCGAAGAACGGGTCGCCCGAGGCCTGCGCGCCTTCCAGATACGCGACGACGAGCTGGGCCTGGTCGTAGAGCATCTTCTCGAAATGCGGGACCCGCCAGCTTCCATCGACCGAATAGCGGTGAAAGCCGCCGCCGATGTGATCGCGCATGCCGCCCAGGGCCATCGCGCGCAGCGTCTGCAACACCATGTCGCGCGGCGCGGGCTCGCCGGTCCGGGCGTGCTCGCGCAGCAGGAACAGGAGCTCCGTGGGTCGCGGGAACTTCGGCTGGTCGCCAAATCCGCCGCGACGCCTGTCGAAGCCGCGTTCGAACTGGATGCGCGTCTGGTCCAGCCACGTCGCGTCCATGGCCACGCGCTGGTCACTCCCGCCGCTGAGCGCGGCCAGGCGATGGACGATCTGGGCGGCCGACTCGAGGATGTTGGGGCGGTCCTCGCGCCACGCGCGCGCGATCTCGCGAAGCACGTCCGTGAACGCCGGGCGGCCAGACTGGCTGTCCGGGGGAAAGTAGGTGCCGCCATAGAACGGCCGCAGTTCCGGGGTCAGCCACACGCTCATCGGCCAGCCGCCGCTGCCCGTGGTGGCCTGGACGAACGTCATGTAGACGCGGTCCACGTCGGGACGCTCTTCGCGATCCACCTTGATCGGCACGAAGTCGCGGTTCAGCATCTCGGCCGTCGACGCATCCTCGAACGACTCGTGCTCCATCACGTGGCACCAGTGGCAGGTGGCATAGCCGATGGAGAGGAAGATCGGCCGGTCGCTGGCGCGCGCCTCGGCGAACGCGGGCTCGCCCCACGGCCACCAGTCCACCGGGTTGTTCGCGTGCTGCAGCAGGTAGGGGCTCTGCTCGGCGGCCAGGCGATTGGGCATCGGATCGATCATATCGGGAGTCGGGAGTCGGGAGTCGGGAGTCGGATTTCTCCTGGGAGACCTGAGACCGGATAGCGGAGTGCGGTACTATCAACAGATGCTCTTGTCCGGCGCGCGCGTGGCCATCCTGGTGGAAGACCTGTTCGAAGATGTCGAGCTCACCTCACCCCGTGATGCACTGGTCGGGGCTGGCGCGCGGGTGACACTGGTGGGACCCATGGCCGGCAAGGCCTATACCGGCAAGCACGGCGGGATCGTGACGGCCGACCTGGCCGCGGGGTCGGCACGCGTGGACGATTTCGACGCCGTGGTCATTCCAGGCGGCTACGCCCCCGACAAGATGCGCCTCCGCCACGCCATGGTGGACCTGGTGCGCGAGTGCATGGCCGCGGGCAAGCCCGTGGCGGCCATTTGCCACGGGCCGTCGGTGCTGATCAACGCGAACGTCCTTAAGGGCAAGACGCTGACATGCTGGCCGTCCATCGCCGTGGACGTGAAGAACGCGGGCGGGCGCTACGTGGATCGGCCCGTCGTGGAGGACAGCAACCTCATCACGTCGCGCAAGGTGGACGACCTGCCGGCGTTCAACGACGCGCTCATCCGCCAGCTCGTCCAGCGGGCGGAACCTTAGCGCGGCGCACGCTCCCCTGTCACTGGTCGTCAGTCACGCCGTGTCGTGGCGCGCTTCGGGCAGCACGCTCAGGCGACGGACCGCGGACGCTCGGTGCGGCCGAGCGGGCCGATCCGGAACAGCCGGCCACGGCCCGACATCTGCGCGGCGCGGCGCTCCCGATCCGCCAGGATTGCCTCGTCGCGGCGATTCCCGACCTTACGGGCCGGGCCACACGCCCCTAGCAGCATCCGGGCTGTCTGGGCGGCATGACGCTCCGCAATCACCGGGTTCCACGGGGTGATATGACCGGGGTCCGACGTGCCGATTAGCCATTCCAGGATCATGGGGGTGTCTGCTCCCGCGTGCACCACGGCACGCATGCCCGGTTGGCTGCACGTCCCGTTCCATCGAATGGCGCGGCGAAGGCGGCTTCCCGGGCTCAGTTGACACCCCGGAGGCAGACTTTTCTCCCTTAATCGACCGGGGCGCTGAAGGTGCGGCGTTCCGGCTACGCCTCGGGCGCCATCGTCGGGTGCCGGACGGCAGCGTCCTGCAATCGAGCATAGGCCGCCGTCATTTCCACGCCGTACATGAGGATGACGGCGCTGACATAGATCCACAGCAGGAAGACCACGACCGCCGTCACCGAACCGTGGATCACATTCCAGGCGGCCAGGTCACGCGCGTACCATGAGAACGCCGACAAGGCGCCGCGCCACAACAGCCCGACCAGGATTGCGCCCGGCCACACGTCGCGAAAGCGCACGCGCGCGTTGGGGATGAAATACAACACCAGGGCCACGCACACGATGAGGATCAGTGTCGCCACCTGGTTGGCCGACACGCTCGAGAACCACTCGATCCACGGCGATCGCGCCCCGATGGCCCCGAACCACCGGGTCTGGCCCACCTTGGCTGCGCTCACGATGAGGATGGCGATCAGCATGCCGCCGCCAGCCGAGAGGAGCATGACGAAGCCGATCAGGCGGTTCTTCAGGAAGCTGCGCTTCTTCTCCACGCCCCAGGCATGGTTGACGCCCGAGGTGATGGCGTTGAAGAAACCCAGCGATGCCCAGACGAGCGCCACCGTGCCGCCGACGCCCATTCTCACCGTCGAGGCCCGGAAGGCATCGAGCTGGCCGGTGATGAACTCGAACTGCCGGGGGAAGTACTCGAAGACGAAAGCCACGACCCGATCGCGATCGGCCGGGTCCGCCGTCACCGATCCCAGCAGCGACAGCATGAGCAACAGGAACGGAAACAGCGACAGCAGCGCGTAGTAGGCGATGGAGGCGGCGTGCGTCAAGCCCTCGCTGTTGTAGAGCTCGCCCACCCCCCTCCAGGCGGCCAGGCCGATCAGCCGGAGGCGCGCGGTGGCCGTCACTCTTCCTCAACCCTCGCGGATGAGCGTGGATCGCGGATCTCGTGCTTCCGCATCTTGCTGTAGAGCGTGGGCCGGTAGAGGCCCAGGATGCTGGCGGCCTCCTGTTTGTTCCAGTTGGTGCGCTGGAGCGTCTGCAGGATGGTGACGCGCTCGATCTCCGCCAGGGTGTGGTGCGGCGGCACCGAGAAGCTGTTGCCCGGCACCTCGTCACGAATGGACTCGGGCAGGTCCTGCGGCTGCACCTCGGTGCCTTTGGCCACCAGCACGGCTCGTTCGATGGCGTTCTCGAGCTCGCGGACGTTGCCGGGCCAGCGGAATCGGATCAGCCGCTGATAGGCCGCCGGCGAGATGCCCTTGAGCGCCTTCTGGTATCGCTTGTTGAACTTCTGGAGGAAGTGCGAGCACAGCAGCGGGATGTCCTCGGCCCGCTCGCGGAGCGGCGGCACGCGCAGCGTGATGGTGTTGATGCGGAAGTAGAGATCCTCGCGCAGCCGGCCGTCGGCCAGAGCCGCATCGAGGTCCACGTTGGTCGCGCAGATGAGCCGGAAATCCACCTGCACCCACCGGTCGCTGCCGATGGGGCGGAACTCGCGTTCCTGCAGCACGCGGAGCAGCTTGGTCTGCAGCAGTGCCGGCATCTCGCCAATCTCGTCGAGCATCAGCGAGCCGCCGCCCGCCGTTTCGAGCAGGCCCACCTTATCGGTATTGGCGCCCGTGAACGCGCCCTTCTTGTACCCGAACAGCTCGGACTCGATCAGGTCCTTGGGCAGCGCCGCGCAGTTGATCTTGATGAACGGCCCCGAGCTCCGGTGACTGCGGTGGTGAATGGCGTTGGCGAACAGCTCCTTGCCCGTCCCGTTCTCGCCCTGGATGAGCACGTTGGCCTCGCTGGCCGCCACGGCATCCACCAGCTCGAAGAGCGCGAGCATGGCCTTGCTCTTCCCGAGGATGTTGTCGAACGAGTCGCGGTCGCGCAGCCGGTCCTGCAGCCATTGATGCTGCCGCCGCTCGTGCACCAGGGCCGTCGCCCGGTCCATCAGCCCCAGCAGGCCTTTCGGGTCGATGTCGGATTTCTCGAGGAAGAAGAAGGCCCCCGCCTGACCGGCTTCGAGCGCGCGCTTGATGGTGCCCTGCCCGCTGATGACGATCACCTCGAGGCCCTGGTCGATGGCCTTCAGCGCGCGCAGCACGTCCATGCCGTCGGCGTCGGGCAGCAGGAGGTCCAGCAGCACCACGGCCGGCCGATAGGTTTTGCACGCCTGCTCGGCGCGAAACCCGGAGTTGGCCGTCGTCACCCGGTAGCGCGGAACGCGGGTCGACTGCGCAATGACCGTCTTCAGGAACTCGACGGCGGCCGGGTCGTCGTCCACCACGAGGACGGTCGGCTCCGTGGACTTCGTCAGCTCAGCGGCATAGCGATCGGGCATGAGCGGGGACTGTCAAAGTACGATACGAATGTATCATTTCCCTGCACGAGGTAGAACCCTTGCGTGCCTGTCGAGCATTCCTATAATCAGACCGTGTCCGACCCCAGCCGCCCCAACCTTCCCGTCGTGGTCACCCCGGTTGTCTCGGCGTTGCGGAGCCTGCCGCCACGAGATGCGGAGGCCCCGACGAAGTGCGAGCGCTGCGGGGCCGAGATGTATCGGATGCATGCGGTGTGGCGGTGCCCGCAGTGCCGGTTCAAGACCGATTGCTGCGGCTGGTAGACACCGAAGGCCGGATGGCGCAGATTACGCAGAGGAGCATGGGGGCCTGAAGGAAGGCCTTCGAGAAACTTTGAACTTTCCTGAATCCGCGCAATCCGCGTAATCTGCAGATCCAACCCATCCGCGTCATCCGGTCACATCCGCGTCAATGGATCAACTCAGCACACAC
>DAIRFN010000142.1:0-13408 GCA_036795065.1 Vicinamibacterales bacterium
AGCTGCGAAAGATCCATCCCTCCGCCGAAGGTGTTGGCGCGGATGCCGTCCACGAGGACGAGCGTGTAGTCGGACTCGCCGCCGCGCGTGAAGAGCGAGGCCACGGCGCCGGGGCCGCCGTTCTGCTGCACGACCAGGCCGGGTACCGAGCGGAGCGCCTGGCTGGTCGCGAACTGCTGCCGCGCCTGGAGCTCGTCGCCGTCGATCACGGTGGTGCTGTCGGGCACGCGCGAAAGCGGCTGGTCCACCTGCCCGGCCGTCACGACCAGGCGCTCGTCCACGGCAGCCAACCGCAGGGCCAGGTCGATGTTCTCGGTGCCGCCCGCCTCGATCGCCACGGCACGGGCCGGTGCCGCGAGGCCTGGCGCCGAGGCGTGAATGAGGTAGCGGCCGGGTGCGAGCGAGGCCACCTCGAAGGCCCCGTCGGCGTCAGAAAGGGTAGTGCGCGGTGCGGCGGCCGGCCCTTCGACGACGACGGTCGCGCCCACGATGGGGCGTCCGTCGGGGTCGAGCACGCGGCCGCGAAGCGCTGCGTCCTGGGCGAAGGCCGGCGACGACGCGAAGAGACAGATCGCGTACGAAGAGATGAGCAGGGATGCCTGGGTGTACAGGCGTGAGGGGTAGTGCATGGCGCCTCCCCGGCGTGACCCGCGCCGGTGCCCGCCGCCGACATGGCGGACGGGCCGAAGGACGGATTCCGTGGCGGAAGGTCTCCTGACTTGCGGATCGTGACGCGCGCCCGACGCCTTCCCATCGCCCGAGGCGACAGTGACGTCCCGCCTTGCCCTGAGCCCGTCGATGGGCCGAAGCCCCCAACGTGGTGCAGCAGGGCGAAGCGAGATGAATGGACGCGCGCTCCCCGCTTACAGTGGCGGGACCGTGTGGGCTTTTCACCCAACTTCCCTGACCGCCGGGAACGCGTCGGTTGTCAGGCGGATTGTAGCATGGCAGAATGGCGCCGCCCGGCGGCGCTCCGCGTCGCGCGGGGCCTTGCTAAAGGGTGGCAGCGAATGAGGTTACGGGCTCTGTAACGTTCCAGTGCCGCTGGGCTGGGTTTGGGGATAGAATACAGAGTTTGTGTTTGCCATCATGACGCCCCGCCATTCAGGGCCGACCACAAAGAGGAACGCATGAGCAAGAGTTCGACCGTGACCGTCCGCGAGACCCCCGTGCAGCAGGTGGCCTCGGCGACGGCTGGCGGCCTTGTGATTCACGGCGAAAATTTCGTCATCGACACGGACGACCGCATCGAGCTCGTGGACCTGACCGACAAGGTCATGACCTACGTCCGGCAGTTCAATATCAAGGAGGGGATGATCACCCTCTGGTCGATGCACACGACCTGCGCCGTCTTCATCAACGAGTTCCAGCGCGCCCTGCTCGTGGACATCAAGAAGTTCCTCGAAGAGATGGTGGCCCGCGACCGCTACTACATGCACAACGATCCGGATCACTCGGATTGCGATCGCATGAACGCCGACTCGCACCTGCGCGCCATGCTGCTGGGCCACTCGCTCACGCTGCAGATCAGTGGCGGCGAGGTGGTGCTGGGCCAGTGGCAGCGCATCCTGATGGCCGAGCTTGATGGCCCGCGCGCCCGCACCCTTCGTGCCCAGGTGTGGGGTATCAGCTAACGCTGCCGGGAGTCGGGAGTCGAGGCCGACCGCGACCGACTCGGGGCCACCCTGACGCTCTGGTCTACCTTCGATGATTGCGCGCCTCAAATCTGCAGGACTTGCCGAGATTGCCGACAAGGTGGAGGCGCGCGAGCGCCTCTCTTTCGACGAGGGGCGGCAACTCTTCGAGACGCCCGACCTGCTGGCACTCGGGTGGCTTGCCAACCGCGAGCGCGAGCGTCGCCACGGCGCCCGCACCTACTTCAACCACAACCTCCGCCTCGAGGCCACCAACGTGTGCACGGCCTCGTGCCTGTTCTGCTCGTTCGCGCGCCTCAAGCCAGGTGACGAGGGCGCCTACACCAGTTCCATCGACCAGGTCCTGGCCAAGCTGCGCGACCGCGCTCACCAGCCGCTCACCGAAATTCACATCGTCAACGGGCTGCACCCTGACCTGCCGTTCAGCTACTACACCGACCTGCTGCGGGGGTTGAAGCAGATCCGTCCGGACATTCACCTGAAATGCTTCACGGCGGTGGAGATTGCGTTCTTCGCGGATCTGTACGGCAAGAGCGACGAGCAGGTGCTGGTGGAACTGCGCGAGGCCGGGCTCGACTCGCTGCCCGGCGGCGGCGCGGAGATCTTCGCGCCACGCGTGCGCCAGAAGATCTGTCATGACAAGTGCGACGGGGACCGCTACCTGTCCATTCACCGCACGGCCCACCGGCTCGGCATGCGCACGAACATGACGATGCTGTACGGGCACATCGAGACGATGGACGAGCGCGTGGACCACATGCTGCGCATCCGCGCGCTGCAGGACGAGACGGGCGGGCTGCAGGCGTTCATCCCCCTGGCGTTCCACCCCGACAACAACCAGATGCGCAAGCTCCCGGCGCCGTCGGCCGCCGACACGCTGCGTGTGCACGCGGTGGCGCGGCTGCTGCTCGACAACGTCGATCACATCAAGGCGTACTGGATCTCCTGCGGCGTGGAAGTGGCGCAGACGGCGTTGTGGTTCGGCGCCGACGATCTGGACGGCACCGTGCAGGAAGAGACCATTTACCACATGGCTGGCTCGTCCACGCCGACGGCGCTCTCCACCGGCGACATCGAGCGGCTGATCGTCGAGGCCGGCCGCGAGCCCATCGAACGCGACACGCTCTACCGCGTCATCCGCGTGCCGCAGTTGACGCCGGCGTAACGTGCTATAGTCGATCACGGACCAAGTTGGTCGGCGCGGCAATCGCGCGCCGGACGGCTTGGTCCTTTTCGTGTCCGGAGATTGCGAAACTTTTCACAATCTCGCAAGCCGGCACGGCACACGAGGCACACAGACGATGACGACGGGCACGTTCCTGCCGGTCCTCAACGAGGTGGAGAAGGCCAGTATCCGCGAGCGACAGCCGCTTCCGGAGCAGTACCTCGGGTTGTCGGACGAGGAGATGGCCACGCGCATTGCGGCGGCGCGCGCCGCCCTGGGCGACCGCCTCGTGATCCTCGGCCACCACTACCAGCGCGACGAGGTCATCCGCTTCGCGGACTACACCGGCGACTCGTTCAAGCTCGCCCGCGAGATCGCCAGGCACCCCCAGGCCGAGTTCATCGTCTTCTGCGGCGTGCATTTCATGGCCGAGAGCGCTGACCTTCTCGGCCTGCCGCACCAGAAGGTGATCCTGCCCGACCTGGCCGCCGGCTGTTCCATGGCCGACATGGCCGCGCCCGATCAACTCGACATCTGCTGGTCCGAGCTCGAGCAGCTGGGCGTGGCCTCGCGCGTGGTCCCGGTGACCTACATCAACTCCGCCGCGGCCATTAAGTCGTTCGTCGGCGAGCGCGGCGGCACGGTGTGCACCTCGTCCAACGCCGCGGCGACACTGGACTGGGGCTGGAAGCGGAAGGAGAAGATCCTGTTCCTGCCCGACCAGCACCTGGGGCGCAACACCGCGTGGAAGATGGGCGTGCCCCTCGACGAGATGGTCGTGTGGGATCCGTTCGAGCCGTTCGGGGGCCTCACCCGCGAGCAGGTCGAGCATGCGAAGCTCATCCTCTGGAAGGGGCACTGCTCGGTGCACGTGCGCTTCACCGTGAAGCAGATCGAGTCCGTGCGAGCGCAGCATCCGGGGGTGCGGGTCATCGTTCACCCCGAAGTGCCGCACGACGTGCTGCGCGCGGCAGACGACTTCGGATCCACGGAGTACATCCTGAAGACCGTGCGAGAGGCGCCCGCAGGAACGACCTGGGCCGTAGGCACCGAGCTGCACCTCGTCCATCGCCTGGCCGAGGAGGTGGCGCCCGCGAAGACGGTGCTGTCGCTCGACTCGATGGGCTGCCTCTGCTCGACCATGTTCCGGGTGTCGCCAAACCACCTGCTGTGGGTGCTCGAAGGCCTCGTCGACGGCGAGGTGCACAACCATGTCGTCGTGCCGGATCGCGACAAGAAGTTTGCGCGGATCGCGCTCGACAGGATGCTTACAATTACCTAGAGGAGTTCATGCACATGGCCCATACACTGCCAGCCCTGCCGTACGACTTCGCGGCGCTCGAGCCGCACATCGACGCGCAGACGATGCAGATTCATCACGGCAAGCATCACCAGGCGTACGTCACCAACCTGAACGCCGCGCTCGACAAGCACCCCGAGCTGCACGACAAGAGCCTCGACGACCTGCTGCGGGATCTCGCGGCGGTGCCCGAGGCCATCCGCACGGCCGTCCGCAACAACGGCGGCGGCCACTGGAACCACTCGATGTTCTGGAAGCTGATGGGCCCGAATGCCGGCGGCACGCCGACGGGCGATGTGGCGAGCGGTATCGACGCGGCCTTCGGCAGCTTCGACAAGTTCAAGGAGCAGTTCCAGGCCGCGGGCATGGGCCGCTTCGGCAGCGGCTGGGCGTGGCTGGTGGATAACGGGGGGAAGCTCGAAATCACGAGCACGCCGAACCAGGACAACCCGCTGATGGACGGCAAGAAGGCCATCTTCGGCGTGGACGTGTGGGAGCATGCCTATTACCTGAAGTACCAGAACCGCCGCGCCGATTACCTGGCCGCGTTCTGGAACGTGGTGAACTGGGGAGAGGTGAATCGGCTCCTGAAGGGCTAGGAGCCGACGCGTGCGACGGAGCGCCGGGGCCTCAGCCCCGGCGTTCGTGTTTCTGCCGGTCGCATCCCTGGTGACGCCTCACGCCTTCCGCCCGTAGCCGCCCGCCACCGCGACGACCAGCATCACCAGCAATCCCCACGAGTAGAAGTTGAAGAGGCCGGCGTCGAGGGCGGAGACTCGCGGCATGGCCGCCGTTTCACCTGACGCCGTCGCCGCCGACATCAGGATCGTCGGCAGGAAATAGGGAAGCAGGAACGGCCACGTGCAGACCGCAAGGTCCAGAAGGTTGGCGCGGCGATAGGCGGTGATCCCCACGGCCTCGCCCGCACGCCGAGCGTAGTCGCCCACCGCCAGGATCGCGACCACGCTGTGCGTGGTGACGAGCACGGCTCCCATCACCGTGGCCACAATCCGCATCTCGCTGGTCCACCGCGCAGAAGACCGCCCGGATGTCTGGCCCACGAGGCGCGCCAGCGTGCCGCTGGCCTCGAGCCCCGCGACCAGGCCCACGAGCAGCAACGTGAACACCGTCACACCCACGCCTCTTTCGAGCCCGTCGATGATCAGGCTCGTCGCCGCATAGCTGCCAGATTCCACGCGCAACAGCTGCGCGGGTGACAACAGGCCGAAGGACAGCGCGATCGTGATGGCGGCCGTGATACCCGCCATCAGCGCTTCCACGAGATGCCGCCGCGCCAGCAGCATGCCGACGATGAGGACGGGCACGACCGCCATGGGCCAGCCGCCAGGCCGGCCGCCGACTGGCGAGGCCACCTCGCTGGTGTCTCCCGCGAATGTACCGAGAGCGAGGTACGCCATCGCCGCCACCACACCCGCCGGCAGCACGTACTTGAGCCGCGCGCGCACCGTCCCGCCAATGTCTGCCCCCTGGGTGCCAGACGAGGCGATGGTGGTATCGGAGATGGGCGAGATGCTGTCACCGAACGTGGCGCCGGCCAGGATGGCGCCCGCCAGCACGCGTGGGTCGGCACCGGCACCCGCGCCGGCAGGGTAGAGCAGCGGCCCGCAGATGAGGATGGTCCCGAAGCTGGTGCCGGTGGAGGTGGCCACGGCCGCACACGCCACGAACGCCGCGGCCACATAGGCGCCGCCCGACAGGCCGAGCTGCCCGGTGATCCAGACGAGGGCCTGGACGAACCCGGCCGCCCCCATCAATGTGCCGAGCACGCCGGCCAGGAGCCATGCCATCACCATCAGCAGCACCAGCGGCTGCGACATCCCCGCCAGCAGCGTCTCCGAGTACTGGTGCCGATCCCTCGCCAGCAGCAGGCCGACCGCGATGGCGGCGAGCAGGATGGGCCAGAAGCCGCGCTCGTCTGGAGCGCCCGCGAGCGCCAGCCAGCCGACGCCGACCAGGAACACCACGAAGGGAGCAAGCGCGCCGGCGGCGCCGCCGCGCATGGCGAGAGGAGGCGGGGTCATCTGGCGGCTATAGACTACTGCTGATGGACGACGCGTTTCAGTTGTACGACCTGCGCGTGGAGGTGGTCGCCACAGAGCGGCCGATGGTCTGCGGCCACCGCGCGGGCGACTGGTTCGAGGTGCAGGGCGAGAACCTGCGCTTCCCGGACGGGAAGGCGTTCTCGATGTACGCGCTGGCGGCGTTGCTGCCCCTGCTGCCCGCGAAGCAGCGGATGACGCACGAACACGACTGGATGACCACCGACACCGACATCGCGTGCCCCGACCCGAACTGCGGCGCGCGCTTCCGCATCACGCGCACCGGCGTGCGCACCTTCCGCCACAGCGAGGTGACGGTCGTGCCGCTGCCGCCACGCGCCTCGGACAGATGAGCGTCCCGCGCGCGAGCCTGGCGCCCGCTTACACCATCTCGCGCGTCCTGAAGGGCGGTTGGCAGCTCGCGGGGGGACACGGCCGCGTTGAAGTGGACGCCGCGGTCGCCGACATGGAGGCGTTCGTCGAAGCCGGCATCACCACCTTCGATTGCGCCGACATCTACACCGGTGTCGAGGCCCTCATCGGCGAGTTCCTCCGCCGGTTGCGCGCGCGCGCCGGGGCAACGGCGGCGGGTCGCGTGCAGGTGCACACCAAGTGCGTGCCAGACCTGGACCGGCTCGCGTCCCTGTCGAAGCGCGAGGTGGAAGCCATCGTCGATCGATCCCGGCAACGGCTCGGCGTGGAGGCGCTGGACCTGGTGCAGCTGCACTGGTGGGACTATGGCGTCCCGGGCTGGATCGAGGCCGCGCAGGTTCTGGACGATCTTCGCCGCGCCGGCAAGGTGCGGAACGTGGGCCTCACGAACTTCGATACCCTGCGCCTGCGCGAGATCATCGGCGCTGGCGTGCCAGTGGTGTCGCACCAGTTGCAGTACTCGGTGCTGGATCGGCGCCCCGCGCACGGGATGACCGCGACGTGCGAGCGTCTCGGGATCGGTCTGCTCGCCTACGGGGCGCTGGCCGGCGGCTTCCTGTCGGAGCGCTGGCTGGGACAGCCCGCGCCAGGCGAGCCGCTGGAGAATCGCTCGCTGGTGAAGTACCGGCTCATCATCGAGGAGTTCGGCGGGTGGGCGTCGTATCAGCAGCTGTTGAGCGCGCTCGACGCCGTGGCCAAAAAGCAGCGCACGACCATCGGCGCGGTGGCCGTCCGCTGGGTGATGGACCAGCCCGGCGTCGCGGGCGTCATTGTCGGCGCCAGGCACGCGCGTCACCTGCCGCAGACGGTCGCCGCGACGACCCTGGTGTTGGACGAGGAGGACCGCGGCCGAATCGCGCGCGCGCAGGGCGCGATGGGGCCCGCGGGGGACGTCTACGATCTCGAACGCGTGCCGGGCGGCCGTCACGCAGCCATCATGCGCTACCACCTGCACAGGACAGGGTGATGCGCTGGCTGCAGGTGTCAGCCCTTGCGTGGACGATGGCGTGCCCTCGGCCGGCCCTGGCGCAGGAGGCCGCGCCGATGCCGGCCGGCGCCGATCCCGAGGTGGTGGTTTCGGCCTCGAACCTGACACGGGTCGAGTCGTGGCGATTCTTCGAGCCACCCATCGACGAGGTCGATCCCGACTACACGTTCTTCGGCAACCGGTTCGACACCTACCTGCGCGTCCGCGGTTCCCGCTTCGATCTGAGCGGCGGGTTTTCCTACGTGCGCGTCGAGCACCTGCCCACCGACGCCATCGGTCCTGGCGGCCTCGGCACCGGCCCCTTCTACTACGTCGCCTCCGGCATCCCGTACAGCTACCAGGCGTCCCTGAAGGAGTTCACGGCATCGGTGCATACGCGCGATCGACGAGTGGGCGTCACTATCGGCCGCATGCCCTACGCGTCTGGCGCGGAGGGCGAGCCCCTGGGCTCGCGAGCCGACGCCTCGCGTCTTGCCGAGCTTAGCCGTCTTCGCCTTGACGGACGCCTCGTCGGGACGTTCGACTGGTCGTTCTACCAGCGACGATTTGACGGGGTGAGGTTCGACGTCGCGCGCGATCGTGACTACGCCGGCGGCGGCCTGTTCCTCGTCTCGCAAGGCGGCTACGAGGAATCCACCAACCTCACGATACCGAAACTGCAGGTAAGCACGGCCTACGCCGGTCGCCGGCATGGTTCGACGGCGGAGAGCCAGCTGTTCGCGTACGGTTACCGCGATCGCCGCGCGGTCGACATCAGGCCCGACAACGCCAACCTTCCAACCGACGCCGCCGATGTCACCGTGTGGGCCGTGGGTGGCTCGCACGTCGGCACTCGAGTGCTGGGTGGCGGTGAGGCCGACTGGCTGGCCTGGGGGGCGTGGCAGACCGGCGACTGGTATGGGCAGGCGCATCGCGCGTTCAGCGTCGCCGCAGAAGGCGGCTATCGCTGGCGCGATCAGCCCGGCCGGCCGTGGATCCGCGTGGGCGTGTCGTACGCGTCCGGAGACGGTGACGCGCGCGACGATCGGCACGGCACGTTCTTTCCGATGCTGCAGGAGACACGCACCTATGCCCTGTCGATGGTCTATGCGCAGGCGAACCTGCGCGACGGGTTCGTCCAGGTGCTCGCGGACCCGCACCCGCGCGCCCGCGTGCGGGTAGACCTGCACCGGCTCGATCTCGCGCACGCCGCGGATCGCTGGTATCAGGGCAGTGGCGCCACCGCACGCGAGGGGCCGTTCTTCGGCTACTCGACACGGCCCTCGAACGGCGCTCGAGGGCTGGGCACTGTCGTCGAGGGCACGGCCGACGTGCGCCTCTCACGGTACTGGTCGATGAACGCCTACCTGGGCCGCATGTGGGGCGGCCCCGTCGTGCGCGGGGTGTTCCGGGGTGACCGGCTGTTCTACTGGTATGTGGAGAATGTGCTGCGGCTGACGCTGGGGCCGTAGGGGGCCTTGGGACGTGGGTCTTGGGTCTTGGGACTTGGGTCTTGGGCCTGGGGTCTGGGCTCTGGGTCCCGGGCTGGCTCTCGGGGGCAGAGCCCTGAATTCCTCAACGGCGGTCGAGCGATTGCCGAAGCCGCAGAATGGCTCCAGCGGTTCGATTGCCCAGCGTCTCTATCGCCCTAGAAGCATCGCCGTTGAGGAAGCCAAGGCGCTCGGAGAGCGTCGCGAGGTAAAGCAACTCCCGGCAGGACCCAAAGGCGATCTCCAGAAACCGCTGGAAGTCGCGCTCCCCCTCCCGAGCACAGCCCTCCACGATGTTCGCAGGCACCGAGACTGCGGCGCGACGAAGCTGTGCCTGCAACCCGAAGCGCTCCTCCGCGGGGAACCCCCTGGTCGAGCGGTACACGCAAAGAGTGAGGTCGTCCGCGAGCGAGAAGGCAGTGAGCTTGCGGTGGTCTCGTGCCATGGCAACTGGACAGGTGCTGCGGGCGTGCCATTCCCGCAATCTGGAGATCCTCGCGGGATTCCCTATGTCGCCTCGGTCCGGGTCTTGCCAGACCGCAGAATCTGCTGCATCTCGGCGCCACGGAGATCGCAGGAACTACATACGCGGCACCCCAAGTCCCACGACCCAGACCCAAGTCCCAAGTCCCAAGACCCAAGACCCAAGACCCAAGACCACAGATCTCAGAAGAGCGTCACCACCACCTCCGTCCCCGCCTCCACCACCGTGACATCCGCCGGAATCTCGATATACCCATCCGCCCGCGACATCGACGTGATGTCGCCCGACGCCTTGAAGGCGGGGACGGCCTGGCCCTCCACCACGCGCACCGTGTAGAACTGGTGGCGGTTGGGCACCGACGTGACCCGCGCGGAGAGGGGCATGCGCATCGTGCGGGGAAGCGTGGGCGGGAGCCGCGCCATGCGGCGAAGCGCGGGCACCAGCAGGATGTACGCGTTCGAGAGGCACGACGTCGGATATCCCGGCATGCCGAACACCGGCGTGCCCTCGACGTGTCCGAAGAGCGTCGGCTTGCCCGGCTTTACCGCGATGCCGTGGAACAGGACCGTGCCGCGGCGCTTGATGACGTCGAGGATGAGATCTCGCTCACCGACCGAGCTGCCTCCAGAGAAGACGATGAGGTCGTGGCGCAGGCACTCGTCCAGCGCCTGGTCCAGCGCGTCCAGCGTGTCGCGCGCGGTGGAGATGGGCGCGGCCACGCCGCCATGCTCGTTGACCACGGCAGAGAGCGTGAAGCGGTTGATGTCGTAAATCTGTCCCGGCGCCAGCGGTTGTCCCTGGTCCGCGATCTCGTTGCCCGTGGAGAGGATGGCGACGCTCGGTCGTGACCACACCTCGACATCCGCCAGGCCCAGCGCCGCCAGCGCGCCCACGCGGCTGGCGTTCAGCACTTCACCGGACTGCAGCACGGTCTGCCCTGTGGAGATGTCCGCCCCGCGCGGTCCCACGTTCTGCCGGGTGTGGACGGGTGTGCAGACCGCCACGCGATCCCCATCGAGCGACGTCTCCTCGACCATCACCACCGCGTCCGCGCCATCGGGCATCGGCGCGCCGGTCGCGATCTCCACGCAGGTACCGTTGGTGACGACTACCGTGGGCACATCGCCGGTGTAGATGCGACCGGCCAGCATCAGGCTTCGCGGCGCCGTGCGGCTGGCGCCGTCCGTGTCCTCGGCCTTCACGGCGTAGCCGTCCATGCTGGCTCGGTTGAACGGCGGCACATCGAAGGCAGCCACCACATCGGCGGCCACGACGCGGCCAGAGGCGTTGGACAAGGCCACGCGCTCGCGCCTCGCGATGAGAGGCATGCCCGCCGCGATGATCGCGCGGGCTTCCGTGATGGAAATCGTGCTCGTGAACGGCCTCATCGTCATCGGCGTGTCTCGGCAACCAGGTGGCCCAGCTCGGGCACGAGCAGGCGGGTCATGGCGAGGCGCACGGCGTTCTCGGATCCGGGCAGCGCGACGACCACCCTCCCCCGGCACGTCCCCGCGCAGGCGCGGCTCAGCATGGCGGCCGGGCCAATCTCCTGGAAGCTGAGCATGCGGAACAGCTCGCCGAATCCCGGCAGTCGCTTCTCGAGCAGCCCGTCGATGGCCTCGAACGTGCTGTCGCGCCGGGTGATGCCGGTGCCGCCGGTGGTGATGATCACGTCCACGTGATCCGTGGCGGCCTGCAGCCTCACCAGCGCGGCCACCTCCTCGGGTTCGTCGCGGACGATGCGCTTTGCGATCACGGTGTGGCCGGCGGCGGTCAGGAGCTCGACGACGGCTCGGCCACCGGTGTCGGTCTCCTCCGTGCGGGTGTCGCTCACCGTGATGACGTAGCAGCGGATGGTGGCCGGCGCCTTGGCGCGGTGATCTGCGAAGGACATCGTCCGTAGATTATGGCGCGAGCGGGTGCGCTACCATAGCGCCGTGCGATCGATCCTGGTTCTGCTGGCGGCCGCGTGCGCGCTGGCACTACCCTCGGCCCAGGCCCCGCTGGACCGCGAGGCCCAGCGATGGGTAACGCAGACGCTCGCGAAGCTCACGTGGGATCAGAAGATAGGGCAGCTGATCGCGCCGGGCTTCAACTCCACCTATCTCCCCTCCGACAGCGACGAGTTCGATCAGCTCGTGCGCGCGATGCAGGAGAGCCACGCGGGCGCCGTCATTGCCTTCGGCGGGACCGAGCCGGCGCCGCGGGTGCTGCTGAATCCTTCCTACGGCACGGTGATCCTGGGCCAGCCGCTGTCGCTGGCGGCCACGCTCAACCGCTTGCAGGCGGTGGCGACCGTGCCGCTGCTGGCATCGGCGGACTTCGAGTTCGGCGCGGGCATGCGCATCGGCGGCGCCACGCGTTTTCCGCGGGCCATGGCCATGGGCGCGGCCGGAGACGAGCAGCTGGCGTTCGAGGCCGGGCGGCTCACGGCCGTGGAAGGACGCGCGATGGGCGTGCACATCAACTTCGCGCCCGTGGCCGACGTGAACAACAACCCGCGGAACCCGGTCATCAACACGCGCTCGTTCGGCGAGGATCCCGCGAAGGTTGGCGCGCTGGTCGCGGCCTACGTGCGCGGGCTGCAGCAGGGCGGCATGCTGGCCACGTTGAAGCACTTCCCCGGGCACGGTGACACGGAGGTTGACTCGCACCTGGGCCTGCCCATCATCACGCACCCGCGCGAGCGGCTGAATGCCACGGAGCTGCCACCGTTTCGCGCCGGGATGGCGGCGGGCGCCGCCGCGGCGATGGTGGCACACATCGAGCTGCCGGAGCTGGATCCCGAGAAGGGCCCCGCCACCTTCAGCCGCCCGGTCGTGACCGACCTGCTGCGTCGCGAGCTCGCCTTCCAGGGCCTCATCGTCACCGACTCGATGAAGATGGACGCCATCACGCGCATGATGCCGCCGGGAGACGCGGCGGTGAAGGCGGTGGCCGCGGGGGCCGACCTGGTGCTCGATACCCCGGATCCAGTGGCGGCGTTTCGCGCCCTGAAGGCGGCGGTGGAAGGCGGGACGATCGATCGCACCCAGGTTGACGCGTCCGTGAAGCGTCTCCTCGAGGCCAAGGCGCGGCTTGGCCTGCATCGCACGCGCGCGGTCTCGCTGGAGTCGGTGCCACTGGCCGTGGGCAGCCGGCAGCACCAGGCCGTGGCTCGCGCAATCGCGGAGAAGGCCGCCACGCTGATCAAGGACGAGACGAATCGCGTGCCACTACGCCTGCCCCCCGGCGCCAGCGTGCTGTACCTCTCGGTACTCGACTATCCCTCTGGCTGGCGCATCGCCGCGCCGAGCCGGACCATCATTCCCGAGCTGAAGAGCCGCTGGTCCGCCACGGAAGCCGTGGAGGTGTCGGATCGATCGACGCAAAACGAGCTCGACCTGGTGCGGGCCATGGCGTCGCGCTTCGATGCGGTGGTGGCGGGCGTGTTCGTCCGCGCGGCCTCGGGCAGCGGCCGGCAGGACCTGGGGCCGGGCGTGATGCGCCTGCTGCAGGACCTGGCGCGCGGCACGAGCCAGCGGTCGCAGCCGATGGTGGCGGTGTTCTTCGGCAACCCGTACGTGGCGGCCAGCGTCCCCGAGGTGCCGGCCATGCTCCTCACCTACGACTTCTCGGATCTCGCGGAGGCCAGCGCCGTGCGCGCGCTGGCGGGCGAGACGCCCATTGGCGGCAGGCTCCCCATCTCGCTGCCGGGCCTGTTCCCGGCGGGGCACGGATTGACGCGCTGAAGGGCAGCGGGTACGGAGCGCGCCGGGGCTTCAGCCCCGGCGAGGGGTTGTGCTAAGATCAAAAGTCTTCGCGCCCTTAGCTCAGTTGGATAGAGCGTCTGGCTACGAACCAGGAGGTCGCAGG
>DAIRFN010000143.1:0-7442 GCA_036795065.1 Vicinamibacterales bacterium
GGTGCGCCGCGGCGGAACAGGCCGCACGGTCGACTGGGCGCGCGTGCAAAGGGTGGCGAGCTCGCGGCCCGTGGTGCTGGCCGGAGGCCTGACGGCCGACAACGTCGCCGCGGCCATCCGCGAGGCGCGGCCTTACGGTGTGGATGTGTCGTCAGGGGTGGAACAGAGTCCCGGCGTGAAGGATCACGACAAGCTGGCGGCCTTCGTGGCTGCCGTGAGAGCAGAGGCATGAGCACGAACTGGTTCGGCCGTCGCGACCCGGATGCGCGCGGATACTTCGGCGCGTTCGGTGGCCGCTTCGTTCCCGAGACGCTCGTGGCGCCCATCGAGGCGCTCGAGCGCGAGTACCTCGCGGCCCGCCAGGATGCGACGTTCGGCGCCGAGCTCCATCGGCTGCTGCGCCACTACGTGGGCCGCCCCACGCCGCTGTGGGAGGCCGCGCGGCTGGGCGAGGCGTGCGGCGGGGCGCGCGTGTTCCTGAAGCGCGAGGACCTCACGCACACCGGCGCGCACAAGATCAACAACGCCCTCGGCCAGGCGCTGCTCGCCAGGCGCATGGGCAAGACGCGCATCGTCGCCGAGACCGGGGCAGGGCAGCACGGCGTGGCCAGCGCCACAGCCTGCGCATTGCTCGGGCTCGAATGCGTCGTCTACATGGGCACCGAGGACATGCGGCGCCAGGCACTCAACGTCTTCCGGATGCGCCTGCTCGGCGCGCGCGTCGAAGGCGTGGACTCGGGCAGCCGCACGCTGAAGGACGCCATCAACGAAGCCATGCGCGACTGGGTGGCCCGGCCCCACGACACGCACTACCTGCTGGGATCGGCCCTCGGGCCGCATCCCTACCCGCTGATGGTGCGCGAGTTCCAGTCGGTCATCGGCCGCGAGGCGCGCCAGCAGTGCCTCGAGCAGGCGGGCCGGCTGCCCGATGCCGTGATTGCCTGCGTCGGCGGCGGCAGCAACGCCATCGGCATCTTCGACGCGTTCATCGACGATGCGGGGGTGCGGCTGATCGGTGTCGAGGCGGGTGGTGAGTCCATCACGCCCGGCCGCCACGCGGCGCGGTTTGCAGGCGGCGCGGCCGGCGTGCTGCAGGGCACGCGGACGTGGGTGCTGCAGGATGCGCACGGCAACATCGAGCCCACGCATTCGGTGTCGGCCGGTCTGGACTACGCGGCGGTCGGCCCCGAGCATGCCTACCTGCAGGAGACGGGGCGCGCCGAGTATCACCACGCGTCCGACGCCGACGCGCTGTCCGGCTTCCAGGAACTGGCGCGGCTCGAGGGCATCATCCCCGCGCTCGAGTCGGCCCACGCCATCGCCTACGTGCGGCGGCACGGGCGGGACTTCCATCCGGGCGCCGTGCTGCTGGTGAACCTCTCCGGCCGCGGCGACAAAGACGTACAGACGGTGGAAGGCCTGCTGAAGGGAGCCGACCGTGTCGCGAATTGACGACGCCTTCCGCCGCATCCGGGAGGAGAAGCGGACGGGCCTGGTCACGTACGTGACGGCCGGGGACCCGAGCCTCGCGGTCACCGGCGACATCCTGAAGCGGCTCGACGCCGCTGGCGCCGACGTGCTCGAGGTGGGCGTTCCGTTCTCGGACCCCCTGGCCGACGGCCCGGTCATCCAGCGGGCTACGGAGCGGGCGCTGGCGGCCGGCGCCACGCTGGGCGGGGTCCTGGACATGCTCGCGGAGGTGCGGAAGGACATTCGCGCGCCCATCGTCATCTTCAGCTACGCCAATCCGATACTACGGTTGGGCCTCGACGCCTTCGTCGCGAGGGCCCGAACGGCCGGCGTGGACGGGGTGCTCACGCTGGATGTGCCACCGGAAGAGGCCGAGGAGCTGCGCGGCCGCTTTCAGGCGGCGGGGATTGATACAATTTTTCTGCTGAGCCCGACCACCACAGTGGAGCGCATTCGACGTGCGGCGGAGCTGGGAAGCGGATTCCTGTACGGAATTTCGCGTCTTGGCGTCACCGGCGCGCGGGAGACCGTGGCCGATTCGGCCGAGTCCCTGGCCACCCGCGTGCGACAGGAGACGACGAGGCCCCTGGCGCTGGGCTTTGGCGTCTCGCGCCCGGAACACGTGCGGGCCATCGGGCAGTGGGCCGACGCCGCCGTGGTGGGCAGTGCCCTCGTCAACGTGATCGCCGAGCACGGCGGAGAGCCCGGCCTGCTCGACGAAGTGGAGCGGTACGTCCGATGGCTCCAGAGCTGAGTCTCGAGGCACTGCGGGACGAGATCGACCGGCTGGACGAGGTCATCGTCCGGCTGCTGGATCGGCGCGCCCGCTGCGCCTACGCGGTGGGCCGCCTGAAGCGCGAGAAGGGCATGGGCATCTACGAGCCGACGCGCGAGGCGACGGTGATGGCACACGTCAAGGCCGTGAACGCGAGCCTTGGGGGCCCGCTCACCGACGATGCCATCGTGCGGTTGTACGAACGGGTGATGGACGAGGCGCGGCGGATCCAGCGTCTCGACGGCGAGCGTCAAACAGGACTGGCACAGACTGAGAGCTGAACATGGTTGTCGTCATGAAGGAACGGGTCACCGGCGAGCAGGTGGAGCAGGTGATTGCGAAGCTGGTGGAGTTCGGCATGGACGTCCACCGCTCCACGGGCGCCGCGCGCGTCGTGCTGGGCGTGGTCGGCAGCGGCAAAGTGGACCCGCGGCTCATCGAGATGATGGACGGCGTCCACGAAGTGCTGCGCATCACCGAGCCGTACAAGCTGGCCAGCCGCACGTTCAAACCCGACGACACCATCATCAACATCGGCGACCTCCGCATCGGCGGCGACGAGGTCATCGTCATGGCCGGCCCGTGCTCGGCCGAGAACGAGGCGCAGGTGAACGCCACGGCGGCGGCGGTGAAGCGCGCCGGCGCCAAGGGATTGCGCGGCGGGGCGTTCAAGCCGCGGTCGTCGCCCTACAGCTTCCAGGGACTGGGCGAGGAGGGCCTGCGCCTGCTGCGCGCCGCGGCGAACACGCACGACCTGAAGCTGGTGACCGAGGTCATGGACATCAGCCAGATCGAGGTCATCGACCGCTACGCCGACATCTTCCAGGTGGGCGCGCGCAACATGCAGAACTTCACGCTGCTGCGCGAGCTTGGGCACGTGCGCAAGCCCGTCCTGCTGAAGCGCGGCATCTCGGCAACGATTGAGGAGTGGCTGCTCTCCGCCGAGTACGTCCTGGCCGGGGGTAACACCGAGGTGATCCTCTGCGAGCGCGGCATCCGGACATTCGAGACCGCCACACGGAACACGCTCGACATCTCGGCCATTCCCATCGTGAAGCAGTTGAGCCATCTCCCGGTGTTCGTGGACCCGAGCCACGGGACCGGGCGTCGGGACAAGGTGGCGCCGATGGCGCGCGCCGCGGTGGCGGCAGGCGCGGACGGCCTGCTCATCGAGGTGCACTGCGATCCCGACCATGCGATGAGCGACGGTGCGCAATCGCTGTTCCCGGGACAGTTCGATCGGCTCATGGCCGAACTGCGGATCATCGCGCCCGCGATTGGACGGAGCATCTGCCTGGAACCGGTGGCACGAAGGGGTTGGGCACGGTAGGTTCAAAGCACGTAGGTTTGGAGGGATGTGAACCAGCGACTGGCGATTGTTGGTGACGGGCTGATCGGCCGGTCCGTGCGACTGGCGTTCGAGCGGCGATTCCCTGGCGCCGTTGTCGACAGCCTGGATCGCGGCAACGACCTCTCGGGCCTGGCGGGTGCGACGACGGTCGTGCTCGCGGCGCCTGTCGACGCCATCCTGCAGTTGATTCCGCGGCTTCCGCACCTGGCGCCCTCCGCGACGCTCATCACCGACACGGGCAGCACCAAGCACGCCATCGCCGCCGTGGCGCGGCGGGAGGGCCTCTCGCGGTTCGTTCCTGGGCATCCCATGGCAGGGGGCACCAGCAGTGGCCCGGCGCAGGCACGCGCGGACCTGTTCGAGGGCCGCACATGGTTCCTCGTTCCGGGCGCCGCGGAGAAATCGGCGGTGCGGCGCGCGCGTGCGTTCGTCGCCGCCCTGGGCGCCGTCCCCGTCGAGATACCCGGCGACGGCGAGGTGCACGACCAGATCGTGGCCGCCATCAGCCACCTGCCGCAGATCGTGGCAACGGCGCTGCTGGCGCGAGTGGGCGAGAGCGTGGGCACGGACGGTCTCCAATACGCGGGCAGCGGCCTCAGGGACACCACGCGGCTGGCCGCCAGCCGCGCCTCGATGTGGGCGCCCATCCTCGAGACCAACGCCGCGTGCATCGCGCCGCTGCTGCGCGCACTCGCACGCGATCTCGAGTCGGCGGCCGACAGCCTGGCCGACCGCGCGCAGGTGGACGCGCTGTTCGCCCGTGCCCACCGCTTCACCTTCGATCCATAATTGACCGATGAACAAGGTGATCGACACTGCCGACGCCGCGGTCGCCGACATCCACGACGGCGCGGCGATCCTGGTTGGCGGTTTCGGCCTCTCCGGCATTCCCGAGAACCTGCTCGCAGCGCTCCTCCGGCGCGGCGCCCGCAACCTCACCATGATCAGCAACAACGCCGGGACCGACGATTTCGGCATCGGCCCGCTGCTCAAGGCCCGGCAGGTGCGGAAGATGATTTCCACCTACGTGGGCGAGAACAAGGAGTTCGAGCGCCAGTTCCTGCAGAAGGAGATCGAGGTCGAGCTCGTTCCTCAGGGCACCTTCTCGGAGCGGATTCGCGCCGGCGGGGCGGGGATTGGCGGCTTCTTCACGCCCACCGGCGTGGGCACGCTGATCGCGGAAGGAAAGGAGATCCGTGAGATCGATGGGCGAGCGTTCGTGCTCGAAATGCCGATCAAGGCCGACTTCGCGTTCGTGAAGGCCTGGAAGGGCGACCACGTCGGCAACCTCGTGTACCGGAAGACCGCCCGCAACTTCAACCCGATGATGGCGACCGCCGCACGCGTCACCATCGCGGAGGTGGAGCACCTGGTCGCGCCTGGCGAGATCGAGCCCGACCTGGTGCACACGCCCGGCATCTACGTGAAACGCATCCTGCAGGGCGCCCACTACGAGAAGCGCATCGAGAAACGGACCGTCTCCCATGGATAAGCGCGAGCGCATCGTGTCCCGCATCGCGCGGGAGCTGAAGGACGGCGACTACGTGAACCTCGGCATCGGCATGCCGACGATGGTGGCCAACTTCGTGCCGGCCGGCGTGCACATCACCCTGCACTCCGAGAACGGCATGCTGGGCGTGGGGCCCTATCCGGCGGACGCCGATGTTGACCCCGACCTCATCAACGCCGGCAAGGAGACGGTCACGGAACTGCCCGGCGCGTGCTACTTCAGCAGCGCCGACTCGTTCGCCATGGTGCGCGGGGGCCACGTGGACGTTACCGTCCTCGGCGCGCTCGAGGTGGACGAGCACGGCAACCTGGCCAACTGGATGATCCCCGGCAAGATGGTGAAGGGGATGGGCGGCGCCATGGATCTGGTGGCCGGCGCGCGCCGCGTGATCATTGCCATGGAACACACGACCAGGGACGGCGGGCACAAAATCCTGAAGCGCTGCACGCTGCCGCTGACGGGCGTGCGGGTGGTGAGCCAGATCGTCACCGAACTGGCGGTCATCGACGTGAAGCCGGGGGGCCTCGTGCTGCGCGAGATCGCGGGCGACACCACCGAGGAGGCCGTGCGCGCCGCCACGGGCGCGAAGCTCCATGTGGAGGGCCCGGTCGGCCGGTTCTGACGGAACTTCGGCCGGGGGCGGCACGTCTGTCCAGAGTGACGTGCGCACCCAACTCCTGCTCGCGATCCTCCTGCTCGCGGCGGCCGCACCGGGCTCGGCTCAACCCGCCGCACCACCGCCACCATCTGCGCCGGGCGCGCCCGCGCCGCCTACTTACCGGCTCACCGGTTCCCGCCTCGCCGTCGCACAGGACGTCGTCGTCACCGCAGACGAGGAAGTGACCGACGGCGTGGCGGTCGTGGGCGGCTCGGCCCGCATCGACGGCCGTGTCGGGGAAGGCATCCTGGTGGTGGGCGGCGACCTGCACCTCGGCCCCACCGCCGATGTCCGCGGCGACGTGGTGCTGGTGGGCGGGACGCTCGTCCGCGACCAGGGAGCCCGCCTCTCTGGAGGTGTCAGCTACGTCTCGTTCGGGGACTGGTCGCGCCGCACGGGGCTCTTCGGCTGGTGGCCCCGGCTGGAGTTCGGCAACACCGGGCGGTGGCTCAGCCTGGCGGCCACGCTCTTCCGGCTTTCCATCCTGGCGGTGCTGATGCTCCTCGTGTTGCTGGTGGCGCGCGGCCCCGTGGCCCGGGTCGGGCGCGCCGCCGCCGCCGAGCCCGTGCGCGCGGCGATCGTCGGGCTCGCCGCCGAAGTGCTGTTCCTGCCGGTGGTCCTGGTGTTCTCCCTTGCGCTCGGCCTGACCATCATCGGCCTGCCATTCGTCTTCCTGCTGGTTCCGGTCGCCATCCTGGTCGCGCTGGTGGCGCTGCTCCTGGGGTTCACGGCACTGGCCTGTCGCCTGGGCGAGTGGCTGGAGGACCGCCTCGGCTGGCGGCCGCGCAGTGCCCTCCTCGCCACCGCCATGGGCATGGTCCTCATCATCACGCCAACGCTCCTGGCCCGTCTGCTGGGCATCGCACCCGAGCCACTGCGCCTGGCCGCGTTCGGCGTGCTCATCGCCGGCGCCGTGGCCGAGTTCCTGGTGTGGACCATCGGTCTCGGCGCCACATTACTGACCGGCTTCGGCCGGTGGAACACGACCCCGCCGCCGATTGAAGTCAGGGCCTGAGAAAGGGAGAAGTGAAAAGTGAGAGGTGAGAAGTAAGATTCGGCCACTTCTCACTTTCCATGCTCGCCACCCTCGCCATTCGCCTGAGCGCCGCGACCGCGCGGTTGGTCCCCAGCGCGTTTGCCATCGCGCTCATCCTCACCTTCGTCACCTTTGCGCTGGCCTTCACCGTGGCCGGCGCATCGCCGTCACGCATCGTCATCGAGTGGGGCAACGGGTTCTGGACGCTCGTGCCGTTTGCCATGCAGATGGCCCTGGTCGTGCTCTCGGGATACCTCGTGTCCACGGCGCCGATCGTGGACCGCGCCTTCGCTCGCCTGGCGCGCCTGGCCCGAAGCCCCCGCGGGGCCGTCGTGCTCATGGCACTGGTGTCCATGCTCCTCGCCTGGGTGCACTGGGGGCTCAGCCTCGTGGGCTGCGCCATGTTCGTGCGCCACGTCGTCCGGGCCCAGCCTCGCGTGGACTACCGCCTGCTGGTGTGCGCGGCCTATTTCGGCATGGGCGCCACCTGGCACGCAGGGCTGTCGGCATCGGCCCCGCTGCTCGTCGCCACACCCGGCCATTTCCTCGAGCCCACCATCGGCCTCATCCCGGTGTCGGCGACCAGCCCGAGCCTGCTCGTCGAGCAGATGGATGCCGCCCTTTTTACCGCCCACCCCTACG
>DAIRFN010000143.1:7452-13400 GCA_036795065.1 Vicinamibacterales bacterium
GGCCTCATCCCGGTGTCGGCCACCATCTTCAGCGCGTTCAACCTCGGGCTGACCGTGGTGGTCGTCTCGCTGCTCGTCATCATGGCGGCCGTCCTGCACCCCCCGGAAGGGGAGGCGCGCCCCATCGATGCGGCGCTGCTCGATCGGCTGGAGCGCTTCGATCCACCGCAGCCGCCGGCGACGCCGTCGATCGCCAGCCGCATCGACCATTCGCGGCTTCTCACGCTCGCGGTCGCGATCTGCGGCGGGTCCTGGCTGACGTGGTACTTCGCCACCCACGGCTTCGCGCTCACCCTCGACGTGCTGAACTTCACGTTCCTCATGCTGGCCGTGGCGCTGCACCCCTCGGCCGCGTCCCTGCTCGCGGCCTCGGAGCGTGGCGCGGGCCTGCTGGCAGGGGTCGTGCTGCAGTTCCCGTTCTATGCCGGCATGTACGGGGTCATCCAGGGCACGGCCCTGGCGCAACTGGTGGGGGAGGCGATCGCGTCGATTGCCACACCCGAGACGCTGCCGGTCTGGCTGTACTGGTATTCGGGCCTGGTGAACTACTTCGTCCCGTCCGGTGGATCGAAGTGGGCCATCGAGGCGCCTTACCTGGTGGATGCCGCCATGCGCCTCGGCGTGCCGACGCCCCAGGTGGTGCTGGCCTATGCGTGGGGGGACATGGCGACCGACATCATCCAGCCGTTCTGGGCGCTGCCGCTGCTCGCCGCGGCACGCATCGACTTCCGCGACATCATCGGCTATGCGGCTATCGTGTTCGTTGTTTACAACGTGGTCGTGTCCTGCGCTTTTTGGCTCATGCCGTCGCTGTGACGGCCTCGTTCAACGAGGCGCCCTCGCGCACAAACCGCGCAGCCGCGGGCGGCCATCGGGCGGCCACCGGGTGATAAACTACCGGGTCTGGCGTGGCGCGCGCCCAGTGGCCCCTCTGGAGCAAGCGCACGCACGAGCCCTCTGCCGATGCCTGTCGCGTACGAAGTCCCCCGCCTTCATGTGGTGAGCGGTCCGCCTCCCTCGGTCGAAGCCGACCTGGTGGTCGTGCCGCTAGCCGAAGACCACGTCACCTCCACCGTTGCCGAGTTCGACGCCGCCGTGGGTGGCGCCCTCAGCGCCGCGCTCGCCCGCGGGGAGTTCACGCCGAAGTCGCTCGAGACATTCGGCGCGCCCATCGTCGGGAGCGGCTGGGCCGCCTCGCGCATGGTGTTCGTGAGCGGTGGCCCCCGGGGCGAGATGGGCCCGGAGCGTTTCCGGCGGATGGCGGCGACAGCGGTCTCGATGGCGCGCCAGCAGCGCCGCGCGCGCGTGGCCTGGGTCGACGTCGAGCCGGGACACATGGACGCCGCAGGCCGCATCGACATCCTGGGCGAGGCCTTCACCGTGGCCAATTTCGACGGCGCCATCCACAAGAGCCGCCCCGAGCCGCGCTTCTTCCTGTCGGACGTGACCGTGGTGTCGGCGGCGGCTGGCGGGTTGGACCGCGCGACCGCCGGACGCATCGTGGGCGACGCGGTGAACTCGGCGCGTGTGCTGATCAACGAGCCGGGGAACTTCCTGGTGCCCAGGACGCTGGCCGAGAAGGCCGCGTCGCTCGCCTCGGTCGACGGCGTCAGCGTCGAGATCTTCGACGAGCGCAGGCTCGAGACCATGGGCATGGGTCTCCTGCTCGGCGTGGGGCGCGGGAGCGCCGAGCCGCCACGGATGCTGGTGGCCCGCTACGAGCCGGCGGACGCCCCCACCGACGCCACGCTGGGCCTGGTGGGCAAGGGCATCACGTTCGACACCGGCGGCATCTCGATCAAGCCCGCCGAGGGCATGGAGCGGATGAAGGACGACATGGCCGGGGCCGCCACCGTGGTCGCGGCGCTCCGTGCCATCGCGCTGCTCCGGTTGCCCGTTCGCGTCGTGGCGGTCGTGGCCTCGGCCGAGAACATGCCCGGAAGCCGGGCACTCAAGCCCGGAGACATCCTGCGTGGCGCGTCGGGCCTCACCGTCGAAGTGAACAACACCGACGCCGAGGGACGGCTCATCCTGGGGGACGCCCTCTGGTACGCCCGGCAGATCGGCGCGACGCACCTGGTGGACGTCGCCACCCTCACCGGCGCCTGCATCGTCGCCCTCGGCAAGATCACGACGGGACTGTTCGGGACGCCGCAGCCGTGGGTGGATGCCATCCGCGCCGCCGCGGATCGGGGAGGCGAGAAGGTCTGGCAGCTGCCGCTCTTCGACGAGTACAAGGAAACCCTGAAGAGCGACATCGCCGACATGCTGAACAGCCCGGGCCGGCCGGCCGGGGCCGTGACCGCCGCGATGTTCCTGAAGGAGTTCGCGGGCACGGGGCCCTGGGCCCACCTCGACATCGCGGGCACCGCATGGGCGGACGAGGCCAAGGCCTGGATGCCCCGCGGGGCGACCGGCACCATCATCCGCACGCTCGTGGAGCTGGGGCGCGCCGCGCTGCCTCGCTAGCGGGGTGCTACACTGAATTCGTGCTGCTCCAACAGCCACCGAACCAGGTTCCAGACGGCCCCATCCCGACGGTCACGATCGTCGAGGTCGGTAAGGAGCCCACGCCCGGGCTGAGCATGATCGACTTCGCCGTGGCGGCCTTCGGCCTCACCGGCGTCATCATGGTGGCGGCCGTCATCGCCGGCATCACGGCGGGCATCCTGTTCACCTGGTATCGTTCCCGCCGCGCCATCACCATCATCGAGGCCCGCGGCGGTCAGCACGACCTCTTCAAGGTCTAGGGTCGGTCCGCGATCGTCGACTGCCGCTTGAGCGACCGCCGGTAGCGCATCACGGCCTCGTGCAGCGCCTCGGCGATGCGCTGCTTGTAGCCGGCCGTTTTCAGCAGCTGCGCCTCCTGCCGGTTCGTGAGGAAGGACATTTCGGCCAGGACGCTCGGCATGCCCGCGCCAATCAACACCACGAAGGGCGCCTTCTTCACACCGAGGTTCCTCAGGTTGCGGTTCGATCGCCGCAGGCGCGTGGTCATCGTCTCCTGCACCATCGCCGCCAGATCCTTCGACTCGTCCAGCTTGTTGTTGAGCGCAATGGCCTTGATGATGTCGGGCAGCGCGTGCATGGCGCGTTCGGACGCGGAGTTCTCGCGCGCGGCCACGGCCTCGGCGTCCGGCGACGAGGCGAAGCTCAGGTAGTAGGTCTCGACGCCCCGGGCTGCGGTGTTCCGGCTCGCGTTCGCGTGAATGGAGAGGAACAGGTCCGCGCTTTCGCGGTTCGCGATGGCCGTGCGCTCCTCCAGGGGGACGTACACGTTGGTGCGCCGGGTGAGCACCACCTCGACGCCGTCCTCCTGCTGGAACAGCTTCTCGAGCCGCAGGGCCACGTCCAGCGTCAGATCCGCCTCCCTGATGCCGTGCGCCATCGATCCGGGGTCGCGGCCGCCATGGCCGGGATCGATGACGATGCGCGAGACGCGGAGCCCGAGCTGTCGCGAGAGGGAGAAGCCGCCTGCTGCGTTCGACGCCGGCAGGGCCGGAGCCGGAGGCGGGTCGGCCACTGCCGCGGCCGGCAGACTGGCCGGCGGGCGCACCTCGGCGGGGGTCACTACGGGAACCGCCGGCGCCGCGCCCGTTGACGGCGGCGTGCCGGGGGCTGTCGCGTCGGTCGCGTGGCCTGCAGGCCCGCTCGTAACGCGCTCCGGCATGGTCACCGTGGCCTGTCGCGGCGGCGCCGCCACGGCACGCTCGCAATCGATCACCAGCCGGAACGGGTTGTAGAGCGTGAAGACGCTGTAGCGGGCCACGCCATCGAGGTCGAGGACCACGCGGACGGTTCCGTTGGGATGCCGGCCGGTGCGGATCTGCCGGACGATGTCGTCCGGGAACGACAGCACGGCATCCACGAGCTCTGGCGCCAGCTGCGCGGCCTTCAGATCGAAGAAGACGCGGTCGGGCCCGCTGATCCGTTCTTCATGGTACGCCACCTCGCGGTCGAGCTCGAGGGTGACGCGCACGGTGTTGGCGAGCACCGCACGCTGGATGGCGCCGATCACCGCGCGCGAGCCGCTCGGGGACATGACCGGTTCGGCCTCCATCGAGGCGCCGGTGAGCGTGGGCACCGGGACGCTGGCAGGCGCGGGCACAGGCGGTTCCGGCGCGGAAGGTGCCGGCTGCACCGCGGCCTCGACGGACTTCGCCTGCTCGAGACCCGCCATCTGCGAACGGGCACGCCTGACATAGGGGCTGCTGGGGTACTCCCGGACCAGCCACGCGTAGAACCGCATGGCCCTGGCGCGATCGTCGGCTCGGGCGAAGCGGCGATAGGCTGTGTCGGTGAGGCTGGCAGCCTGCCACAGCGCGTTGTCGGAATAGCCCGATCGCGGGAACCGGCGAACGATGCCCTCGTAGGCCGTCACCAGGCGGGTGACCTCTCGCAGGGTGTCTGCACGCTCGGCCGGCGTCAACTCGGTGTCCGCATCGAGCCGCGTGCGCAGGGGACTCTCGCGCGCGAGGGCGCGTTCATAGCGCACCTCGGCGGTCTGCGCCCACGCGGGCGACGCGCCCGCCAGCAGCGCCAGCAGCGCCAGCAGCGGGACAATCGCGGCGATTCGTGACATGGGTAGCTCGCTCATCGAAGTTGCGCGTCCACTTCGTCGAAGTAATCGCGTCCCACGAGGACCTCGCGGGCCTTGCCTCCGGTGGCGGGGGACACCAGGCCTTCGGCTTCCATCATGTCGACCAACCGCGCGGCGCGGCTGAACCCGATGCGCATCTTGCGCTGCAGGTACGAGATGGATGCCTGTCCGCTCTGCACGATGATGCGCGCGGCCTCGTCGTAGAGCTCGTCCTTGTCGAGCTCCAGATCCTCGGGGCCGCCCTTCTTGTCGTCGGCCGTGATGGTCTCGTCGAACGTCGGCCTGCCCTGCTTGCGCAGGAAGCTGGCCAGGCGCGCCGACTCCTGCTCGGAGATGTATGGGCCGTGCAGCCGGATATGGCGCGACGAGGCCGGCGGCAGGAACAGCATGTCGCCCTTGCCGAGGAGCTGTTCGGCGCCGTTGCTGTCGAGAATGGTGCGCGAGTCGATCTTCGACGACACGCGGAACGAGATGCGCGACGGCAGGTTGGCCTTGATGAGGCCGGTGATGACGTCCACCGAAGGCCGCTGGGTGGCGAGGATGAGGTGGATGCCCACCGCGCGCGCCATCTGCGCCAACCGGCAGATCGACTCTTCCACCTCGTTGCCCGCCACCATCATCAGATCGGCGAGCTCGTCCACCACGACCACAATCATCGGCAGGGGACGAGGCGGCTCAGCCTCGGCGGGCACTTCCTTGGCTTCGATCATCGCGCGGACGTTGCGGTTGTACTGATCGATGTTGCGCACGCCGAACGCCGCCAGGGTCTTGTAGCGCTCTTCCATCTCGCGCACCGCCCAGCGCAGCGCGTTGGCGGCCTTCTTCGGGTCGACCACCACCGGGGACAGCAGGTGCGGGATGTCCTCGTACATGCCCAGCTCGAGCCGCTTGGGATCGATCATGATGAGCCGCACGTCGTCCGGTGTCGCGCGATAGAGCAGGCTGGTGAGCATCGCGTTGAGGCCCACCGACTTGCCAGTGCCGGTCGAGCCCGCGATGAGCAGGTGCGGCATGGTGGCCAGGTCGGCCATGTACGGCTCGCCGTGAATGGTCTTCCCAAGCGCCAGGGTCAGCCTCGAGGCCGTGCGCGTGTAGGCTTCCGACTGCAGGAGCTCGCGCAACGAGATGGCCTCGCGGTTCGGGTTCGGAATCTGGATGCCCACCGTGGACTTGCCCGGTATGCGATCGATCAGCACCGATTCGGCCTTCATGGCCAGGCACAGATCGTCCGACAGTCCCGTGACCTTCGAGTACTTCACGCCGGCGTCGGGCTTGAACTCGAAGGTGGTGACCACCGGCCCCGGGTGAATCTGCACGACCGAGCCTTCGACCGAGAACTCGTGGCACT
>DAIRFN010000144.1:0-13357 GCA_036795065.1 Vicinamibacterales bacterium
GAACGCGGGCGCTCAGGACTAGCCGTCACCGGGAACACGAAGCGCACGAAGGACACGAAGGACGCACGAAGCGGCGAACAGCGGCAGTCGCGGCGATTCAGCCGTCCTCTGATGCTGATGGTTCTCCGTGTCGGCCTTCGTGCTCTTCGTGTCCTTCGTGTTCCCGTGGACCGCTACCCGCGGATGATCGCAAGCACCTCGTCGCGGCGCTTCTCCATGATCTCGGGGGTGGTGGCCTCGAGATTGAGGCGGAGCAGCGGCTCGGTGTTCGACGCGCGCACGTTGAAGTGCCAGTCGTCGAACTCGACGGAGATGCCGTCGAGCTCGTAGACGTGCCCGTGCGCGTACTCGGTCCTGAGGGCCGCGATCTTCTGCGGCACCACGTCCATGCTCGGTACCTTGGTGTTGATCTCTCCCGAGATGAAGTAGCGCTCGCGCAGCGGCTTCAGCAGGTCGCGCAGCGACAGGCCCTTCTTCGACATCAGCTCGAGAATGAGCAGCGCCGGGATGAAGCCGTTGTCGGCGTAGAAGTTGTCCCGGAAGTAGTAGTGGCCGGTGACCTCGCCGCCGAAGATGGCGTCTTCCTCGCGCATGCGGGCCTTGATGAAGGCGTGGCCGACGCGGTTCATCAGCGCGCGGCCGCCGTACTGCGCCACGATGTCCTTCACCGCATAACTTGCGCGCACGTCGTAGATGACGGTCGAGCCCGGGTGTTTCATCAGGAACGACTCGGCCAGCAGCGCCGTGATGAAGTCGCCGGCGATGAACTCGCCCGAGCCGTCGAGGAAGAAGCAGCGGTCGGCATCACCGTCCCACGCAATCCCGGCGTCGGCGCCCAGCTCGATGACCTTCGCGGTGATGTCGAGGCGGTTCTCCTCGATCAGCGGGTTGGCCTCGTGGTTCGGGAAGGTCCCATCCACCTCGAAGCAGAGCCGGGTCGTCTTGCACGGCAGGCGGTCGAACAGCAGCGGCGCCACCAGCCCGGCGATGCCGCTCCCCGCGTCCAGTACGACGTTGAAGGGCTTGATGATGGACGCGTCGATGAAGCCCATCACGTGCTCGGTGTAACGGTCCATCACGTCCCGCTCCTCGAGCGTGCCGGCCGTGGCGGGCGGAGCAGGGAGGGTCCCGGCGAGGATCATCTCCTTCATCTCCTTGATGCCGGCCTCGCCGCTCAGCGGGAACGCCTCGCGCTTCACCATCTTGCAGCCGTTGTACTCGCCCGGATTGTGCGACGCGGTGATCTGCGCGCCGCCGTCGAGGCCGTCGGCCGCCACCGCGTAGTACATCAGGTCGGTGCCCATCAGGCCGTAGTCGACGATGTGGCCGCCCTGGAGGCGCGCCCCGTCGATGAACGCCGCGGCCAGCTCGGGCGACGAGATCCGCATGTCGCGCGACACGGCGTATCGCCCCGGCCCGAGATAGGCGACGAAGGCCCGGCCGAGCTGGTGAAAGAGGTCGGCCGTGACCTCGGTCGGATAGATGCCGCGGACGTCGTAGGCCTTGAAGACTGCAGGGTTGACGGGTGCCATGGGTCCTCAGGTGTGCGTGTAGTCGGTGAGCGCCGTCTTGTCGCCAATCACCGATGGCCCGGTGATGGTCACGTTGCGCCCGATGTGACAGTTGCGGCCCAGGATGGGGCCGTCCAGCACGGCGTTCGGGCCGATCCTGGTGTTGGGCCACACGATGACGTTCCGGAGCGCGGCGCCGTCCTCGACCACCACGCCGCGGCCCAGTACGGCGTAGGGGCCGATCACGGCCCCGGACTTGATGTGCGCGCCGGCATCCACGAAGCACGGCGCGGTGAGCGTCGCACCGTCGTCCACGCGTGCGTCTGGCGAGACGATGGGCGCCAGCCGATCGGCCGTGCCGAAGAGTCCCCCGGCGAACCGCCCGTCGAACATGTCGCGGTGCACCTGCACGTATTTCTCTGGTGTGCCGATATCGATCCAGTAGCCCTGATCCACGTAAGCCACGAACGTTTCGCCGCGCTCGGTGAGCGACGGGAAGTAGCCGCGCTCGATCGAATAGGGCACGTCCTTCGGGATGCGATCGAAGGTCTCGGGCTCGAGCACGTAGATGCCCGCGTTGATCGTGTTGCAGGTGATCTCGTCGGGTTTCGGCTTCTCCAGGAAGCGCCGCACGTGGCCCTCGGCGTCGGTTTCGACCAGGCCGTAGGCCGTGGGATTGTCCACCGGCGTCAGCACGATGGTGGCGCGCGCCCCGGTCGCGCGGTGTCGTTCGACCACGGCCTTGACGTCCACGGAGGTCATCACGTCGCCGTTGAAGACCACGAGGGTGTCGGTGATGCCCTGTGCCGCGTAGCGGATCGCGCCGCCGGTGCCGAGCGGGGCCGGCTCGACCACGTAGCGGAGCCGCACGCCGGTGCCCTCGCCCTCGCCGAACACCTCCTCGATGCGTCGCGGCTGGTAGTTGAGGCTGAGGATGACCTCGTCAATCTCGGGGATCTGCCTCAGGAGATCGATCTGGTAGTGCAGGAACGCGCGATCGAAGATGGGCACGACGGGCTTGGGCGTGTGGAGGGTCAGTGGACGGAGACGGGTGCCCTTGCCCCCGGCGAGCAGGATGGCCTTCATGACAAACTTCCATCTTACACGACCGAACGGTAGAATGGCGGCGATCGGATGAACCTGCCGAACGGCCTCACCATCGCGCGGATTTTCCTCGTGCCGCTGCTCGTGTCGGTGCTGCTGACCAAGTTCGAGGGACGTCTCGTCATCGGGCTCCCGGTCGAGCTGGTGGCCGCGGCCATCTTCGGCCTGGCGTCGCTCACCGACTGGCTCGACGGCTACCTCGCGCGCCGCCGCCAACAGGTCACCTGGCTCGGCCAGGTCCTCGATCCGCTCGCCGACAAGCTCCTCATCTCGGCCACGCTCATCTCCATCGTCCAGCTCGGCCTGGCGCCCGCGTGGATGGTGGCGGTCATCATCGGCCGCGAATTCGCGGTCACCGGACTGCGCAGCATTGCGTACTCGCGCGGCCTGGCGATGCCGGCGTCGAACCTGGGCAAGCTGAAGATGGTCTCGCAGGTGGTCGCGATCCTGCTGCTGATACTCGGATGGGAACGGATGCCCGCGTTGTTGCTGCTGGGGCAGGGGGCGCTCTGGGTGGTGCTCGCCACCGCGCTCTGGTCGGCGGTGGATTACTATCGCCGCTTCCACCAGGCGTTCGCGCGATCGCCGAAAGTCACCGACATCGCGGACGCTCGCGCTGCGCGGCGCACCGAGTACGCCGCGCAGCAGGAACGCAAGGTCGCGCGTTAGGCGCGCCCCCGTCAGGGCTGCGCCGGGCCGCGGGGCACCGCAACGTCGCCGGATTCCACGCGATCGGTCACCTGCACCAGCACGGCCTTCGAGATCGACTCTCTCACTTCCAGCACCACGGCTTCGCCGACCTGGACCAGGGGCAGCCGGAAGCCCTGCGCCGGGTCACGGAAGATCGCGAAGCGCGCCCCGGGGGCGACGCCGTGGCTGCTGCCGCGGTTGATGGTCAGGACGTCACCGTCGCCGAACGCCCTGCGCCGGTCCACGCCGGTCAGCACCAATGCGCGGTCGTCGAAGTTCGGTGTGCCGCCCCCAGCCGCGGTGGGCAGGGTCGGCATCTCCAGAGGCTCGAGGTAGTCGCCCACGTTCACCGTGTCGCAGGCGCTCTCGACCCGGGCCAGCGCGAAGCCGTCGTTCACGGCGAACACGGTGATGACACCCGCCGTCCGCACCGACTCGTATGCGGTGTGCACCGAGTCGTACGGGCCGCGGTAGATTGTCAGCGTGTCCTGTGCCTTCTGCAACCGGCGGGCTGCGAAACGCTGGCCCACCGTGATCCCCTGGCCGGTGCCGGCCCTCACGACCGCCACGTCGCCGATACCGAGGACCTGCCGCTTGTCGGCGTGCTGTGCCCCCTCGATGGTGAGCGTGATGGCAGGCGGTGCGGGGACGGGCAAATCCGCGCACAGGACGTGCATCGGAACCAGCGTGCGCGGCCCCAGGTCCTGGCCGGCCACATCGGCGGGCACGACCATCACCATGATGGCCATGGCAAGCACGTAACGCATGACGACCTACTTTCCGGCGGGTGTCCCGCCTTTTAGCTCCGCGATGCGCTTCTGCGCTTCGGGCAGAAATTCGCTCTGCTCGAACTCGCGTACGAGCCGTTCATAGTAGGGGAGCGCTTCGGGCTTCTTGTCCGTGCGGTACAACGATTCCGCGAGGTGATAATACACCGCGTCCCGGCCGGTGAAACCGGGGTCGGTTGTCAGAACTTCACGGAATCTGTCGATGGCGCCCGGATACCAGCGTGCACGGAAATAGTAGTACCCCACACGGTACCCGGCCTGGCTGAGACGATCCCGCGCATCCCGCTCGAGCGCGCGGGCCTCGGGCATCAGCTGGCTGTTCGGATAGCGCTGCAGGAAGACCTCGATCTCCTTGATCGCGTCGCGGGTGGCCGACTGGTCGCGTTCAGGCGCCAGCATCTGGCCCGTGTAGGACCGGGCCAGTTGCAATTGTGCGTAGTCGGCGCGGGGGTGCGTGGGGTAGAAGGTCTGAAACTCGCGGAACTCGTTGGCCGCGAGCAGCAGGTTCTCGACGCCCTTCTGCGAGAGGTAAGTGTCACCGAGGGCGAGCTTGGCGTCGGGCCGGTACGGGCTCTGAGGGTAGTTGTCGACGATGTTGCGGAAGTACTCCCGCGCGTCCGGCCACTTTTCTTCCTTGACGGCCGCCTGGCCACGCTCGTAGAGGAACTTGTCGGCTTCGGCCGTGCCCGGCGGCAGCGCCGACGGCTCCTTGGCGCACGACGCGGCGCCCGCGATCAACACGGCCAGCAGCAGGGCCTTCCATCCGTAACTCATGCTCTCGTCGCTTCCATCCAGTTGTACATCGCCCGCAGGCCGTCCTCGAGGTTGACGGAGGGCTGGAACCCGAGGTCGGCCCGTGCCAGCGTCGTGTCCGCGTAGGTGTCGCGCATGTCGCCCTTCTGGGACGGCTGCAGGTCGATCCGAATCTCGCGCCCGGTCACCTTCGCGAGCAGGTCGAACACCTCGCGAAGCGAGACGCGCGACCCGCCGCCAATATTGTAGACGCGCCCCGGCACCCCACGGACGGCCGCGGTCGCGGTGGCCCAGGCGGCGTCGGCCACGAACGTGAAGTCCCGGGTCTGCAGGCCGTCGCCGTACTGCGTGAGGGGGCGGCCGTCGAGAATGGCCGCGAAGAACCGGTTGAAGCCCATGTCGGGCCGCTGCCTGGGGCCGTATACCGTGAAGTAGCGCAACGACACGGTCGGCACACCGTGATTCACGAAATACAGGTAGCAGAGCTGCTCGGCGGCCAGCTTCGTCACCCCGTACGGCGACACCGGGTGCAGGGGCACCTCCTCGCGCATGGGCAACGGGACGTTGTCGCCGTACACCGACGAGCTCGACGCATAGACCACGCGCTCGATGGGGCGCCCCACGCAGGCCTCGAGGAGAATCTGCGTCGCGTCCACGTTGAGCGTCGTGTAGATCTGGAACTCGCGGCCCCAGCTCTTTCGCACGCCCGCCTGTGCCGCCAGGTGGAAGACGTGCGTGACGCCGTCGAGCAGCGCCGGCAGATCGGCGTCGGCCAGCGACGTCTCCACCAGGCGGTAGCCCGGATGTCCGATCAGCCCGGCGATGTTGGCTTCCTTCAACGGACGCGGATAGTAGTCGGTGAAGCAGTCGATCGCCGTCACCTCGGCGCCCTGGTCGAGCAGGCGCTCGCTCAAATGCGACCCGATGAATCCCGCTCCACCCGTTACCAATGCCTTCACGTCAACAACTCCTTCACGCGCGCGGGCAACCGCACCGGGCGACCGGCCCGGTTGAGGGTGGCGTGGGTGGTATGGCCCGTCGCCACCACCACGCCGTCGCCACGCCGCACGACTTCGTAATCGAATGCCAGCCGCACGGGCGAGACCATCCGTCCGGTGGTCCGGATTTCCAGCTCGTCGTCGTATCGCGAGCCAGCTTTGTACTCGCACCGCGCCTCGATGACGGGCAGCGACAGGCCGTCCTCTTCCATCGCGCGATACGTCCAGCCGGTCTCGCGCAGCCACTCGGTTCGGCCGATCTCAAACCAGACCAGGTAGTTCGCGTAATAGACCACGCCCATCTGGTCGGTCTCGGCATACCGGACGCGCACGACCGGGCGCGAGACGCGAGGCGTGGCCCCAGCAGCGGATGCGGTCACGCGCCCGCTGCCTCGCGAAGTGCCCGCACCGCGCCCGCAGCGTCGCCACCGCCGAAGATCGCCTGTCCCGCCACGAGGATGCTGGCGCCGGCCTTCACCACGCTGGCGATGGTCCGCACATCCACGCCCCCATCCACTTCGACGGGCGCCACGTTGCCCACGCTATCCAGCAGCGCCCGCACGCGGCGAATCTTGTCCAGGCTGGCCGGGATGAAGCTCTGGCCGCCGAAACCGGGGTTCACCGACATCACCAGCACGAAGTCCACGTCCGCAGCCACTTCGCCGATGGCGCAGACGGGCGTGGAGGGGTTCAGCACCACGCCGGCCTTCGCGCCCAGTGCCTTGATCGCGCCCAGGGTGCGGTGCAGGTGCGGCAGCACCTCGACGTGCACCGACAGCATCGACGCGCCGGCATCCACGAATGCCTCCAGGTAGCGATCGGGATCGCTGATCATCAGGTGGACATCCAGCGGCAGCGCGGTGGCGCGCTTCACGGCGCGCACGACGGGGGGGCCGATGGTGATGTTCGGGACGAAGTGCCCGTCCATCACGTCCACATGAACGAGATCGGCACCACCCGCCTCCGCGGCCGCGATGTCGCGCGCGAGATGGCCGAAATCGGCGGACAGGATCGAGGGCGCAATCCGCACGCTCACTGGCTCACCTCCAACGCAATGGCGTCTCCGGGGTGCACCTGGTATCCGCCGGCGGGCGCCTGCCGGGTCACCACGCCCGGCGGCAGGCCCGTCGCCGCGGACTGCGCGGTGATGGACACGCGGAACCCATGGCCGCGGAGGATGTCGGCCGCGCGCTCGCCGTTCACGCCGATGAGATCGGGCATCACGTACGAGGCGCGATCCTCTCCGCGATTGACCAGCAGCCGCACTTCCGTGGTCCGCACGCCGGGCTGCGGGTCCTGTGCCACCACGACATCGGGAGGGTAGAGCGCCGACCGGATCTCGGCCACGGGGCCTGCCTGCAGGCCCTCCTGGACGATGCGAATCTCGGCCGCGCGCTGCGATTCCCCGATCAGCGCCGGGGCCAGGGCGATCCGCGGGCCGCTGCTGAGCCAGACGCGCACGCTGCGCTGCCGCCGCGACAGCGACCCAGCCGGGGGCTCCTGGCCGAGCACGTAGCCCTCCGGCACCTGCAAATCGGGGCGCCTGATCTCTTCGACGGTGAGGTGGAGGTCGAGATTGGCCGCGACCGCCGTGGCGTCGTTGACGTTCCGACCCACGAGGTTGGGCACGGCCACATCGCGCGCGCGAACGGCCACGCGGGCCGCCATCACCGCGAAGGCGATAAAGGTGGCCGACAGGGCGCCCACGAGCAGCAGGAGCTTGCCCGCCGTCCATACTCTCGCCGAGAGGGCCATCGGTAACACGCTATGGTACTACAGCTTGCGGGCGATCACGGCCCCGTAGAACGCCTCCAGCCCATCATCGGGCGGGGTGGTGCGATGCTCGAGGCGCAGGGCGAATTCGTGCGCATCGGCCAGGAATGCCGCCACGACCGCCTCGTTCTCGTCCGGCTCGCTGGAACATGTCGCGTAGAGCAGCCGCCCCCCTCGCCGGACCAGCGGCGCCGCCCGGTGCAGCAGCGTGAGCTGGCTCGCCGCCAGGCGCACGAGGTCGTCTGGCTGGCGCCGCCAGCGGATGTCGGGATCGCGGCGGAGGGTGCCCAGGCCCGAGCACGGCGCGTCGATGAGGAGGAAGTCGAAGACGCCGGCCGCGAACGGGAGATCGCCGGCGGGTGGAATCTGCACCACGGGCACGGCCAGGTGACCCGTTCGCACCAGCGTGGCCTTCAGCAAGCGGACGCGGCGCGGACGGACGTCGCAGGCCACCACCAGACCCCCGGGGCCGACACGTGCCGCCAGTGCCAGCGTCTTGCCCCCCGGGGCCGCGCAGAGGTCCAGCGCCTGCTGCCCGGGATTGAGCTCGCCCAACTCCGCCACCAGCTGCGAGGCCTCGTCCTGCACCACGAACCATCCCTCACGGTAGGCCTCGGTCCCCAATGCCGCTCCCCTCGTGACGAGAAGCCCGTGCGGCGCTCGGGTGGTGGGGGTGGTTTCGATCCCCTCGGCTGAGAGCCTGGCCGCCAGTTCCTCGCGCGAGCCCTTCGCGCCGTTCACCGCCAGGCACAACCGGGGCGATTCGTTGTTGAAGGCCAGCCAGGTGCGCGTGCGATCGGCGCCGTACCGGGCAAGCCACCGCGACACCAGCCATTCCGGATGCGAGTGCCGGATGGCCAGCGCGTGCGCTTCGGGGGACTCCGGCCAGGCGAGCCGGTTGCGGTCCCGCGAAAGCTTCCGGAGCACCGCGTTGACGAGGCCGGCCGCGCTGGTCTTGCCGCAGCGCCTGGTCAGTGACACCGCATCGTCGACGACCGCCGAGGGTGGCAGACGCTGGAGATACATCAGCTGGAACGCGCCCAGGCGGAGCACCGTGCGCACCTCCTCGTCCAGCCCGGGAAGCGGGCGCGAGCTTCGCTGTCCAACCTGGTGGTCCACCGCCATGCGCATTCGCACGGTGCCGGTAACCAGCTCGGTGAGCAGGCTCTGGTCGCGGGGATCGTGCAGACCGTGTCGCGTGGCCGCGATCGCGGCCGGCAACTCCGTGCCCTTCACCTCGTGGGCGACCAGGGCATCGAAGGCCGCCCGGCGGGCAGGCGCGATCACGGCGCGCCCAGCCGCTGGCCGGCCTCGATCGGGTGGCCGGCGAGGAAGACGCGGGCCGGGAGGACCTTGCCGCCCTCGGCCTGCAGTTCGAGCACCTCGAGGACGCCGTCGCCTGTCGCAACGCGCAACCCATCCGCGGCGTTGGCGGTGATGATGGTGCCGGGCGGGTCGCCGCCGGGCGCGTCGCTCACGGCAGAGCGATGCAGGATCAGGCGGCCGGTCGGCCCGTGCGTGAAGGCATGCGGCCAGGGGTGCAGCCCGCGCACCTGGTTGTGGATGTCGCGGGCCGGCCGTGTCCAGTCGATCTGCCCTGCGTCCTTCTTGAGGCGCGGCGCGTAGGTGGCTGCCGCATCGTCCTGCGGCACCTCGGGGACCAGGCCTGCCGCCATGCGATCCACGGTCTCGACCAGCAGCCGCGCCCCGGCGTCGGCCAGCACCCGCTCCACTTCGTCGGTGCGATCGTCCGCGCCGATCGGCACCCGGACCGTGGCGAGCATCGCGCCCGCGTCGAGCGCCTTCACCACGCGCATGATGGTCACGCCGGTTTCCGCGTCCCCGTCCATGACGGCGCGGTGAATGGGCGACGCGCCGCGATGACGCGGCAGCAGCGAGGCGTGCACGTTGATGAGGCCCAGCCTGGGCATCGCGAGCAGCCAGTCCGGCAGGATCTGGCCGTACGCGGCCACGACGCCGAGATCGGCGTCGTAGCGTGCCAGTTCCGCTTCCCACGGATCGCGCATCAGCTTCCCGGGCTGCAACACCGGAATGCCGTGCGCGAGGGCCACCTGCTTCACGGGACTGGCCGAGACACGGTTCCCGCGCCCGCGGGGCCGGTCGGGCTGGGTGAGGACCACGACCACCTCGTGAGACGAGCGCAGCAGACCCCTCAAGGTGGATACGGCGAAGTCCGGGGTGCCGAAGAACGCAATGCGCACGCGCGCTCCCACGCTACCACTTGCCCGCGCGCGCGAGCTTCTTGATCTTGCGGACGATGAGGTCGCGCTTGATGCCGCGCAGGCGGTCCACGAACAGGCGGCCGTCGAGATGATCCATCTCGTGCTGAAGAGCCCGCGCCAGCAGACCGGTGCCCTCGACCGTGTGCTCGTCGCCCTGCCGGTTCAGCCCGCGCACGACGGCCCGGGCCGGGCGCGGCACGGTGGCGTTGAAGCCGGGCAGGGAAAGGCAGCCCTCTTCTTCGAGCTGCATGCCCTCGCGCTCGACCCACTCGGGGTTGATCATCGTGATGAGGGCCTTCGCGTCGCGACCCACCGACAGGTCGATGACGAAGATGCGGAGCGACACGCCGATCTGCGGCGCCGCCAGCCCCACACCGGGCGCCGCGTACATGGTTTCGACCATGTCGTCGATCAGGTTCTCGATGTCCGGCGTGAGGTCCTCGACCGCGCCGGCCGGCGACTGCAGGGTGGCGTCTCCAAGCCTGAGGATGGGTCGGATCATCGCGGCACGGCTTCAGGCGTCGGCGCGAACGCTGGCGCCCCGGCGTCGCGCGCGCCCTTGAATCTGCGCCTCGGCGGCCTGCACGCGCGACTGGACCTGCTTGAGGGTGTCACCCCCGAACCGCTCCAGCACGGCCTCGGCCAGCACCAGCGCCACCATGGCCTCACCGACCGCGGCCGCCGCCGGCACCGCGCACACGTCGCTGCGCTCGATGGCGGCGGGCGCGTCCTCGATGGTCGTCAGGTCCACGGACCGCAGCGGCTTCATGAGGGTGGCGATGGGTTTCATGAACCCGGTGACGCGCACGTCTTCGCCGTTGGTGACGCCGCCCTCGAGTCCGCCGGCCCGGTTTGTGGGGCGTGCCAGGCGCCGGCCGCCGTCGGGCGTCTCCACCACGACGATCTCGTCGTGCACCTGCGACCCCGGACGCCGCGCGCCCTCGACGCCGTCGCCGATGGCCACGGCCTTGATGGCGTGAATGGACATCACGGCATGGGCGAGCCGGCCGTCGAGCTTCCGATCCCAATGGACGTAGCTGCCCAGGCCGACGGGGACGCCATGCGCCACGACCTCGAAGGCGCCGCCCACGGTGTCGCCGGCCTCCCGCGCCCGGTCGATGACGGCAATCATCTCGGCCTCCGCCGACGGGTCCACGCACCGAAGCGGCGACTCGGGCCCGATCGCGCGGACCTGCTCGAACGAGACGGGGGGGCCAGGCGGCAGGCCCGTGCCGCCAATGCTCACCACGTGGCTGGCGATCTCGATCCCAAGGGCCCGCAGCAACTGGCGCGCGACGGCGCCGGCAGCGACGCGTGCGGCCGTTTCGCGCGCGCTCGCGCGCTCGAGCACGTCGCGAATGTCTTCGTGCTCGTACTTGAGCGCCCCCGCCAGGTCCGCGTGCCCCGGACGCGGCCTCACGACGGCCGCCCGCTTCGCGCCGGACGCCGCCGCGGGCATCTCGACCTCGACGTGCATGGTGGCCTGCCAGTTGTCCCAGTCGCGGTTGCGAATGAGCATCGACAGTGGCGCGCCAGTCGTGCGTCCCCGGCGCACACCCGAGAGGATCTCGGCGCGATCCGACTCGATGGCCATGCGACGGCCGCGGCCGTAGCCCGCCTGTCGCTGTCGCAGGTCGCGGGTGATGGCCTCGAAGTCGAGTGGCATCCCTGCCGGCAGGCCCTCCAGGATGATGACGAGCCCCTGGCCGTGCGATTCACCAGCAGTCAGAAATCGCAGCATTGCTCCGCGATTTTATCCGAAGTTTCTGCCACCCCTCGGTGCTGGCCTCGCTGTAACTCGTTGACCGCTCGAAGATCGACGACGGGCGAAGAGGTTGCACCAGCGAGGGCATGCTGTTGATCGATCGGTTCCTCACCGCCGGGGGCTCCACGCTGGACCTGGCCACTGGCCAGCCGGTGCGCATCCGGATGCGGTCGGCGCCCTCGGCCACCGCGCTCTTCACTCGACGCGGCTCGTCCTGTCTCATCGATGCCGCGTTCCGGTCGTCCCGCACCTGCATCGAGGCCTGGGAGCGGTGGGGTGACGCGCCCATCGCCGATCCGATGCCCATCGACGGCGTGCTCGCGGCCCTTGCCGATGCGCGAGATGGCCACCCGCGCGCCGTGGACGTCACCGCGGGCGACGGCGACCAGTGGCGCCGCGCCGCCCGCGACATCGCGAGAGCGGCACGCGAGGCCGGCTTCGTGCCGATTGGCGCGGACGTGATGGGCGAGCTGCTGCGCGCGGCGCATTGGCAGTGGCCACGATGGCTGGCCGATCGCGCGCTGGTGGTGCTCACGTGCGACGGCCACCTGTCGGCGCCGGCGACGCTGGCCCTGCTCCGCCTCGCTTCGAGAGACGCGCGCCCTCACCTGGTGATCCGAGGCGCCACCGGCGTCCTGCAGCGCCCGACACGACTCGTCCGGCTCTCGTCGGCCGTTCATGACGGGGATGCGGGCGCGCCGGACGTGGCGTGCAGTCCCGAGGCGCTGGCGGAGCGCGCTTGGCGGGCCGCCGAAGCCGGCGGCAACGGCCACGAGAGCGGCGCGGCCGCGCGGTGGGCCGTCATGCTGGCGCCCAGCGCCGACAGCGAAGCCCGAGCGCGGGCCGCCCTCGCGCACACGCTCATCGGCCAGGGCCGGACGCTCGAGGCGCGGGCAACGCTGGCGCCAGGCATTGCGGCGGCGCCACACCTTGCGCCCGCGGCCGGCGCCGTCGTGCGCAAGGTCCAGGAACGCCTGCGCGCCGCCGAAGAGCCACGACGCGGCGATCGCGGGCTCACCGACGACTTCCTGCGCGTCCTCGAGGTCTGCCAGGGGATCGACGACGAGGCGACGGCGCTCGGCAGGCTGCTGGTCCTGCTGCGCGAGCGTCTCGGCTCGAGCGCAATGGCGTTCGTGGTGGAGGAGGCCGGACGGCGCCGCCTGGTGTGTCACCTGGGCCCCGTCGACGCCGACGTGCGGACAGCCGAGCGGACGATGGCAAGCGGCCTCGCGACGCTTCCCGCGGAAGCCGGCCCCGGGTGCGAGGGCGCATGGCCCGTTCGTTACGGTGGTGCGATCATCGGCGCGCTCTGGTGCCGCTGGTCTACCGGGGTGGCGGTCCTGCCCGGCGATGCGGACGCGCTGATGGGCGTCGCGGCGGTGGCCGCGGCGCCGATGGTGCACGCCGCGTGCGAGCGCGGGCGCGCGGCGGCGGAGTCGCCCGAGATTCCGGACCTCGTGGGGGAAAGCGAGGTGATGCGACAGGTGCGCGCCGCCCTGGTCCGCGCGGCGCGATCGCCGTTTCCGGTGCTCATCGAAGGCGAGAGCGGGTCGGGCAAGGAGCTGGTGGCTCGCGCCATCCACCGGGCCAGTCCGCGGCGTGAGCGGCGGTTCTCGGCACTCAACTGCGCCGCCCTCTCGGAGGAGCTGGCCGAGGCCGAGCTCTTCGGCCACGCGAAGGGCGCCTTCACCGGGGCCGTCACCGAGCGGGCCGGTTTGTTCGAAGAGGCCAA
>DAIRFN010000395.1:0-3780 GCA_036795065.1 Vicinamibacterales bacterium
TGGGGCACAGCGCTCGCGGTGCACCTGGCGCTCGTCGGGCACGACGTCATGCTGTGGGCGCGCGACCCCGCGCTCGCCGCCGAGATGACCACGCGCCGCGCCAACCCGGTGTATCTCGCGGACATCACCTTTCCGGCGCCGCTCCGCTGCGCCTCCAGCCTCGATCAGGCCCTGGCCAGGGCCGGCGTGGTCGTCGTCGCCGTGCCGTCGCACGGCGTGCGCGCGGTGGCGCGCCAGATGGCGTCCCGAATGGTCCCGGGCGCGCTGGTCGTGAGCGCGACGAAGGGCATCGAGGAAGGGTCGCTCCTTCGCATGTCCGAGGTGCTGGCCGTGGAACTGCCGACGGCGGGGGAGGTGGCCGTGCTGTCGGGCCCGAGCTTCGCGCTCGAACTGGCCCGGGGCCTCCCGACGGCAGTGGTGGTGGCGTCCACCTCGCCACGGTCGGTCGAGCAGGTCCAGGCAGAGTTCCGCTCGCCGTCGTTGCGGTTGTATGGAACGCCCGACGTGATCGGCGTCGAGATTGGCGGGGCGCTCAAGAACACGATTGCCATTGCGGCGGGTGTGATCGAGGGGCTGGCCCAGGGACACAATGCCCTGGCCGCGCTCATCACCCGCGGGCTTGCCGAGGTGACGCGCCTGGCGGTGGCGATGGGCGGCCAGCGCGAAACGCTCTCCGGGTTGGCCGGCCTGGGAGACCTGGTGCTCACGTGCACCGGAGGCCTCAGCCGCAACCGCCACGTGGGGGCGGAACTGGCGCGGGGCCGCCCGCTTGGCGACGTACTGGCCAGCACGAAGATGGTGGCCGAGGGCGTGCGCACCACCGACGCCGCGTTGGCACTGGGCGCCAGATACGGGGTGGAGTTGCCGATCGCCGAGCAGATGTCCGAGGTGCTGTCGGGCCGCAAGGACCCGCCCACCGCGCTCCGCGAGTTGATGGGACGACGGCAGAGGGCCGAGCATAGCTAGATCGGAACGTCATACATGGGTTTGTTCGACAAGCTGAAGCAGGGGCTCACGCGGACCGCGCAGCAGATCGCCGAGCGGTTCGACGAGCTGGTGAAGGGCAGCGACGCGCCCGAGCAGCGCTCGCGCGCCATCGAGCCCGACACGCTGGAGGGGCTGGAGGAAGTGCTGCTGATGGCGGATGTCGGCGTCGCCGCGGCGCGCAGCATCGTGGACGCGGTGGCCAGGCGTCAGCGCCACGGCGAATCGCTCCGCCAGCTGGTGCGGGACGAGATCCTGCGCATCTTGAAAGCCGCAGACGCGGGCGGCACGCTCGAGGGCGAGAGCACCCCGCGTGTCGTGCTCATCGTCGGCGTGAACGGCACCGGCAAGACCACCACGGTGGGCAAGCTGGCGAACCAGATGAGGCGTGACGGCTTGAAGCCGCTCATCTGCGCGGCCGACACGTTTCGTGCGGCGGCGGTGGATCAGCTGCAGGTCTGGGCCGACCGCGCCGGCGTGGACATCGTGCGCGCGCGCGAGGGATCGGATCCCGCGGCGGTGGTGTTCGACGCGATGACGGCCGGGAAGACACGGGGGCGCGACGTGATTCTCGTGGACACCGCGGGCCGCCTGCACACGCGACAGAACCTGATGCAGGAGCTCGAGAAGATCCGCCGCGTCGCCAGCCGCGAGGTGACCGGGGCGCCGCACGAAACGCTCCTCGTGCTCGACGCCACCGTCGGACAGAACGCGCTCACGCAGGCGCGCGAATTCATGGCGGTGGCCGGTGTCACCGGCATCGTGCTCACCAAGCTCGATGGCACGGCCAAGGGCGGGATGGCCGTCGCCATCGCCCACGACCTGCATCTGCCCATCCGCTACGTCGGTGTTGGCGAGGGCATCGACGATCTGCTTCCGTTCAATCCGGAGGAATACGCCGACGCGCTGTTCCAGGAGAAGTGGTGACCGACGAGGACCTGATGCGACGCGCGCTGTTCCACGCCGCGCGCGCCGCCGGCGCGACCACCCCCAATCCCCTGGTTGGCGCCGTCGTCGTATCGTCCGATGGCGTCATCGTCGGGCAGGGCCGGCATCCACGCGCGGGCGATCCGCACGCCGAGGTCCTCGCCCTCGACGAGGCAGGGGAGCGCGCGAGGGGGGGCACGCTGTTCGTCACGCTCGAGCCCTGCTGTCACCACGGGCGGACGCCCCCGTGCACGCAGCGGATCATCGAGAGCGGGATCTCGCGCGCGGTGGTGGCGATGGTGGACCCCAATCCCGTGGTGCATGGCAAGGGCATCGACGAGCTGCGCGCGGCGGGGGTCCGCGTGGAGGTCGGCCTGCTCGACGCCGAGGCCCGGCGGCTGAACCGGCCATTCGTGTCGGTGCAGACCCTGGGCCGCCCGGAAGTGATTCTCAAGGTGGCGAGCAGCGCCGACGGCCGGATCGCGGCACGGCCAGGCGTGCGGACCGCCATCAGCTCGCCCGAGTCGGCCCGCCGCACGCAGCGCCTGAGAGCGGCCGTGGACGCCGTGGCAGTCGGATCCGGGACCGTCCTGGCCGACGACCCGATCCTGACCGCCAGGGACATGGTCCGCGCCCGGCCGCTGACGCGCGTGGTGTTCGACCGACGGTTGCGGACGCCGCCGCAATCCCGCCTGTTCTCGACGCTGAACGAAGGCCCCGTCATAATACTGACCACGGAGACCACCCTGGAACGCAAGCCCGCGCGCGCCCGCGCGCTGAGGGACGCGGGCGCCACGCTCTCCGGGGGCGGCGACGACATCGAGCGGGCGATTCGCAGGCTGGTCTCGTTCGAGATTTCGTCGGTGTTGGTCGAGGGGGGCGCCGTCGTGCACCGCGCGCTGCTCGACGCGGGCCTCGTGGACACCGTGCACATCATCGTGGCCCCGGGGAGCCTGGGTGCCGAGGGGGTGCTCCTCTTCGGCACCGGCGAGATCGGTATCGACGGCCTGACGCCACGCACGGTCGAGCGCGTGGGCCCCGACACATGGATGGAGTTCGATGTTCACGGGGATCGTTGAAGCCACGGGCGCCGTCGCGGACGTGAAGGCGGTCTCCGGGAAGATGCGCCTGCGCATCGAGACCAGCCTCTCGCCGACACTCGCGCCGGGCGCCAGCCTCGCGGTCAACGGCGTCTGCCTGACGGTGGTGGTCGTCGATGGGGCGTACGTCCTGGCCGACATCGGCCCCGAGACGGCGCGCGTCACCACGCTCGGCGGCCTGCAACGCGGCCGGCGCGTGAACCTCGAGCGACCGCTCCGGGCCGACGGCCGGCTGGACGGCCATTTCGTCCTCGGGCACGTGGACGCGGTGGGTGTCGTCACCGAGCTGCGCGGGGAGGCCGACTCGCACTGGGTGACCATCCACTACCCGGCTGCCCTCGCGCCCTATTTCATCCGGAAGGGCTCGGTGGCCGTGGACGGGGTGAGCCTGACCGTCGCGGGCCTGGGCGACCGCGAGTTCGACGTGCAGGTGATCCCGTACACCTGGGAGCACACGACCCTCCGCTCCCTTCGCCCGAACGACAAAGTGAACCTCGAGTGCGACATGATAGGGAAGTACGTCGTGCGGTCGCTCGAGGCGCGAAAGTCATGACACAGAAGCAGGCAGGGACACCGACAATTCGGATTGCGCGGAGCGCCAGCCGGCGCGGCCCCTTTGCGCCCGTCGACGAGGCGGTAGCGGCCTTCGAGAAGGGGGCAATGCTCATCGTCGTGGACGACGAGGATCGCGAGAACGAAGGGGACTTGACCATCGCGGCGGAGAAGGTGACGCCCGAGGCGATCAACTTCATGATGACCTACGGGCGCG
>DAIRFN010000396.1:0-3776 GCA_036795065.1 Vicinamibacterales bacterium
AGTCCGGCCTGGTCGATGAGGTCCTTCAGCGACACGGGGATGCCGTGCAGCCCGCCGCGGTGGCGGCCGCCGGCCATTTCGCGGTCCGCCGCGCGCGCCGCGGCCAGCGCCTGGTCGGCCGTCACGGTGATGAAGGCGTTCAGCTCGGGCTGCCGCGCCTTGATCTGCTCGAGGCAGTCCTCGACCAGCCGCTCGGACTTGATCTCGCCGCGCGACAGGCGGAGGGACAGGTCAGCCAGGCTGCCGGCAGGCGGCGCCGGTTCGGGCGTGCTGGCGAGGCGCATGTGCTCGAGGTGGTCGGCGTGGCGCGCGTGCTCGGGGTGACGCGCGTGATCGGCGTGATCCGTGTGCCGCGCGAGACCCGCGTGACGTCCCCCCGCCCTATCTGCGCCATCTACGTAATCTGCGGCCCTGGCCCTGTCTGCGTCTGCGGCGCGCGCTTCCTCTGCGTCATCCATCCGCGTCGCGGCGTCCCTCAGGGCCTGCGTCGATGTGGCGAGGCCGTCCAGCAGCGGCACTACGGGCTCCAAGCCTCGGCGTCTGGCATCGGCTCCTGCCATCTCCAACCAGTCGGTCGCCTTCATCAGAGTGCCTCCACCTCGTCCAGGGTGGCCACCGCGCGACGGAGGTGGGGAATGGTGATGGACCCTCCGACCACCAGCGCCACGTTGAACGTCTCGAAGAACTCGTCGCGCGTCACCCCTTCCTCGCGGCACCGCACGATGTGGTAGGTCACGCAGTCGTCGCACCGGAGCACGAGCGAGGCCACGAGCCCGAGCAGCTCCTTGGTCTTCACCGGCAGGGCGCCCTCATCGTACGCCCGCGAGTCGAGCGCGAAGAACCGCTTGATCTCCAGGTTCCCGCTCTCGTGGATGCGGGCGTTCATCTTCTCGCGGAACTCGCGAAACGCCTTCAGTCGCTCGGTCATTTGCCCCGTCCGTGCTGTGAACCCACGCGCTGTGAACCTACGTGCTTTGAACCTTCGTGGATACCGCTACTCCGTCACCAAGCGGTAGCCACGTCGTGAAGAACCGTTCGTCGTGCGTCAACCGCTCGTTGTACGCGGCGATGGCCGCCGTATCCTCCGGGCTGCGCTCCTCGAGCGGCGTCATGCCAGGCACCACCGTGCCGCTCCAGAGCACGTTATCGGTGACCAGCACGCCGCCCGGCGGGAGGAACGCCGCCAACCGGTCGAGCATGGGCGTGTAGCCCTGCTTGTCCCCGTCCTGGAAGATCAGGTCGAAGGGTCCCGCAATCTTGTGGAGGAAACGCGCAGCGTCGCCGACCATGACGTTCACCTTCGCGTCCACTCCGGCCGCTCTGGCATGCTCGCGGGCCCGTGCAGCGCGCGCCGGATCGCGCTCCAGCGAGATCAGCAGCCCGTCGCCGGGGAGCGCCGTGGCCATCCACAGGGCGGAGTACCCGATGGCCGTGCCAATCTCCAGGACGCGCCTGGCGCGGGTGAGGCGCACGAGGGCGTGCAGCAGGGCCCCGGTGTCAGGCATGACGATCGGGAGCTTCGCATCCCGGCCTTCGCGCGCCACAACGTCCAGGTGAGGATGAGGGAGGCGGGACAATCCGGCCAGGTAGGCGACGACAGCGGGCGCCACCAGCGATGTCATCGGGACTCCGATTGTAGACTACCGAGGTGCGCCATACGAAGATCATCGCCACGCTCGGCCCGGCCTCCAGCGATCGCGCCATCGTCGAGGCGCTCGTTGCCGCCGGCGTCGACGTCTTCCGCCTGAACTTCTCGCACGGCACGCAGGCCGAGCACGCGGGCCGGTTCAAGGCCGTCCGCGACGCGGCGGCCCGGGCAGGACGCCAGATCGCCGTCCTTCAGGACCTGTCGGGGCCGAAGATCCGAACCGGGCCGCTGGCAGGTGGAACGCCCATTCCGCTGGCACCAGGCGACGCGCTCACGATCAGGATCGGAGAAGGCCTCGGCGAACCGGGACGGGTGTTCACTAACTACGCCCCGCTGGCCCGCGCGGTGTCCCCGGGCGATCGGCTGCTGCTCGACGACGGCCACGTGGAGCTCCGGGTGGAGGCCGCAACGGCCTCCGCCATCGAGACCACGGTCGTCCATGGGCGGCAGCTGGGCGAGCACAAGGGCATCAACGCGCCCGGCGTGCCGCTGCCGGCGGCCGGGGTCACCGACAAAGACGAGCGTGACCTCTCGTTCGGGCTGGCCCTTGGCGTGGACATCGTGGCCCTCAGCTTCGTGCAGTCGGCGGCCGACATCCTGGCGGCACGCGTCATCATGGCCCGCGAGGGCCGGCCCGATGTACCCATCATCGCGAAGCTCGAGCGGCCCGAGGCGGTGGCGCGGCTCGAGGAGATCCTGGAGGCGGCCGACGGCGTGATGGTCGCGCGCGGGGACCTCGGCCTCGAGATCCCGCTGGAGCGCGTGCCTCGCGTGCAGCGCGAGGTGCTGACGCGCGCCCGGGCGCGCGGCGTGCCGGCGGTGGTGGCCACGCAGGTGCTCGAATCGATGCGCACCGAGTCGAGGCCGACGCGCGCCGAGGTGAGCGACGCGGCCACGGCCGTCGCCCAGAGCGCCGACGCCATCATGCTCTCGGGCGAAACCGCAGCCGGCGCGTATCCAGTACGGGCCGTCCAGGTGCTCGACGCCATCATCCGGGAGGCCGAAATCGAGCCCGAGCCGATCCGGGCGGCCGCCAGCCGTGACCACGCAGCCGCGCTGTGCGACGCCGCGGTCACTCTGGCGCACGAGTCGGCCGCCGATGCCATCATCGCCGTGACGCGCGAGGGACGCACGGCGAAGCTCCTGTCCATGCGGCGTCCGCGCGCGATCATCTATGCGGCCAGCGATCGGGACGACGTGGTCCGCCGCGTGGGCCAGTGGTGGGGCACGCGGCCGCTGGTGACGAACATCGACGGGGACGTGGACGCCGTGGCCAGCCGGATCATCGACCGGTTGCACAGCTCAGGCCTGTTGGCGTCGGGCGCGACGGTGGTGCTGGTGAATGTCTCGCCCGACCTCGACCGGGGCCTGGCGAACTTCATCCGGGTGAGGAGGGTGTAGCACGAAGGTTCGAAGCACGGAGGTGCAAAGCACGGAGGTTCAAATGGTGGCGGCGTCGTGCACCAGGGCGCCGCGGGCGAAGCGGTCGGGGGCGAAGAGTGAGACGTCGAACGTCTCGCTGCGCCCGAGGCGGATCATCTCCGAGACGATCACGCCCGTGGCGGGCGACATCATCAGGCCGTGGCCGCTGAACCCGGCGGCGAAGACGAACCCGGCGCGTTCGGGATGCTCACCCAGCACGGGGTTGTGGTCCGGCGTCATCTCGTAGAGTCCCGACCAGCCGTGCACGTCCTTCACCTCGGCCAGCGCGGGCACCCGGCGGGTCATCGCGGGATGGAACTCCCGGGCCCATCGCGAATGGTCCGCCTCCAGGTTCTCGCCCTCGCGCTCGCGCCAGTTCGTGAACGCCGCGACGATGCGATCGTCCTGGCCCGGCTCCACCGGATCGTCGTGCCGCCAGTGCACCCCCCCCGGGTCGATCAGCATGGGAAACCGGTACGGCCAGTGGCGCGGCAGCGTGCAACGGAAGAGCATCTGCCGCATCGGCGTCACCGGCACGTCCAGCCCGGCCAGGCGCGCGACCTCGCCCGCCCAGGCGCCGGCGGCGTTCACCACCGTGCCTGCGTCGACGCGCCCGCCGCTGGCCAGCGTCACGCCCGTCACGCGCCCTTCCACCCGTACCTGCTTCCCGAGCGCGGCTGGTGGGAGATCACCGGACTGGCATGGT
>DAIRFN010000397.1:0-3769 GCA_036795065.1 Vicinamibacterales bacterium
CGGCGATGGGCTCCGTCCCGGCTCGATCGCCGATGCGAATGACGAGCCGCAGTTCGCCGAGCTGAAGACGCAGGGCGAGCTGACGAAGATCGCGTGGGAGTACGACGTGCAGGTGATGAACGAGGGGCCCGGTCACGTGCCCATGCACCTGATTCGCGAGAACATGGAGAAGCAGCTGGAGTGGTGCAGCGAGGCGCCCTTCTACACGCTGGGCCCGCTCACCACGGACGTGGCGCCCGGCTACGACCACATCACCTCGGCCATCGGCGCGGCAATGATCGGCTGGTACGGCACGGCCATGCTCTGCTACGTGACGCCGAAGGAGCACCTCGGTCTCCCGAACCGAGACGATGTGAAGGCGGGGGTCATCGCCTACAAGATCGCGGCGCACGCCGCGGACCTGGCCAAGGGCCATCCGCGCGCGCGGGCCTGGGACGATGCGCTGTCGAAGGCGCGGTTCGAGTTCCGGTGGGAGGATCAGTTCAACCTGTCGATGGATCCGGTCACCGCGCGGGCGTACCACGACGAGACGCTGCCCGCCGACGGGGCAAAGGTGGCCCACTTCTGCTCGATGTGCGGGCCGAAGTTCTGCAGCATGGAGCTCACCCAGCAGCTGCGCGCCGAGGCGCAGGAGGGGATGGCGGAGAAATCGGAAGAGTTCAAGAAGGCAGGGGAGATTTACGTCAAGAGAACGTGAATCTCTTGATGGCTCGAGCTGGTGATCTGGTGATCGATCTGCGGACCTGGTGATCTTGGAATCTGGCAGGTGATCTTCGGATCACCTGACGGGCGGCGCCAGGACGATCTGGATGATCGTGGGGAAGCGCTCCGGCTGGCCGCCCTTCGGGTTGACGTAGCCGGCCGAGCCGCCCCACGTGTAGTCCTTCACCGTGACACTTGGCGGGAACGCCATCTCCGAGTCGCGGAAGCGCCCCAGGTCGAACTGGTGAGTGGGTGGCGACTCGAACAGCTCGTCGCCCCTCGTCTTCAGTGCAGCGCGGTAATATCCCACCGCCTCTGCGTACGACAACATCACCCCGTACAAGTGGAAGCGCTGACCGCGGCCGGCGTCGTAGGAGGTCAGGTACACGGCGCTTGGATAGAGCGGCACGCCGCCGAGATCCGGCGCGGCTGGGGCCGAGGGCCGAGCCGCTGGCGGTGCCGCAGCGGGCGTGGCCGCTGGCGACGGTCGAGGGGCTGGCGGTGGGGGTTGTGATGCCTGCGGGGCCGCCGGAGCGACCGGAGCCGTCGGGCCGCTTCGCGGCGACGGAAACGGCTGCGGCGTCTGTGCGGCCAGCGAGGCCGAGAGCGCGAGAAACACGAGTCCGGTCACGCCACGCATGCCCAGTATTATAGGCAGTCGCATGACCAAACGCCTGCTGGAGTACTGTCGCACGCACGAGCCGTGGATGCTCGAGCTCACCGAAGCCCTCGTCGCCATCGAATCGCCCACGGACGACAAGGCCGCGGTGGATCGGTGCGGCGCGGTGCTTGCGGCGCGCCTCGAGCAGATGGCGGGCACGGTGACGCGCGTGTCCAGCGCCACGGCCGGCGATCACCTGGTCGCCCGATTCGGCCCCGGCCCGCGGCGGGTCCTCATCCTCGGCCACTTCGACACGGTGTGGCCCATCGGCCAGCTGGCGCGGATGCCCATCCGGCGCGAGGAAGGCCGGCTCTACGGGCCCGGCGTCCTCGACATGAAGGCCGGTATCGCGCTGGGCATGCTGGCGACGAAGGCCGTGCTCGAGGTGGCGCCGCCCGCCGACACGAGCATCACCATGCTGTGGTCGACAGACGAGGAAGCGGGCAGCGAGACGTCACGGGCCCTCATCGAGGCCGAGGCAGCCCGCAGCGAGGCGGTGCTCGTGCTCGAGCCGGCACTGGCCGGCGGCGCGCTGAAGACCAGCCGCAAGGGCATCGGACAGTACGAGCTGGTGGTGCGGGGCGTGGCCGCGCACGCGGGCGTGGACCCGCGGAAGGGCGTGAACGCGATCCGCGAGCTCGCCCTCCAGGTGCTGGCCCTCGACGCCCTCCGCGACATCGATCGCGGCGTCCTGGTGAACGTCGGGCTCGTGTCCGGGGGCTCGCGCCCGAACGTGGTGCCCGATTTCGCCACGGCCACCGTCGACGTTCGCGCGAGCACGCTGGTCGACGCGGATCAGCTGGAGCGATCCGTGCGGGCGTTGAAGGCCGCGACGCCCGGCGCGACGCTCGAGGTATCGGGCGGGTTCAACCGGCCGCCGATGGAGCGGTCGGAAGGGGTGGTGCGGTTGTTCAGCATCGCGCGCGAGGTAGCCGCCGACATGGGGGTGGACCTGGCCGAGGGCGGCACGGGCGGCGGGTCGGACGGGAACTTCACGGCCGCGCTCGGCATCCCGACGCTGGACGGCCTTGGAGCCATCGGCGATGGCGCGCACGCGCTGCACGAACACGTGGAGCTGGCCCCCCTCGCCATGCGCGCGGCGCTCATCGCGGGCGTTGTGCACCGCCTGACGAGCGATCCCGCCTGGCGCTGACACCGTAGCGCGCCTTCAGCATTCCCACCACCTCCTGCACGCGCTGCACGTACGCCTTCGGCGCGTACTTGGCGGCGTACAGGTGCTCGTACTTCGTCGTGAGCTCGGGGAACTCGCGCGCGAGGAAGTTCATGAAGTGGTCCCGCGTGCCGGCCTCGAGGTGCATCACCATCGCCCCCACGGAGCGCGCGCCCGAGTCGGCGATGGCCTTCACCGTGCGCTCCAGCTTCTCCGGCTGAGACGTGAGCCCCGGGACAATGGGGGCCATCAGCACGCCGGCGTCCACCCCCGCGTCCACCAGCTCGCGCACGGCGCGCAGCCGCTGGAGCGGATGCGCGGTGCCGGGCTCGAGGCGCCGCCACGCGTCCTCGTCCACGGTGGGCACGCTGAGATAGACGCGGCACTCGGCCCGCGCCGAGAGGTCCTGTAGCACGTCGCGGTCGCGCACCACCATCGGTCCCTTGGTGACGAGGCCCACGGGGGTGGCGGCCATCGCCAGCCGCTCGAGTGCCCCGCGGGACAGGCGGTACGTGCCCTCGATGGGCTGGTAGGGATCGGTGGCCGTGCCGAGGGCCACGAACTCCTGCTTCCAGGCGGGGCGGTCCAGCTCGCAGGCCAGCCGCTCGACGAAGTTGGTCTTGACGAAGATTACCGACGCGAACGAGTCGCCGGCGTCGAGCTCGAGCTGGGCCTGGTAGCGTCGCGCAAAGCAGTAGTGGCAGCCGTGCGTGCACCCGCGGTAGGGGTTGAGGGTCCACTTGAACGGCATGCCGTGGACCCGGTTGAGGGCCGAGCGGCACCGGATTTCCTGGTACGTGGCCTCGTCTGCCCGCCGGACGGCGTCGGGCAGGGCGGCCACGCCGCCAGTCTTGACGAGCCGGGCCACCTCCCGGGTGGTGGGGTGGAGGGGGTGGAGATCGTCGAAGAGCGGCGCTTGTTCCACTGGAATCCCACGAACATCTGCGTCCGTCTCATTATTTCGCCAAATCTTCGCCTGTCAACCCCCGTCACTGATAATGCTGGGACGAACCCCGAGGCCGCGGACCCATGCGGGACCTGGATGCGGCCCGGCGCCGGGGCGCAGACAAGGCCGGTGACGAACATCAGGGCCGCAGAAGCGCCGGTGTATTGGACTCGCGACAGACACGCAGACCACGGCGAGGGTATCTGCGTCCCATCTGCGGCCCGGCGTAGTAGCGGCGTCCTATCTGCGGCCCTGTTCTGCCTTAATCTGCAGATCAATCTGTGTCTGC
>DAIRFN010000398.1:0-3759 GCA_036795065.1 Vicinamibacterales bacterium
CGTGATGGCGTTCGAGGAGGAGTTCGGCATCGAGATTCCTGACGAGGAGGCGGAGAAGATCACGCGCGTCAAGGAAGCGGTCGAGTACATCGAGGCGCACGCCAAGAAGAAGTAGGCGCGCGCCGATCTTCGGCGACGGAGGGACAGTGAGCAGGCGAGTTGTGGTTACCGGCATCGGTTTGGTGTCGTCGCTGGGCATCGGGACCGAAGCCACCTGGAACGGCCTGCTGGCGGGCCAGAGCGGGGCGGGGCCCATCACCAAGTTCGACGCGACCGCGTTCAGCACGCGGTTCGCGGCGGAGGTGAAGGGCTTCGATCCCCTGGCGTTCATCGACAAGAAAGACGTCAAGAAGATGGACGTCTTCATTCAGTACGCCGTGGCCGCCTCGCAGTTCGCGATGGACGACTCACGGCTGGCGATCACGCCCGAGATCGCGCCGCGCGTCGGTGTGTTCATCGCGTCCGGCATCGGCGGGTTCACCACCATCGAGCGCGAGCATCGCGCGTTTCTCGAAGGCGGGCCCCGCCGCATCTCGCCGTTCTTCATCCCCTCGGCCATCATCAACCTGGCGTCAGGGCAGGTGTCGATTCGATTCGGCGCCAAGGGGCCCAACTCGGCCACGTGCACGGCCTGCACGGCGTCGGCGCACGCCATCGGCGATGCCTACGAAATCATCAAGCGCGGGGCGGCCGACGCGATGATTGCCGGAGGCTCGGAGGCGGCGGTGTGCGCGATGGGCGTGGGCGGCTTCGCGGCGATGCGCGCGCTCTCGACGCGGAACGACGAGCCGGAGCGGGCCAGCCGGCCGTTCGACCGGGACCGCGACGGGTTCGTCCTGGGCGAGGGCAGCGGCGTGCTGATCCTCGAGGAACTGGAGTTCGCCCGGCGGCGCGGCGCGCCCATCTATGCCGAGATGGTGGGGTACGGCATGTCGGGCGATGCGTACCACATGACGGGGCAGCCCGAGGACGGTGACGGCGCCTGCCGCGTGATGCGGGCGGCGCTCGAGTCGGCCGGCGTCGAGCCGAAGGTCGTGGACTACATCAACGCCCACGGCACCTCCACGCCCATCAACGACCCCACAGAGACGCTGGCCGTGAAGCGCGTGTTTGCTGACCATGCGCGGACGCTGGCGATGTCGTCCACGAAGTCGATGACCGGCCACCTGCTTGGCGCGGCCGGCGGGCTGGAGGCGGGCATCACGGCCCTGGCCGTGCGCCACCAGATCCTGCCGCCGACCATCAACCTCGACGAGCCCGGCGAGGGCTGCGACCTCGATTACGTGCCCCACCAGGCGCGAAAGGCCGCCGTGCGCTATGCGTTGTCCAACTCGTTCGGCTTCGGCGGCACCAATGGCTCGCTGTTGTTCAAGAAGTACGACGCGTAGGCCCTGATCCCTGATCCCTGATTCCTGCCATGAAAATTGCCGTCTGCATCAAGCAAGTGCCCACCCGCGAGTGGCAGCCGCGCCTGAACGACGCGAAGACGTGGATCCGCGAGCAGGAGGCCAGCTACGAGATGAACGAGCCGGACGCCTATGCCCTCGAGGAAGGGATGCGGCTGCGCGAGAAGCACGGAGGCGAGGTGGTCGTGTGCTCGGCCGGCCCGGCCCGCGTCCAGCAGGTCATTCGCGAGGCGCTGGCGCGCGGAGCGGACCGCGCCATCCACGTCGAAGACGATGCGCTCGGGGCCGCCGACGCCTTCACCGCGGCCGCCGCGCTGACCCCGGCCATGCAGGAGGAGCGGTTCGACCTCATCCTCACGGGCCTGCAGTCCGACGACCAGGGGCACGCGCAGTTCGGGCCGGTCCTGGCCGAGAAGCTGGGCGTGCCGCACTCCACGATCATCATGGAAGTGCAGGCCGATCCCGCCGCGTCGACCATGAAGGTGAAGCGCGAGCTCGAGGGCGGCTGGTTCCAGTACGTGGCCATGCCGCTGCCGGCGCTGCTGACCATCCAGAGTGGCATCAACCAGCTGCGCTACGCCACGCTCAAGGGCATCATGGCGGCCAAGAAGAAGGAGATCCGCAAGGTGGCGCCGCCCGCGGGGCTGGCGTCGCGGCTGAAGGTCGTGGCGCTCTACGCACCGCAGAAGTCGAAGCAGACCGTGATGATCGGCGGCTCGCCCGCCGACGCCGCGAAGGAACTGGTGCGTCGGCTGCGTGAGGAGGCGAGGGCGCTGTGATCCTGGTTATCGCGGAACAGAAGGACGGCAAGCTCAATCGCGCCACGTGGGAGGCCATCGCCGCCGCCCAGCAGCTCTCCGGCGGCAGCGTGCCCGTGAAGGTGGCGGTGTTCGGCCAGGGCGTGAGCGCCGTGGCCTCCGAGCTGGCGACGGCCGCCGTGGCCGAGGTGCTCACCGTGGACCAGCCCGCGCTCGGCAGCTACACGGCCGATGCCTTCGTGCACGCGGCCGCGGCGCTCGTCGCCGCCGAGGCGCCGGCGCACGTGGTGCTCGCGCACACCTACCAGACGCGTGACTTCGCGCCGATGCTGGCGGCCCGGCTCGACCGTGCGCTGGTCACCGACGTCATCGCCATCCGCGAGGCAGGCGGTCAGCCCGCCTTTGCCCGGCCGATGTTCCAGGGCAAGCTCGTCGCCGACGTGGTGCTCGAAGGAGCAGCGCCTCACCTCGTGACGTTCCAGATTGGCGCGTTCCGCGCCGACGCCGTCCAGAAGGGGAGCGCGGCCGCCCCGGTCGCGGCGGCCGCCGTCACCGTCGACCGTTCGGTCGTGCGGCAGACTCCCGAGCCCCCGTTCCAGGAGGCCAAGCAGGCCGTGGACCTGTCCCAGGCCGAGCGCATCGTGGCCGTCGGACGTGGCATCAAGTCGCAGGAGAACATCGCCGTGGCCCAGCAGCTCGCCGAGGCCTTCGGCGCCGAGCTGGCGGCCTCGCGGCCCATCTGCGACAACGGCTGGCTGCCGATGGAGCGCCAGATTGGCAGCTCGGGCCAGACGGTCGCTCCCAGGCTGTATGTCGCCGTCGGCATCTCGGGCGCCATCCAGCACCTCGTGGGCATGAAGGGCTCGCGCACGATCGTCGCGATCAACAAAGACGCCGAAGCGCCCATCTTCGAAATTGCGGATTACGGCATCACCGGGGACCTGTTCGAGGTGGCACCGGCCCTCATCGCGGAGCTGAAGAAATAATCGGGCACGCCAAGACCTCGACACCTCAGGACCTCCCATGAACCGAGAAACCCTCGAAGTCGATGTCCTGATTGTGGGCGGCGGGCCCGGCGGGCTGTCGGCCGCGTTGCGGCTGGCCCAGCTGCAGAAGCAGAAGGGCGGCGAGCCCCTCGCGGTGGCCGTCATCGAGAAGGCGCGTGAGGCGGGCGCCCACCAGCTGTCGGGCGCGCTGCTCGACCCCTCGTCGCTTCGCGACCTCGTGCCGGATTTCCAGGCCAGAGGCGCCCCGCTCGCCTGCGAGGTATCCGGGGACAATATCTACTTCCTGACGTCGAAGAAGAAGCTGCGGCTGCCGATCACGCCGCCCCCGTTCCAGAACCACGGCAACTACATCATCTCGCTCAACCAGTTCACGAAATGGCTGGCCGCGCAGGTGGAGGCCGAGGGCATCGACCTGTTCTGGGGGTTTGCGGGCCAGTCGGTGCTCTTCGACGGCCACCGTGTGGTTGGCGTCCGCACGGGCGACCGCGGTGTCGGCAAGGACGGGCAGCCGCGTGGCATGTTCGAGCCGGGCGCCGACATCCGCGCGAAGGTGACGATCTTCGCCGACGGCGTGCGGGGGCACCTGAC
>DAIRFN010000399.1:0-3757 GCA_036795065.1 Vicinamibacterales bacterium
CCGACTCCCGACTCCCGACTCCCGACTCCCGACTCCCGACTCCCGTCACGATCGACCTGCTACACTTGTACTTGCCGCAGTGAGCCAGGCGATCGCTGCCGGTGACAGGCCTCGCGTGGCCGGCTTCGCAAGAGGCGGGTCGCGTGCGGAACCGGCGCCGGGAGAGGAAAGTCCGAACTCCAGCAGGACAGTGCGCCGGGTAACACCCGGGCGGGGCGACCCGACGGAATAGTGGCACAGAAAAGATACCGCCCTGAGCGAGCCCGCAAGGGCGAGTCGAAGGGTAAGGGTGAAATGGTGCGGTAAGAGCGCACCGCGCCCCTGGTAACAGGGGTGGCAGGCAAAACCCCGCACGGAGCAAGACCAAATAGGGAGGCGCGCGGCTTCGGCCGCACGGGTGGTCCACTCGAGGCCTCCGGGTCGGTCGCTGGATCCCGTCAGCAATGCCGGGACTAGAGGAATGGTCGTCGTCCATCGCCGCTCGCGGCCCGCGAGGGCCGGGAGCGAAGGTGGAACAGAATTCGGCTTATCGGCTCACTGCGGCACTTTGGACGTTGGCACGTTGGTTCAAGGCACGAAGGTTCAAGGCACGGACGTTCAAAGCACGGCGGGTTCAAAGCACGAAGGTTCAAAGCACACGATGCGACGCTCGGTGATGGCAGCAGCGGCCCTGGCCGCCGTGGTGGTCGGGGGGACGCTGCTGGCGCAGCAGGGGCCGGGCGTGCCGCGGGGGCGGCCGGGCGCGGGGCGGACGCCGGAGTTTCCGCCGCCGAGCATCATCGACTACAAGCCGCGCAACACGCTCGAGGTGCCGGAGCACCCCGTCCCGAGGGCCCGGTTTCCCGTCATCGACATCCACAGCCATCAGCCCACACCCATCACGCCCGAGCAGTTCGACCGGGTGGTGGCGGGCATGGACGCGAACAATCTCCGGATCCTCGTGAACCTGAGCGGCGGCTCCGGTGACCGCCTGCGCCAGGGCCTGGATGCCGTCGCGAAGAGTCCGCACCGCGACCGTATGGTGCTGTTCGCCAACGTCAACTTCGAGGGCGTAGGAACGCCGGGCTGGTCGACGAAGGCCGCCGCCCAACTCGAAAGCGACATCAAAGCCGGCGCGCGCGGGTTGAAGATCTTCAAGGACCTCGGTCTGCGCCTGCGCAAGGCCGACGGCTCGCGCCTGACGGTGGACGATCCCGAACTGGATCCGATCTGGGCCGCGTGCGGGCGCCTGGGCGTGCCCGTCCTCATTCACACCGCCGAACCGCAGGAGTTCTTCGAGCCCATCGATTTCCAGAACGAGCGCTGGCTCGAGCTGGCGCTGTTCCGGGACCGCCGCTACCCCGCCGGCGAGTTTCCGCGCTTCGAGGACCTGCTGGCCGAACGCGACCGCATGTTTCGGAAGCATCCGCGGACCAGGTTCATCGCCGCGCATTTCGCGTACCGCGGTAACGACCTCGCGAAAGCGCAGCAGCTGCTCGACACCATGCCGAACGTGCACCTCGAGGTAGCCGCGATCCTGGCCGAGCTCGGGCGCCAGCCGCGCACCGCGCACGACTTCTTCGTGAAGAACCAGGACCGCGTGCTCTTCGGCAAGGACAGCTTCCAGCCCGACGAGTTCCCCTACTACTGGCGAACGTTCGAGACGCGCGACGAGTACTTCGACTACTACCGCGACTACCACGCGTTCTGGAAGCTGTATGGCATGGACCTGCCTGACGAGGTGCTGAAGAAGCTGTACTACCGGAACGCGCTGGCGGTGGTCCCGGGACTGCCGAAAGACGGATGGCCCCGTGAGAGCCTTGGTTCCTGATTCCTGATTCCTGATTCCTGATTCCTGATTCCTATGTCCCTCTACACAGTCACGGGCGGCGCGGGGTTTATCGGGTCGCATCTCACCGAAGAGCTGCTGCGGCGCGGGCACCAGGTGCGCGTGGTCGACAACCTGAGCACCGGCAAGCGCGAGAACGTGCAGGCGGCGCTCGCGGCGGCCGTGGCCCATGGCGCCACCGATGCCGCGTCGCGCCTCGAAGTGCTGGAGGGCGACCTGGCAGACCTCGACGTGGCGCGCAAGGCATGTGCCGGCGCGGACTACGTGCTGCACCAGGCCGCCATCCCGTCGGTGCCGCGCTCGGTGCAGGATCCCATTTCGTCCAATCGCGCCAACATCGACGCCACGCTCAACGTGCTGGTGGCCGCGCGCGACGCCGGCGTCCAACGCCTGGTCTTCGCCGGCTCCTCGTCCGAGTACGGCGACACACCGACGCTGCCGAAGCACGAGGAGATGCCCACCGATCCGCTGTCGCCATACGCGCTGCAGAAAGTCGTGGGGGAGCAGTACCTGAAACAGTTCACGCGCCTCTACGGGCTCGAGACCGTGAGCATCCGCTACTTCAACGTCTTCGGACCGCGGCAGGATCCGGGCTCGCCGTACTCCGGGGTCATCTCGCTGTTCATCAAGTGGCTGCTGGCGGGACAGGCGCCCACCATCCACGGCGACGGCGAGCAGACGCGCGACTTCACCTACGTGGCCAACGTGGTGGACGGCGTGCTGCGCGCGTGCGAGGCGCCCAACGCCTCGGGTGAAGCCATCAACGTCGCCACGGCCGGGCGCATCTCGTTGAACGAGTTGCTGCGCGAGTTGCAGGGCATCATCGGCACGAACCTCACCCCCATCTACGGTCCGCCGCGCGTCGGTGACGTGCGCGACTCGCAGGCCTCCATCGAGAAGGCCGCGCGCCTGCTCGGCTACGCGCCCATCGTCCCCTTCGACGAGGGGCTGCGGCGCACCGTGGCGTGGTTCCGCGGCGCCTGAGCCTGTCCCCTTTCGCACGGCCGAGTTGCCCCCAATCGTAGACACCCGGCGCCCGCCTTCACGGCGGGCGTTCCCGTCAGCAGGTGTTTTGTCGTGCAGTTCCGCAGATTCACTGCCGTGCGCACGGTGGCACGCTCCTTGGAGTGATACCGGGCAAGGGGGACACGACCATGGTGAAGGTGATTCTGGGTTCAGCCCTGGGTGGGCTCGTGGCGGGGGGCATCGCGCTGATGGCCGGTGGCCAGATGCGGGCCACGACCGCGGAGGCCCACATGCCGTTCGCACCCGGCACGTCGGCGATGGCCGTCGCGCAGACGGCCGCGATGCCGGCGGTGCAGTGCGCGCCGCACCAGGAAGCCACGATGCAGCGGGTGATCGTGAACGGCCAGGAAGCCACGGCGCTGGCCTGCGTGGACCGGGCCCCCGGCATGGTCTACTACCAGCCTGCGGGGTATGCCCCGCAGGCGTACGCGCAGCCCGCCGCATATGCGCCGATGGCGCAGCCGGCCGTGCAGACGCGAACCGCCCCGGCGCGGGAACGCGTGGTCTACCGCGAGCCTGACGTGCGGCAGCAGCCGAAGCGGTCCATCGCCAAGACGGCGATGATCATCGGCGGCAGCGCGGGCACCGGCGCCGGCATCGGCGCCATTGCGGGTGGCAAGAAGGGGGCGCTCATCGGCGCGGCCATCGGCGGCGGCGCGGCCTCGATCTGGGAGGCGACGAAGCGGTAGGGCCAGGGTGCACGAGCAGGGTGCTCATTCCCCCGAGCACCCTGCACCCGCGAACCCCAGAACCCGAGAACCTCAGAACCCGAGAACCCTCAGTAGCCCTTCCCCTCCGCCGCATCCAGCGCGAACCCGAATACTCGGCCGTTGGCCGAGCCAGACATCACGGCGACGAACTGCTTGCCATTCACCTCGTAGGTCACCGGCGTGGCGATGCCCG
>DAIRFN010000145.1:0-13280 GCA_036795065.1 Vicinamibacterales bacterium
CGCCGTCCTCAAGTTGCTCGTCGGGTGCCTGCGCCTTCACGCCGTGGACCGTGTGCGCGCGCGCATATCCAGGCCCGCACGCGCCGCCGATCCCCCTCGAAAGGAGCTGATCGTTATGTTCGCTCGCGACGTTCGCCACGCTCTCCGCATGTTCCGGCGCGAGCCGGCGTTCACGGCGGCCGCGGTCGTGACGCTCATGCTCGGCATCGGCGTCAACACCGCCCTCTTCGCCGTGGTCGAGGCGGTGCTCTTGCGTCCCCTGCCGTTTGGCGACGCCGAGCGCCTCGTGCTCGTGAAGCATCGCGACGTCGCGACGGGGCTGTCGAAGCAGGATATCGCCATCGGCGACTTCATCGACCTGGCGGCGCGCCAGCAGTCGTTCGACGCGCTGGGCGGTTACGGCGGCTTTGCGTCGACGCTCACTGGCGCAGGCGAGGCGGTGCGCATCGAGGGTGTGGCCCTGACGCCAGAGGCGTTCGCCCTGCTGGGCGTTCAGCCTGCGATGGGTCGCTTCTTCACCGCTGACGACGTCGCCGAAGGTGCGCCGCCGGTCGTGGTGGTCAGCAACGAGCTCTGGCGCACACAGCTGGGGTCCGACCCGCAGATCCTCACGCGATCCATTCAGCTCGGCACGACCAGGCGCATGGTCGTCGGCGTCGCGCCGCCGGGCTTTCGCTTCCCGCTGGCCAATCCCACCAACGTCATCGTCCCCGCGCGCGTGCCGCCGGCCGCTCCTGCCAATCGCAAGGCGAGCTGGGTCTACGGCGTCGGCCGCCTGAAGCCGGGAGTCGGCATCGAGCAGGCCGAGGCCGAGTTCGCGGCGCTCTCGCAGCAATTCGAACAGGAGTTCCCGCAGCAGAATCATGGCTCGCTGTACTACACGGAATCGCTCCGCGACGGGTTGGTCGGCGAGGCGAAGCGTCCGCTGCTCATGCTGCTGGCCGCGGTGGGATTCGTGCTCCTCATCGCCTGCGTCAACGTGGGCAACCTCCTGCTGGCACGGTCGCTCGCCCGCCAGCACGAGCTGGCCACGCGGCTCGCGCTTGGCGCCGGCCGCGGGCGGCTGGTCGCGCAGATTCTCACCGAGGCCCTGGTGCTCGCGCTGGCGGGAGGCGTGGCCGGGGTGTTCGTCGCCTGGCGCCTGGGGCCGGCGCTGGCGGCAATGGTTCCGCAGGCGGAGCGGATTCCGGGGCTCGATTCGGTGGGATTGAACGTCTGGGTCCTCGCCTTCTCCCTGGGGGTCTCCCTTGTCGCGGCGCTCGGGTTCGGCGCCGTGGCTTCTATCGGCCTCGTGCGCGAGAGCGCGCGCCATGCGCTGGCCGGCCAACGCCGCACGACGATGACCACGGGCGCCAGGCGCGCGGCATCGTCGCTCGTGGCAGCGGAGATAGCCCTGGCGACGGTGTTGCTGATTGGCGCGGGCCTCACGCTGCGCAGCTTCGCCAACCTGATCTCGGTGGACCCCGGCTTCACCGCGGACGGTGTGCTGACCGTCCAGGTTCTCCTGCCGCCCGGGCGCTACCCCGAGCAGGCCGCCCGATCGGCCGCATATCAACGTCTCTTCGAGGCGATCGACGCGCTGCCCGAGGTCGAGACGGCCGGGGCCGCCGCGGTCACGCCCCTCACGGGCAACAACTGGACGGCAGCCCTCGTGCGGCCCGAGCAACCGCTCGCCGCCGGGGAGCGTCCGCCCGAGGTCGGGTGGCAATCGGCGTCGGCCGGCTACTTCCGCGCGCTCGGCATTCCGCTGCGCGAAGGGCGGCTCTTCAACGCCGGGGACACGATCGACGGGCCTCCGGTGGTCATCGTCAGCGACGCCATCGCCCAGCGGTTCTTCCCGGGACAGAGCCCGGTGGGCAAGCGCATTGTCCTGGGCGACGACACCGCGGAGATCGTCGGCCGGGTCGGCGACATCCGTCGAGCGTCGCTCAGTGATGCCCCCAGGGGCGACCTCTATTTCCCGTTCGAACGGACGAACGGGCCTGGCACGACGATGTTCCTGCGGACGGCCGGAGATCCGCTGGCCGCGCTGCCGTCCATCCGTACGACCATTCGACGGATCGAGCCAGACGCCACGCTCTTCGAGACCCGGACGATGGCCGACATCGCCGCGGCGTCGGCCGCGGTCTCCCGGCTGGCCATGCGCCTGCTCGCGGGGTTTGCCCTGATTGCGCTGGTGCTGGCGGCCGTTGGCATCTACGGCGTGATGGCCTACAGCGTACGACGCCGCGGGCGCGAGCTGGGGACGCGACTGGCTCTCGGCGCCAGTCGAGCCGACATCGTGGGGCTGGTGATGCGACAGGCCGCGACGGTTGCCATCGCGGGACTGGTCGTCGGCGTGGTGACGGGCCTGTCGGTGGCGCGCGCGTTGTCTTCCATGCTCTACGGGGTGCCCCCCTGGGATCCGCTCGCGCTCGGCACCGCCTGCCTCGTCCTGACGGCCACGGCCCTGGGCGCGAGCTACCTGCCTGCGCGCCAGGCGGCCCGAGTTGACCCGGTGAGTACGCTCGCCGCGGAATAGGCGTCCTCACTCGCCGGGTCGGGCGGGGTCAGCCGCTTCGGCACCGTGACATAGGTCCAGCCACCCTTCCCTGGGATGCGGTCCAGGGTGGTCGTGAACGGGCCGCGCCGCTTTGGCTTCATCCTGTCAGTCCCTCCCCTCCGATAGTGACAAGATTTCTCGTCGGATCCGATGTCGAGAACCGGCCCCGGGCTCCGACTTGCTCATGAAGGCGGGGAGATCACCCTGCCGACACCAGGGAGTGACCGATGCCGACCATTACGCCGTTCCTGTGGTTCGATACCCAGGCCGAGGAGGCCATGAACCTCTACACCTCCATCTTCAATCGCTCGAAGGTGATGGCCGTGAACCGGGCGCAGGGGAAAGTGATGTCCGTGGAGTTCGAGCTCGAGGGCCAGAAGTTCATGGGGCTCAACGCCGGCCCCTTGTACAAGTTCAACGAGGCCGTCTCGTTCTTCGTGGCCTGCGAGACGCAGCAGGAAATCGACGAGCTGTGGGCGAAGCTCACGGCCGGGGGCGGCGAGCCCGGCCGGTGTGGCTGGCTGAAGGACAGGTTCGGGCTGTCGTGGCAGGTGATCCCGACCGCGCTCAGCCGGATGCTGGGCGACCAGGACGCCGCAAAAGCCGGCCGGGTGATGCAGGCGATGCTGCAGATGAACAGGCTGGACCTGGGAACACTCCAGCGGGCCTACGACGGCGCGTAATCGACAGGCACCAGGCGAGGGTCGGGCTTCAGCCGGGAACCCACTATGCTGTAGCTAGTGGGAAGGAGCCGCCCTTGGGTTCGATGAGCTGGAGACTCGGCACGCTCGCGGGAATCGCGGTGTACATGCACCCGACGTTCCTGTTGCTGCTCGTGTTCGTCGGATGGCAGCACTGGCTGCTCGGGAAGACGGTGGCGGCCGTGGTCGGGGGCGTCGTGTTCATGACGGCCCTCTTCGGCTGCGTCGTCCTCCACGAGTTGGGGCACGCGCTCACGGCCCGGCGCTATGGGATCAGGACGAAGGACATCACTCTCCTCCCGATTGGCGGCGTCGCCAGGCTCGAGCGGATGCCGAGCGACCCGATCCAGGAGCTGTGGGTGGCGCTGGCCGGCCCCGCCGTCAACGTGGTGATTGCGTCCGCGCTGTACGCCTGGCTGTGGACGACCTCCGGCTTCACGCCCATCGAGGAGGTGAGCGTCGTTCAGGGGCCGTTCCTCGAACGGCTGATGATGGTCAACGCCTTCCTGGTCGGCTTCAACCTGCTGCCGGCCTTTCCCATGGACGGCGGCCGCGTGGTCCGGGCGCTGCTGGCGACGCGCATGGAATACACGCGGGCCACGCAGGTGGCGGCAGCCCTGGGCCAGAGCATGGCGTTTCTCTTCGGGTTCCTGGGGCTCACCTCGGGAAACCCGTTTCTCATCTTCATCGCGCTGTTCGTGTGGGTGGGCGCCGCGCAGGAGGCCAGCGTGGTGCAGATCAAGTCGGCTCTGGGCGGCATCCCCGTCAGCCGCGCGATGATCACCGAGTTCCACACGCTGTCGCCGGGCGAGCCGCTGAGCCGCGCCGTCGAGCTCCTGCTGAGCGGCACGCAGCAGGACTTCCCGGTGATGTCCGACGGCCAGATCGTGGGCGTGCTGACGCTGCGCGACCTGCAGACCGCACTCGGCCGTCAGGGGGAGACGGTGGCGGTGGGCGAGGTGATGCGCCGCGACGTGCCGGTGGTGGACCCGCACGACATGATGGAGACCGTGTTCCAGACGCTGCAGACCACCGGCGCGCGCATCGGCGCCGTCGTGCGCGACGGCCGCGTGGTCGGTCTCGTCACGCCCGACAACGTCGGCGAGTTCGTGATGGTGCAGTCGTCGCTGGCCGCGCACCTCGGTCGGCGTGAGGGTGCGGGCCCGGGCGCGCCCCACTGAGGCTCTGACGGGACACGCCCGCCCGCACCTGATCGCACCCACCTTCGCTCACTGAGCCGGCCCGAGCTGCGGCGGGCACGCCCGCGCGCACCCGTTATCTGACCGTGGTCCGCTCCACCGGCTCGAGCCGCAGCACCGGCGTCGGCTTGCCGTCGCGGTCCTCGATGACCAGGTAGATGAAGCCGTCCAGTCCCTGGCGCACGTCGCGGATGCGGCCCATCCCCTGCACCATCGTCTCCACGTTGACAACGTTCTGGCCCTTCATGGTGAGCCGAGCCAGTTGCTGGCCCGCCATGCCGGCCGTGAAGATGTTGCCGCGCCACTGCGGGAAGCGGTCGCCCGTGTAGATCATCAGCCCCGAGATGCCGATGGAGGGGACCCAGATGTTCGCGGGCTGCTCCATCCCCTCGCGGTGCGTGCCCTCGTGGATGGCCTTGCCGGTGGTGTAGTTCACGCCGAAGCCAACGACCGGCCAGCCGTAGTTCTTGCCCGGCTGGATTCGGTTCAGCTCGTCGCCGCCCTGCGGTCCGTGCTCAGTGGCCCACACGTCGCCCGTCGCCTGATCGATGGCAATGCCCTGGACGTTGCGGTGGCCATAGCTCCAGATCTCCGGCTTCGCGCCCGCGCGGTTCACGAAGGGGTTGTCCGCGGGCACGCGCCCGTCGTCGTGCAGGCGCACGATCGTGCCGTGGTGGTTCGTCAGGTCCTGCGCGGGGTGCCCCGCGAGGTCGCCCTCCGGCGGCACCTGTCGGTCGCCGAGCGTAAGGAAGAGGAAGCCGTTCTTGTCGAACGCGATCTTGCCACCGTAGTGCCCGCGGCCCTTCGACACCGACTCGAAGAGCTGCTGCACGTCGGAGAGCCGGTCGTTCTCGAACCGGCCACGCACCAGGGCCGTCGTCGACAGCTTCTCTCCCTGCGGCTTGGAGTAGGTGAGGTAGAGCATCCGGTTCGTGGCGAAATTCGGATGCGGCGCCACCTCGAGCAGGCCGCCCTGCCCCACGTTGAAGACCTGCGGCACGCCTTCGACGGCGTTGGGGAGCAGCTTCCCCTGCCGGACGATGCGCAGTCGTCCCGGCCGCTCGGTGATGAGCGCGTCGCCGCCGGGCAGGCATGCGATGGACCACGGCTGCACGAGGCCTTCCGCGAACGTGACCACGCGGAAGTCGTGCAGGGCAGAGCGGAACACCTGCTGTCCGGACACGAGCGTCCCTGCAGAGAAGACGACGGCAAGCGCAAGCATTCTCACCATGGGTCGGGCCATGTCGTTCTCCTCGAAACCGTCATTATCGCCGGAAAACGGGCCGCGAAGGCAGGAAGGGGGGGCTTCGTGTCCTTCGTGCTCCGGTGTCAGACCAGCTTCTGCCGTGACAGCGGCAGCTCGCGCACGCGCTTGCCGGTGGCCGCGAAGATGGCGTTGCCGAGCGCCGCGAGCACGGGCGGCAGGCCGGGCTCACCCACGCCGCCGGGGGCGGCATCGCTGTCGATGATGTGCACGTCCACCTGGTGGGGCGCATCGCCGATGCGCGCCACTGGGAAGTTGTTGAAGTTCCCCTGGACGATGCGCCCGTTGGTGGCGGTGATCTCGCCGGTGCGGGCCAGGCCCACCGCCATGACCGCCGCGCCCTCGAACTGCGCGCGCGCGCGGTCGGGGTTCACGACGACGCCGGCATCGAGAACCTGGTGCACGCGCGGCACGCGCACCTGGCCCTTGCCATCCACTTCCACTTCCACCACGGACGCCACGTAGCAATTGAAGCTGCGGTGCGCGGCGAGGCCCATGCCCCATCCGTTGCCGGGCTTCCGCTTGCCCCATCCGGCCTTCTCGGCCGCCACTTCGAGCACCCTGCGGAGCCGGCGCGTGTCGTACGGGAGCGTGTCATACGACGCGCCGTAGTTCTGGTACGCAAGGCCCAGGGCCTTGAAATCGATGATCTTGCCGGGCCCGAGCAGATCGAGCTGGAACTCCAGCGGGTCGCGTCCGGCGGCGTGCGCCATCTCGTCGGCGAAGCACTGCGCGGCAAACGCGTGGTAGTTGTTGGCCACGGCGCGGAACCATCCGATGCGCACATGTGCCTCGGCGGCGCCGTTCTCCATGCGCAGGTTGGGCACGTCGTACGGAAGGTCCACGAGGCCGAGCTCGAGCTCGTCGGGCATCCCGTGCTGCGCGCTGGCGTCGAACATCGCGGCGATGGGCGGGAACACCGACCGCTGCAGCCAGGCGGTGGGACGCCCGCGCCCGTCCACGGCGGCCTTCTCGTACACGGCCGCGGTGCTGTGGTAGTAGTCGAACCTGATGTCGTCCTCGCGCGTCCAGACGACCTTCACCGGCTTGCCGAGCTGCTTGGACAGGATCGCGGCTTCGGCGCAGTAGTCGGGTTTCGACTTGCGCCCGAACCCGCCGCCGAGCAAGGTGACATGGCAGGTCACGTCCTTCTTGTCGATCCCCACGGCCTCGGCCACGGTCTCCTGCACGGCCTGCGGGTTCTGCGTGGGCGCCCACACCGTGACCTTGCCGTCCTGGAACTCGGCCACCGCGGCGGGCGGCTCCATCGACGCGTGGGCGGCCAGCGGCGTGTAATACATCGCCTCGAGGACCTTCCCCCCCGTTGCGAACTCGGCGTCGACGTTGCCGACGTTGTGCGCGACCTTCGCGGCCTGGCGCGCCGTCGCCATCATCTGCTTCTTGAAGGCCTCGGACTCGAAGCTCGCGTGCGGACCGTCCTGCCATTGCACCTTCAGGCCCTTGCGGCCCTGCAGCGCGGCCCACGTGTTGCTGGCGATGACGGCCACGCCGCCCAGCGGCTTGAACATATACGGGGGCGTGAACGTGTCGAGCCTCACCGTCTGCGTCACGCCGCGAACGGCCAGCGCGGCCTTGTCGTCCACGGACGCAATCGTCCCGCCCATCACCGGCGGGTGCTCGATGGAGGCGTGCACCATCCCTTCGCGGAACACGTCGAGCCCGAACTGCGCCTTGCCCGTGACGATGTCCTGCGCGTCGTAGATGGTGGTGTCCTTGCCGATGTAGCGGAACGCGCTCTTCGGCTTGAGCTGGACGTCGTCGGCCTTCGGCACCGGCAGCTTCGCCGCCGCCGAAGCCAGCGCGCCGTAGCCGATCGTGCGGCCGCTCGGCGTGTGGACCACCTCGTGGTTCCGCGCCGCGCACTCGGACGCCGGGACGCTCCACTGTGCCGCCGCGGCGCTCACCAGCATGGTGCGCGCGGTGGCGCCCGCCAGGCGGAACACGCCGTAGAAGTCGCGGATGGAGCGCGACCCGTCGGTGTTCTGGTCGCCGTAGCGCGGGTCGCCGATGCCCTGCTCGATGGTCACGCGGGCCCAGTCGGCGTCCAGTTCGTCGGCCGCCACCAGCGGCAGCGACGTGCGGATGCCGGTGCCCATCTCGGAGCGGTGCGTCACGATGAACACGCGCCCGTCTGGCTGGATGCCGATGAAGACGCTGGGGTTGAACGTGGCCGACTCGGCGGCGGTGCGGAACGGCACCACCTGGGCCGCGTCCGCCACGAGCGAGTCGGGCAGGAAGCGTGCGGCGATGAGGAAGGCACCGCCCGCGGCAAGGCCCTCGAGGAAGCGGCGCCGGCTGACGTTCTCGATGGCGCTCATGCCGTCTCCTTCGACGCCTGCTTGATGGCGGCACGGATGCGCTGATAGGTGCCGCAGCGGCAGATGTTGCCGGTCATCGCGCGGTCGATGTCCTGGTCGGTCGGGTTCGGCACCTGCTGCAGCAGCTGCGCCGCCTGCATGATCTGCCCCGCCTGGCAGTAGCCGCACTGCGAGACGTCGAGATCGACCCATGCCTTCTGCAGCGGGTGGCTCCCGTCGGCGCTGAGCCCTTCGATGGTGGTGACGCGCTTGCCCTCCACCGTCCGCATCCGTGTCTGGCACGAGCGGACGGCGCGTCCGTCCACGTGCACGGTGCACGAGCCGCAGAGCCCCGCGCCGCAACCGAAGCGCGTGCCCGTCAGTCTCGCCTCGTCGCGCAGGTACCAGAGCAGGGGCATGTCCGGGTCGCCGTCAAACGACCGGCTCGTTCCATTGACCGTAAAAGTGACCATCAGGGGAAGACCTCGCCCGGACATTATGTGTGATCCGGTGACCAGCCTGCCGCCCGGCTCACGCCGACACATCGCGCCGCGCCGCCGCCAGGAACGTCTCGACAATGGGGCGCGTGGGCCCGGCGGTCCAGATCATGCTCAGTTCCGTCGAGGCTTTCGGGATGGTCTTGTAGGCCACCCGACGCCAGCCCATCCGCGACACCCCCGCCGGGATGATGGTGACGCCGACACCGGCGCCGACCAGCCCGACAGTCGTGTAGGTCTCACGGCTTTCCTGCACGACGCGCGGTACGAAACCCGCGTCCTGGCACAGCCGCAGCACGTGGTCGTAGAGCAGCGGGGCAATGGCCCGGGGAAAGAGCACCCACGGATCGTTGGCGAGGGCCGACACGGGTACGCGCGCCTGGCGGGCGCGGGGGTGGTCGCGGTTGAGCGCAATCATCAGCGGCTCGCGCGCAATGGGCTCCACGTGCAAGCGCTGGTCGGGACCGGCCTCGCGCGCGAAGCCGACGTCGATGTCACCCCGCAGCAGCGCGGCCGTCTGCTCGGCCGACGGCAGCTCGCGCAGGTCGAGGCGCACACCCGGGTGGCGGGAGCGGTAGCGGCGAAGCATGTCGGCGAAGGTCGAGAGCATCAGCGTCGGCGCGAAGGCCACGCGCAGCTCGCCCACCTCACCGCTGCCGGCCTGGCGCGCGGCGGCCAGCGCCGCCTCGACGTCGCGCAGGAGGCGGCGAGCCGACTCGTGCAGCGCCCGGCCCGCGTCGGTGAGCGCGACGCTGCGACTGTGCCGGTCGAACAGCCGCGCGCCCACCATCTCCTCGAGCTGGCGGATCTGCAGGCTGAGGGGTGGCTGCGACAGCCCCAGCCGCGCCGCGGCCCGCCCGAAGTGCAGCTCTTCGGCCACCGCGCAAAAATAGCGCAGGTGACGCAGCTCGACGGTGGAAGGATTCATACGCCAAGAGTATCAATCACGGCCACACAAAGTATTGGCCATATCAATCCGACCGGACCTACCCTGCGAAGCAGGGTCACGTCTCCCTGCTGGCTTCTCACTTCTGGCTTCTCACTTCTCACTTCTCACTTTCTCGATCATGTCCACGAGCGCCCTTCTCTCCGAACCGACCGCGACCCCCGACGTCTTCCCGATCAACGGGACCGACTTCATCGAGTTCTACGTGGGCAACGCCCGCCAGGCCGCGCACTTCTACCAGACGGCCTTCGGCTTCGACCTTTTGGCCTATCGCGGGCCCGAGACGGGCGTGCGCGACCGCGTCAGCTACGTGCTGAAGCAGGAGAAGCTTCGCTTCGTCCTCACCGCGGCCCTGGGCCCCACCGGCCCGGTGGCCGATCACGTGCGCACCCACGGCGACGGCGTGAGGGACCTGGCCTGGTGGGTGGAGGATGCCCGCGAGGCGTTTCGCCTGGCCGTGGCGCGCGGCGCGGTGCCCGAGGCCGAGCCCCGGGTGCTGGAGGACGCGCACGGGCAGGTCGTCATCGCCGCCATCAGGACCTACGGCGACACCATCCACTCGCTCGTCGAGCGGAAGCCGTACACCGGCGCCTTCATGCCCGGCTTCGAGCCGATGGCCTCGCGCATGGCCGTCACGCCCACCGGCATCAGGTACGTGGACCACTGCGTGGGCAACGTCGAGCTGGGCCGCATGAACGAGTGGGTCGGCTTCTACGAGCGCGTGATGGGCTTCCGCAACCTCGTCTCGTTCGACGACCACGACATCTCGACCGAGTACTCGTCGCTGATGTCGAAGGTGATGTCCAACGGCAACGAGCGCATCAAGCTGCCCATCAACGAGCCGGCCGCCGGCCGGAAGAAGTCACAGATCGACGAGTACCTGGAGTTCTACGGCGGCCCCGGCGTGCAGCACATCGCGCTGGCCACCAGCGACATCGTGGCCACCGTGTCGGCGATGCAGGCGCGCGGCGTGGAGTTCCTGACCGTCCCGAACACCTACTATGAAGACCTGCTCGGCCGCGTCGGCCCCATCGACGAGGACCTGGCCGCCCTGCAGCAGCTGGGCATCCTGGTGGATCGGGACGATGAAGGGTATATGCTGCAGATCTTCACGAAGCCGACGCAGGATCGGCCAACGCTGTTCTACGAGATCATCCAGCGCAAGGGCGCGCGCAGCTTCGGCAAGGGCAACTTCAAGGCGCTCTTCGAGGCCATCGAACGCGAGCAGGCCCGCAGAGGAAATCTGTAATGCCCTTCTACCATTCCCTCGGATCGCTGCCGCGCAAGCGGCACATCGCCTTCCGCTCGCCCGAGGGGACGCTGTATCCCGAGGAGCTGATGGGCACCCACGGGTTCAGCGGCAGTTCGTCGCTGCTCTACCACGTCCACCCGCCGACGGTGGTGCGCGCCACCCGCGAGGTGATGCGCATCCCGAAGGCGGCCGCCGATTCGCGCGAGCTGAGGCACCGCCACTTCAGGACGGCGCAGGCGCCCGTGGGCGGCAGCCCCACCCTCCATCGCACGTTGCTGCTCTTCAACGACGAGGTGTCGATGGCCATCGTCCACGCCGACCACGTGGACAAGCACTTCTTCCGGAATGCCCAGGCCGACGAGATCCTCTACGTGACGAGGGGGAGCGGCACGCTCGAGACGCCCTTCGGACGGCTCGCGTTCACCGACGGCGACTATCTCGTCATCCCGCGCGGCATCATCTATCGTCTGGTGTTCGATCCGGCCGCCGGCCCGCTGACGCTGCTCGTCATCGAAAGCCGCGGGATGGTGCGCACGCCCCGCCGCTACCGCACCGAGTTCGGCCAGATGAAGGAAGGCGCGCCCTTTTCCGAGCGCGACCTGCGCCGGCCCCAGTTCGTGGAGCCGCGCGACGAAACCGGCGAGTTCCCGGTGCTCGTGAAGCAGTACGACGCCCTGACCGAGCTGGTGATGGCGCACCACCCTTTCGACGTGGTCGGGTGGGACGGCTACTTCTACCCTTATGCCTTCAGCATCCACGACTTCGAGCCCATCGTCGGGCGCGTGCACCAGCCGCCCCCGGTGCACCAGACGTTCGAGGGCGACGGGTTCGTCGTGTGCTCGTTCTGCCCCCGGCCGTACGACTTCCACCCCGAGGCCATCGTGGTGCCCTACAACCACTCCAACGTGGAGTCGGACGAGGTGCTCTACTACGTCTCGAAGGAGTTCATGAGCCGCAAGGGCATCGAGTTCGGCAGCATCACGCACCATCCGGACGGGCTGCCGCACGGGCCGCATCCCGGGCGCGTGGAAGCCGCCCTTGGCGCCACGCACACCGACGAGCTCGCCGTGATGCTCGACAGCTTCCGCCCCATGCGCATCGCCGCGTCTGCCCTGCCGTTCGAGGATCCGGGGTACGCGCGCTCGTGGCTGCCCGAGGAGCTGAAGTGAGCGTCCTCGCGCCGGCCGTGCCCGACAGCGCACGGGCGCTGCTGCGCGCAGTCGTGGACTACGCAGGGCTCTTCCCACCCACGAGCGCCACCATGGGCGACGCCGTGGCGCATTACGCCAGCGAGCGGGCGGGCGCGGACCAGTGGATGCTGGGCCGCTTCGTGCTGCCGGCCGCGCGCCTCGCAGAGTTCAAGGCCGTGCAGGCGCCCTTCGCGGGCGAGCCCGCCTGGGGGCTCAGCGCGGTCGTCGGCGACCTCGGTGCGGAGCTGCCCGGCATCGTCGCGTTCAATGCGCACGCCCGCGGCGCCATCGTGGACGCGATGGAGGTGAAGGCCTCGACCGTCGCGGACATCGAGCGCGTCGCCGCGCACCGCCTGCCCGGCGTGGACGTCTATGTCGAGGTGCCCCTGGCTGGCCCCGAGCCGCTCCTGCGCGTGGTCGCGGCCCACGGCTTCTTCGGGAAGGCGCGCACGGGCGGCGTGACCGCGGACGGCATTCCGTCGGCCCGTGCCCTCGCCGAGTTCCTGGCGGCAGCGGTCGGCCTGGGCCTGCCCTTCAAGTGCACGGCCGGCCTGCACCATCCACTGCGCGGCGACTATCCCCTCACGTACGCGAGTGATGCGCCGCACGGGACGATGTTCGGGTACTTGAACGTGCTGCTGGCCACGGCGGCCATTCGCCGCGGGTGGCCGCCGGCCGTCGTGGACGGGTTGCTCGAAGAGCGCGACGAGACCACGGTGTCGTTCGGAGCCGCCGGCGTCACGTGGCGCGGCAAGGTCATCGGCATCGAGGCGCTCGAGGCCGCCCGGGCCTCGAGCCTCCGCAGTTTCGGTTCGTGCTCGTTCCGCGATCCGGTCGACGAGCTGGCACCGATCGCGCGCGGACGGTGATGACCGACCACACGCACGACCCGCGCCTGCGCTCGTGGGTCGTCTCCGCCCAGGCGGACGACGCGGACTTCCCCATCCAGAACCTCCCCTTCGGCGTGTTCAGCCGCCCGGGCGAAGCATCGCGCATTGGCGTAGCGATTGGTGACCAGATCCTCGACGTGGCAGCCGTGGCTCGCGAAGGGTTGCTCGACACCCTGCCTCGCGAGTGGCTCGCCGCATGCCAGTCGCACGCCCTGAACGCGCTGATGTCGCTGGGGCGGCCGGCCCGCACGACCCTTCGCGCGCGGCTCAGCCTGCTGCTGCGCGAAGGCGACGACGCGCCCGCGGCCGACAGGCGCGCGCGCCTGCTGGTGCCCCGGGCCGAGGCGGTGATGCACCTGCCGGCCGTGGTGGGCGACTACACCGACTTCTACGCCTCGGTGCATCACGCCACGAACGTCGGGAAGCTGTTCCGGCCCGACAACCCGCTGCTGCCGAACTACAAGTGGGTGCCGATCGGCTA
>DAIRFN010000400.1:0-3734 GCA_036795065.1 Vicinamibacterales bacterium
GCCACGCCGTTGAACGCCTCCTGCCGCTCCGGCCCGTCGTGTTCCAGGTGCTGCTATCGCTGATTGATGCCGATCTGCACGGCTACGCCCTGGTGCAGGACATCGCCCGGCGCACCGCGTCCCGCCTGGAGCTCGAGCCCGGCAACCTGTACCGCCACCTCAAGACCATGCTCGACACCGGGCTCATCGAGGAGTCGGACCGCCGGCCCGCGTCGGCCGATGACGAGCGGCGCCGGTATTACCGCATCACCGACCTCGGGCGCCACGCCGCCGCCGAAGAAACTCGCCGCCTCGAAGGCGTGCTAGCCGACGCGCGCGCACGCCTGTCACGATCACCGGGAGCGCGGTGATGGGCGCAGGGTCGAAGCGCGCCCTGCAGACGTACCGGGTCCTGCTTCGCTGCTACCCCGTGTCGTTTCGCGCACGGTTCGAGCGAGATCTGCTCGAGCTCTTCGACGACCTGCACGCGGCCGCGCCGAGACCACGCGTTCGGTTCTGGCTGCGCATCCTGCTCGACACGGTCCGCCAGGGCCTGGCCGAGCGCGTCGCCATGCGCGACCATCCCCGTCCTTTCCCCCGCCATTCCGGAGATTCCGCCATGACCACGCTCGTCAACGACCTGCGGCTGGCGCTCCGTTCATTCCGGGTGCAACCGGCGTACACGGCCACGGTCATCGGCACGATGGCCCTGGGCATCGGCGTCACCTCCGCGATGTTCACCGTGGTGAACGCCGTGCTCCTCCGCCCGCTCCCCTACGACCGTCCCGAACAGGTGGTCATGGTCTTCGAGCGGGATCCAACGGGTGCCACCACGCAGGTCGCGATGCCCACGTTCGAGGACTGGCAGCAGCGGCTCACGTCGTTCCGCCACCTGGCGCTCTTCGGATCGCAAACGGCCAACCTGACCGGTTCCGGCGAACCCGATCGCCTCAGAGCCGCGTTCGTCACCGCTGACTTCTTCCGGGCGCTGGGCGTCTCTCCTCTGCTGGGCCGGGACTTCTCGCCTGGGGAGGATGGGCCCACCGCACGCGGCGTCGCCGTACTTCCGTACGGCGTGTGGACGCGACGCTTCGGCTCAGATCCCTCTATCCTCGGGCGGACGCTCACGCTCAACAACGAGCCGTTCGAGGTCATCGGCGTGCTCCCGCGCGCGTTCGAGTTTCCCTTCGACGAGATCGAGGTCTACCTGCCGGTGACGGCGTCTCCCGAATACGCGTCGCTGCGGGGACTGGCCAGCAGGCCGGGCCTGCCCGCGGCCACGCGCGAACGCCGCGCCATGTTCGCCTTCGGGCGCGTCGCCGACGGCGTGCCCGTCGAGACCGCCTCCGCCGAGCTCAGGCAGGTATCCGAACAGCTGTCCGCGGCCCATCCCGAGACCAGCGCCGGCTGGTCCGCGGAGATCGTGCCGTTCCACACGGTCGCCGTCCGATTCGTCCGCACGCCGCTGTACGTGCTGATGGGCGCGGTCTCGCTGGTGCTGCTCATCGCCTGCGCAAACGTGGCCAACCTGACCCTGGCTCGCGGGACCGCCCGGGTGCGCGAGATGGCGGTCCGCGCCGCGCTGGGCGCCGGGCGCCGCCGGCTGGCGGCGCAACTGCTCACCGAGAGCCTCGCCCTCTCGCTGGCGGGTGGCGGGTTAGGTTTGCTCGTGGGTGCCGCCCTCACCGAGGGTCTGCTGGCGATGGCTCCGCCGCTGCCACGGGGATCGACGATCGGCCCGGACCCGACGGTGCTGATCTTCACAGTGACCGTGTCGATCGTCACCGGAGTCGTTTTTGGCCTCGTGCCGGCTCTGCGAGGGTCCCGCGCGGACCTGCGCGCGAGCCTTCAGGAAGGGAGCCGGTCCACCGACGCCGGCCGTGGCCGGCTACGGCACGCACTGGTTGTCGCCGAGCTCGCCCTGTCGCTCGTCCTGCTGGTTGGAGCGGGGCTGCTCACGAAGAGCCTGGTGCAGATGGTGCGCAGCGATGTGGGATTCACGCCCGACGGCCTCCTGACACTCGAGTACCGCCTGCCACGCAACAAGTACGCGCATCCGCCGCAGCAATGGGACGTGCACCGGCGCATCCTTGCGCGCGTCGGCCAGGTGCCCGGGGTGGAACGGGCCGCGCTGACGAGCGCGCTGCCGTTCAGCGGGAACGGCAGTCGCCTGGCCGTCTGGCGCGCGGAGGATCCCGAGCCGGACCGAGGTGCGGCGCCGGTGGCCATCGTCAACGCGGTGACCGAGGACTATTTCGCGGCCATGGGAATTCCCGTCGTCGCCGGCCGTGTTTGTGGCAGCAGTGACACACCCGGCGCGCCCCTCGCGGTATTGGTGAACCGCCATCTCGCCGATCGCATGTGGCCTGGCCAATCCCCCGTCGGCAGGCGGGTGCGCGCGGCTGGAGTGCCTGGCCAGGGTGTGGTGGTGGGATTGGTGGGGAACACCGTGCACGCCGGCTATCGAGCCGGCATCGGGCCGCAACTGTACGCGTGCTTCGCCCAGAGCCCCGCCATCTTCGCCACCATGGTCGCGCGCACGACCGGCGACCCCATGGCGTCCGCGCGCGCCGTGCAACAGGCGGTGTGGTCGGTCGATCCCGAACAGCCTATGTGGAAGATCCGGTCGATGACGTCGCTGGTGGCCTCCGGGGCCGACCGTGAGCGGCTGCTCACGACGCTGATGGCGGTGGCCGCGCTGCTGGCGCTGCTGCTGACAGTCCTCGGCGTGTACGGCGTGGTGAGCTATTCGGTCAGGCGTCGTGCCCGCGAGGTGAGCGTGCGGATAGCGCTGGGCGCGTCGCGGCGGTCGATTCTCGGCCTGGTCCTGCGCGAAACCGCCACGCTCGTCGCGCTCGGCCTCGGGCTCGGCGCGCTCGGTGCGCTGGCCTCGTCCCGGCTCATCGCCAGCCAGCTGCACGAGGTGAAACCGGGCGACGCCGGCACGCTCGTCGCTACCGGTGTGCTGCTGGCCATCGCCGCGCTGGTCGCCGCGGCACTGCCCGCCGTGCGGGCATCGTCGGCCGACCCGGTGGCCAACCTGCGGATCGAGTAGACCGCGGCGGCCCGCGGCCACCGCGGCCGGGTCCTGCTACTTCAGCACGCCCACCGCTTTCAGCAGGGCAATCAGCACGCACGCGCCGACGATGGCCACCAGAATCGACGCCAGGGTGGAGGTGACCATGATCCCCAGCATGCCGGCCAACAGGCCCCCAAGCCAGGCGCCCACGATGCCGACCAGGATGTTGGCGATGCTCCCCATCTGGGCGTTGGTCTTCATGACGATGCTGGCCAGCCAGCCCACGATGGCACCGACGATGATGGTGATGATCAGGCCCATTCGAATCCTCCTTGGGAGCGTCGGACGATACGGGTACGCAATCAGACGGCAGGCACCGCCGGTCTGGGCATCTTGCCAGCCTCCGTCTCGTCCGGGGTGACCATGATCGCGCCGTTGTCGTGCGCGGCGAACACGGCCAGATCGGTCTGGCCCAACAGGCGGCTCGTGACCGTGCCCGCGGTCATCGACCCGCTGACGTTGACCGCGGTGCGGCCCATGTCGATGAGCGGCTCCACCGAGATGAGCAGGCCCGCCAGCGCCACGGGCAGGTTGAGCGCCGAGAGCACCACCAGCGCGGCAATCGTGGCGCCACCGCCCACCCCGGCGATGCCGAAGGATCCGAGTGTTGCCACGATGACCAGCGACCCGAGGAAGGAGAGCGACGTGGGATCGATGCCCGCGCTCGGCGCGATCA
>DAIRFN010000146.1:0-13225 GCA_036795065.1 Vicinamibacterales bacterium
GCCCGGCACGGGTGGCACGAGGCCGTCACCCTCGGGTGCCAGGTGGACGGCCTGGAGCAACGGCATGCCTGGTGGCAGGACAGGCGCAGTGCCGTGGACCTGCGCTACGTGGATGCCGGCCTCGCGCGCCCGCTCGATCTCGACGGGCGCGGGGTCGACGAAGACACCCACGCGCACGAGGAACGGCGGCAGCGCGGCGACGAGGTCCCGCACGGCCTCCACCGTGACGGCGCGGGGGCTCGGTGGCCACAGCACGAAGCCCAGGGCGTTCACGCCGAGCGCCGCCGCTGCATGCGCATCCTCGGCGCGCGTGATGCCGCACACCTTGATCATCATCGGCCGGCCTCCGCCAGCAGCGCCGCGAGCGCGACGCCGGGGTCGGGTGTCGTCATGAAGCGCTCGCCCATCAGGAACGCGCGATAGCCGAGGGCGCTCAACCTGGCGAGGTCGGCGGCCGACCTGAGCCCGCTCTCGCTGACGGCAATGACCGAGGGAGGGATGCGGCTGGCGAGCCGCTCCGACAGGCCGACATCCACTGCCAGGGTTCGCAGGTTGCGGTTGTTCACGCCCACGATGGTCGCGCCGGCGGCGAGGGCGCGGTCCAGCTCCTCGCCGGTATGCACCTCGACCAGGGTGGCCATCCCGCGCGCGTCGGCCTGCCTGGCGAGGGCTGCCAGTTCGTGGTCCGTGAGTGCCGCCACGATCAGCAACACCGCATCGGCGCCCGCGGCCGCCGCCTCCAGCAGCTGGTAGGGCTCGACGATGAAGTCCTTGCGAAGCAGGGGAAGGTCCACGGCCTTGCGAACGCGGATCAGATGATCGAGCGAGCCGTCGAAGAACATCGGCTCGGTGAGCACCGACAACGCCGCGGCTCCGGCGGCGGCATAGGCCGTGGCGATGGCGACCGGGTCGTAGGCGGCCCGCAACACGCCGCGCGACGGCGAGCGTCGCTTGCACTCCGCGATGACGTTCACGCGGCCGGTCGCGGCCAGGGCGTCGCGAAAGGCCTGCGCGCGCGGTTTCGCCCTGCGCGCCCGTTGGGCCAGGGCCGGCTCGGTCTCGTGCGCCCGCGCGTTGGCCACGCGAATGCGAGTGGCGGCCACGATGGCCTGCAGCAGATCGGGGGCCGCCCGGCTCACGCCCCGCCCTCCTGCCCCGCGCGAGACGCCGCGACCAGCCGTTCCAGGGTGCGGCGCGCGTGTCCGGCGTCGATGGCCTCCGCCGCCCGCGCAATGCCCTCGCGAACGGACGCAGCCTCCCCCGCCACCATCAGGGCCGCACCCGCGTTGAGCAGTACGACGTCTCGCGCCGGCCCCGGCTCGCCGCCGAGCACGCGCGTGACGATGGCCGCATTCACCGTCGCGTCGCCGCCCGCCAGGGCGCCTGCCGCGGCCTTCGCGAGGCCGAAATCCGCCGGGTGCACGTAGAACGTGTGGACCGCGCCGCCGCGGACCTCGGACACCTTCGTGTGGCCGGTGGTCGACAGCTCGTCGAGACCGTCCGCACCATGCACGACCCATGCGCGCTCGGCGCCGAGCGCCAGCAGCGTGCGGGCCAGCAACTCGGTGAGCTCGGGCCGGGGAACGCCGACGATCTGTCGCGTGGGACGAGCGGGGTTGGTCAGTGGTCCCAGCAGGTTGAACGCCGTCCGTACGCCGAGGTCGCGCCGCGCCTGGGCTGCATGGCGCATCGCGGGGTGGAACGTCGGCGCAAACAGAAACGCGATACCGGCATCGGTCAGCGCCCGCGCGGCGCCCTCGGGCGACATCTGCACGTCCACGCCCAGCGCCTGGAGCACGTCGGCGCTGCCGCAGAGGCTCGAGACCGATCGGTTGCCGTGCTTGGCGACGCGAACCCCGCACGAGGCGATGACCAGGGCCGCCGCCGTCGAGATATTGAAGGTGCCCGACCGGTCGCCGCCGGTGCCGCACGTGTCGAACACGGGCGCGGCGGTCCGCGGCAGCGGGACGGCGTGCTCGCGCATGGTGGACGCCAGCCCCACCAGTTCCGCAGGCCGTTCGCCCTTCATGGCCAGGCCAATCAGGAAGCCCGCGATCTGCGCCGGAGCTGCCTCGCCGCGCATGATGGCGCCCATGGCCGCGGACGCCTGCGCCTCTGTGAGGTCCTCGTGACGCCGCAGCTGCTCGATGAGCTCGGTGAACATGATCTACAGCTCGAGGAAGTTGCGCAGGAGGCGACGGCCGTCCTGCGTGAGCACCGACTCGGGGTGGAACTGGACGCCGTGGATGGGGAGCGTGCGGTGGCGCAGGCCCATCACGATGCCCTCGCCGCGCGTCCGCGCCGTGACGATCAGCTCCTCGGGCAGACCGTCGTCGGCGACGACCAGCGAGTGATAGCGCCCCGCCTCGAATCCGGCGGTCAGGTTCGCGAACACGCCCTGCGCGTCGTGCTCGACGGCGGACGTCTTGCCGTGCACCGGCGCCGGCGCGCGCACGACCTGCCCGCCGAACGCCACCGCGATGGCCTGGTGGCCGAGGCAGACGCCCAGCAGCGGCCGCGACGGGCCGAGCGTGCGGATGACATCCAGCGAGATTCCCGCCTCCTCCGGACGGCCGGGACCGGGCGAGATCAGGATGCGGTCCGGGCCGAGTGCGCGGATCTCCTCCAGCGTGGTTTCGTCGTTGCGCCGGACCACGACCGAGGCCCCCAACTCGCCCAGGTACTGGACGAGGTTGTAGGTAAACGAGTCGTAGTTGTCGATCACCAGCACCATGGCAGCACAACCCTACAGCCCGGCCTGTGCCAGCTCGAGCGCGCGGATCATCGCCCGCGCCTTGTCGCGCGTTTCCTCGTACTCGGCCGTGGGATTCGAGTCGGCCACGATGCCCGCGCCGGCCTGCACACGTGCGCGGCCGCCCTCGAGGATGACGGTGCGGATGGCGATGCAGAAATCCAGGTTGCCGGCGAAATCGAGATAGCCCACCGCCCCGGCATAGAGCCCGCGCCGCGACGGCTCGAGGGCGTTGATGATCTGCATGGCGCGCACCTTCGGCGCGCCAGACACGGTGCCCGCCGGGAAGCACGCGACCAGCGCATCCAGGCGATCGGCATCCTCGGCCAGCGTGCCCTCCACCACCGACACCAGGTGCATGACGTGCGAGTAACGCTCGAGCGTCATGAAGGTGGGCACGCGCACCGTGCCGTAGTCGCAGACGCGCCCCAGGTCGTTGCGCCCGAGGTCCACCAGCATCACGTGCTCGGCCTTCTCCTTCTCGTTGCGCTTCAGCTCTTCGGCCAGCCGCCGATCTTCCTCGTCCGACCTGCCGCGCGGACGCGTGCCGGCAATGGGATGCGTCACCGCGTGACGACCCTCGACGCGCACGAGCATCTCGGGCGACGACCCGACGATGGAGCGGCCGCCCATGCGGATGAAGAACATGTAGGGCGACGGGTTGACGTGCCGCAGTGCGCGATAGACGGTGAACGAATCGACGCCGACCTGGGCCTCGAAGCGCTGCGACAGCACCACCTGGTAGATGTCCCCGGCCGCGATGTGCTCCTTGGCCGAGCGGACCATGCCCTCGAAGGCCTCCTGCGTGACGTTCGACTCGAAGCGGAGCGGCGGCTGATCGGCCGGCCGCTGCAGCGACAGCGCCCGTTCGAGCTCGCGCTCGAGGAACTCGATTTTCGTGCACGCGAACTGGTAGAGCGCGCGCAGGTCCTCGTCGCCCGTGATGCGGGCGTTGGCGATGAGCAGGATCCGGTGCTGCACGTGGTCGAAGGCCAGCACCGTGTCGAAGAGCATGAACCCGGCCTGGTCGGTGTCGGCCGGCCCGGCGTCGGCGGCCCCCACCGCGGGCTCGAACCACGCGGCCGTGTCGTAGCCGACGTAGCCCACCGCGCCGCCCGTGAAACGCGGCAGCCCCGGCACGAACGGTGACTGGAAGCCGTTCATCAGCGATCGCAGCGTCTCGACGAACGGCTTGTCGGTGGTGGTCAGGGCGCCGGCCTGCTCGATGGTGGCCCGGTTGTCGCGCCCGCGCAGGATGAGGAACGGATCCTTGCCCAGGAACGAGTAGCGGCCCACGTGCTCGCCGCCCTCCACGCTCTCGAGCAGGAACGCATAGTCGGAATGCTCGGCCACCTTCAGGAAGGCGGACACGGGCGTCAGCAGGTCGGCGACGATCTCCTTGCAGACCGGCACGAACGTCCCGCGCTTGGCCAGATCGACGAACTCTTCGAACGACGTCAGTTTCATACGCTGTTGATCTCGTGAAGGCGCGCGACCGCGGCATCGCGCATCGTGCGGTCGGGAGGACGGACGCCGGTCCACCAGGCGCACTGCGCCTGCGCCTGCGCCACCAGCATGTCGAGCCCGCCGATGGTGCGGCACCCGTGTGCGGCGGCATCCGCCAGCAGCCGCGTCCGGGGCGGGTTGTAGACGAGGTCGTAGACCAGGCCGCCGTCGAGCGACGAGGCCGGCAGCGGCGATTGATCCACGTGCGGATATGTGCCGACAGGCGTCGCGTTGACGAGGATGTCCCACGATCCCGGCGCTGGTGGCCAGGGAGCGACGCGCGCGCCGGCCAGGCGGGCCACCGCCTCGGCCCGATCCGCTCGGCGCGCACACAGTGTGACGGTGGCCCCGGCCGCGCCCAGGGCGACCGCCACGGCGCGAGCGGCACCACCAGCGCCAACCACGCTCACCCGGGCCCCCGCCACTCCGCCGTGTCGCTCGAGGGGGGCCATGAACCCGGCGAGGTCGGTGTTGATGCCCTCCCACTGGCCGTCGCGGCGTCGCAGCGTGTTGATGGCCTCGGTGCGACGGCTCTCGCTGTCGATGGTCCGGGCGTGATTGAACGCGTCCACCTTGAACGGCGCGGTCACGCTCGCGCCCTTCAGGCCCATCGCCTCGGCAAAACCCAGGAAGTCCTCGTAGCTCTCCGCGGCCAGCGGCAGGTAAACGGCGTCGAGGTCGAGCGCCCGGAATGCCGCGTTGTGCATGGCCGGCGAGACGGAGTGCGACACCGGCTTTCCGAGCACGCCGTAGAAGGCCGTCTCGGCCCCCACTCGTGAGAAGCCGAACTCGTGCTCCATGCGACGCGCAGTGAGCTGTCCCGGTGCCACGGCCGCATCCTCGGCCGCGTAGGTCCAGCACGAGCCGAAGCGCGCGGCCAGCACGCGGGTGGCCACGCCGGACTCTCCCATGGCCAGGACCGACGTCGGCGCGCCGCGACGCTTCGCCATGCCCAGCAGCGGGAGACAGTCCGAGAGGCGGTGGGCCATCACCGCCACCTTCACCGTGCCGGCACCCGTGGCCCCCATCTCCTGGACGCGCGACTGGAGATCGGCCGGCACGCCGTCGAAGTCGTGCATCGAGACCACGAGGCGCTCCCGACCGGCGCCGCCGGCGAAGGCAGGCGTCAGCGCCTTCCACTCCACGTCCACGAACTCCGCCCCGGATTCAAGTGCGCGTTCGAGGATGGCCAGCCTCTCGTCCTCGGGTCCCTGGAAGAACCCGCCTTCCCAGGTCGGCCGGCAGGTGACCATGACCGGAGACCGGCGGCCCGCAAGAGCGCCGTCCACGTCTGGGCGGTCCACCGTGTCGAGACGCAACTCCACCAGATCGGCGCCGGGGAGGGCGTCCCGGCGCGCTCGGAGGTCGGCCATCGTCCGGGCGGCCACGGTCACGCAGAGTCTGGGGTGGGCCATAAATGCAAAAAGCGCCTCTTCAACCGGGGGCTGAAGAGGCGCTTTGTCGAGCGTTGGAATCGGCGTGGTGCTACGCGAACCTAGGCTGCCTCTTCTGTGGAGCGCCAATACCACCACGCCGCAAAGACACCCGTCGCCCGCTGGCCAAAGAGACCGGCCACGAGGGGCGACACGGGTGCAACGACTCGAGAGCGCATACGAGCGTCCAAACGGTAACACATCGTCGTAGTATTGGACAAGGACACCCGTTTCACCCTGGCACCCATGACCACTCCCCGCTCGTCGGTCGTTGTCGCCCTTGCCGTCGCGGTCGCCTTCGTCCTCGGGGTCGCCCCCGGGGCGCAGACGCGCCTGATGCCCATCGAAGAGATCCGCCCGGGCATGGTGGGCACCGGCCGCACGGTGTTCTCGGGCTCGAAGCTCGAGGATTTCCAGGTTCATATCCTCGGCGTGCTGCGCAACGTCATTGCCCCGAACCGGGACCTCATCCTGGCGCGCCTCGAGGGCGGGCCCCTCGCGAAGACGGGCGTCATCGCGGGGATGAGCGGCAGCCCGGTCTACGTCGACGGCCGCCTGATCGGCGCGGTCTCGTACGCCCTCGGCCAGTTCGCCACCGAGCCCATCGCCGGCATCACCCCCATCGCGGAGATGACCGACGCCACAACCATGGGGACACCCGGGCCTGCCGCGCGGCCGGTGGCGCTGTCGTGGCCGCCCAGGCCCGAGGAGCTGTTCGAGGTCTGGGCCCGCGACCTTGGTCGATCGCGCCCCACCGCCAGCGTCGGCGGCGCTCCGCTGGCGGGCATGTCCGCGATGGCCGGCGCGATGCTGCGGCCCATTGCCGTACCCCTCATGGCCAGCGGCCTCGAGCCGGGCGTCCTGGAACCTCTCGCGGGCGCGTTCAGCGCCGGCGGCTTCCTTCCCGTGGCGGGCCAGGCGCCCCCCGTGGCTCGAAGCGGCGACGACACCGCGCGGCGCACCCTCGCGCCAGGCGATGCCGTGGGCGTATCGCTCCTCTCGGGCGATTTCGAGCTGGGTGCCACCGGCACCGTGACCCACGTGGAAGGAGACCGGGTCTACGCCTTCGGCCATCCCCTCTACAACCTGGGGCCGACCGAGTTCCCCATGACCACGGCGGACGTGCACGTCGTGCTGCCCAGCCTGATGCAATCGAGCAAGCTGGCCAGCTTCGGGCGCGTCATTGGCACGCTGCAGCAGGACCGCGCCACGGCCATCGCCGGCAAGCTGGGCCCGGGGCCCGAGCTCATTCCGATGACGGTGGCGCTCAACTCCGATCGGCTCGGCGCGCGCACGTTCAAGTTCGGCGTGGTGCGCGACACCACGTTCACGCCGCTACTGGCCTATCTCGCGGTCGCCAACGTGCTCACCGCCTACGAGCGGGCGACGGGCCCGGCCTCGTTCACCATCCGCGGCACGGCCAGCATCCGATCGCACGGCGCGCTGGACTTCGAGGACATCTTTACCGGCGACCAGCCCGTGGGCACCGCCGCGGCCTACATCGCGGGCCCGCTCACGCAGCTGTTCAAGAACACGTCCGAACCCATCGACGTGGAGCGCATTGCGCTGACCATCGATGCCTCGGAAGAGCAGCGTTCGGCGCGGATCGAACGCGTGTGGCTCGACACCACGCGGCCGCGCGCCGGCGGCACGGCGAACCTCTCGGTCGCGCTGCGGGGGCCGAAGGGTGAGGAAATCCTGAAGCAGGTGCCCATCACCTTCCCCGCGAACACATCGGGTTCCATCCAGCTTCTGGTCGCCGACAGCGCCCGTGCCGGGGCCGACGACCGTCGCGAGGTGCGGGGAGCCGAGATCCAACGTCCGTCGCAGATCATCCGCACGTTCAACCGGTCGCGTCGCAGCAACCGCCTCTACGTGCGGCTGTCGACCACCGAGCCAGGTGCGGTGGTCAGCGGCGAGCCGATGAGCGGCCTGCCGCCCTCGGTGCTGGGCGTGCTCGAATCGGACCGCAGTACCGGCAACGTCGCGACCATGCGCTCGGCGCTGCGCGGTGAGTGGGAAGTGTCCCTCGACTTGTCCGTGACCGGCTCGCGGCAGCTGTCGCTCTCCCTCGATCAACCCGAATGACTCGAACCCACGCGTTTCGGGGCCTGGCCGTCGGCCTTGCCCTCCTCTTGTGTACTCCGGCGCTGTTCGCCACCCCTGGCTTCTGGCAGGCGGCCACGCAGGCTGACTTCCTCCGCGGCGACGTGGACCAGCTCTCCATCGACGAGCACGGGCGACTGGCGCTCGGGCCAGAGGTGGAGCGCGTGTTCGACGGCGCGGTGTCGGTGGTGTGGGCCATGACCGCGCTGGCCGATGGCACCACCTATCTCGGCACCGGCAACGACGGCAAGGTGTTCAAGGTCGCAGCCAACGGCACGGGCGCGCTGTTCTACGACAGCCCCGAACTCGAAGTGCACGCCCTGGCGCCTGCCCCGGATGGCGGGCTCTACGTCGGCACCTCTCCGGATGGCCGTGTCTACCGAGTGGACGCGCAGGGCCAGGCCACCCCGCTGTTCGATCCCGAAGACAAGTACATCTGGTCGCTGGCCACGGATGCGAAGGGGGTCCTCTACGCCGCGACAGGCGACAAGGGCAACGTGTACCGCATCGGACCAGACGGGAAGGGCGAGCTCTTCTTCGCGACCAAGGCCACGCATGCCATGACGCTGCGATTCGAGGCCTCGGGGCACCTGCTGGTCGGCACCGGCAACCCGGGGCGGGTGTTCCGCGTGGATCCCGCCGGAAAGGGCTTCCTCGCCCTCGATACCCCCTACCAGGAGGTGCGCGCCATCAACGTTGGCGCCAACGGCCTTGTCTACGCCGCGGCCCAGAACGGCCGGCCGTCCGGGGGCAGCGCCGAACCCGCCCAGGCGCCCCCCGTGCCGACACCCGCGCCCACCCCGAGTGTGTCTACGGAGATCATGTCGTTCGCCATCATCGACGTGCCCGTGACCCCTGAAACCACCCAGCCCTCCGGAGCTCGCGAATCGCGCGGACAGACCTCTGGCGCGGTCTACCGGATTCAGGCCGATGGCCTGTGGGACGTGCTGTGGGAAGCCAGGGACGATTCGCCCTACGACCTGATCGTGGAGCCCGACGGGGCCCTGATCGTGGCGACGGGCAGCAAGGGCAAGGTGTTCCGCCTCTCGGGGGATCCCATCAGCCCGGTACTGCTGGCCAGGGTGCCGGCGCAGCAGGCGACGATGCTCCACCGTGCGGGCGACCGCACGCTGCTGGCCACGGCGAACCCGGGACTGCTGGTGGCGATGTCGAATACACGGGCCACACGGGGCACCTATGAGTCGGATGTGAAGGACGCCCGCATGGTGGCCTCGTGGGGCGCGGTCTCGTGGCGTGCCACCACTCCCGCGGGCACCAAGGTCGAGCTCTTCACGCGTTCGGGCAATACGCGCACCCCGGACGAGGCCTGGAGCGACTGGTCGGGCCCCTACCAGGCCTCTGAAGGCTCGCCCATCACCAGTCCGAAGGCCCGGTACCTGCAGTGGCGCGCCGTGCTCACCGGGGGCGCCGCGACGCCCCTGCTGACATCCGTGTCCGCAGCCTACCTGCAGAGAAACGTGCGGCCGCGGGTGGAATCCGTCACGGTGCACCCGCCGGGCGTGGCCTTCCAGAAGCCCTTCTCCACGGGCGAGGCCGAGATCGCCGGGTTCGACCAGGAACCGCAGGAGCGTCGGCTCTCGAGCCAGGGCACCTCGCCTCCGGCACAGGCAGGCAGTCCAGCCCTGGGACGGCGCATCTATCAGCGCGGGCTGCAGACCCTGGCGTGGAAGGCCGAGGACGAGAACGGCGATGAACTCGCCTACGACGTGCTCTATCGCCGCGAGGGCGAGACGTCGTTTCTGTCTCTGGATACGGCGCCCACCGAGACGTTGACGGTGTGGGACACGACCTCGGCGCCCAACGGTACCTACGTCGTCAAGGTGGTGGCATCCGACGCCACGTCAAATCCGGCAGAGCTGGCGCTGCGCGGTGAGCTCGAGAGCGCAAGCTTCGAGATCGACAACACGCCGCCCAGTGTGGCGCTGGGACCCCTGGCTCGTGAGGGTGGAAGGTTCGTCGTGCCTGTCGACGTCCGGGACCTGGACTCCGTGCTGACGCGCGTGGAGTACTCGCTCGACGCCCAGAGCTGGAAGACCGCCTTCCCGCGCGACGGCATCCTCGATTCGCGCCGCGAGGCCTTCGACATCCGGCTCGATGCTGCGGTCGCCGGGCGGATGCTGGTCGTCAGGGCGACCGACGCGCTGAACAACGTCAGCTCGGGACAGGTGTTGCTGAAGTAGGACGGGCGCGCGGCCCCTAGATCGCCGACATGTCGTCGGTCGTGGGCCTGGCGACGACGGGTGCGGGGGCTGCCGGCTTTGGCGCCGCCGGGCCTTCGAGCCCGACCGAGTCGATGCGTCGCCTGATGAGCACGACGTCGTCGCTCGAACTCCCCTTCACCGTGGTGCTGGCCAGCACCCACACCATGCTCACGGCCACGGGCGCGCCGCCGGCCTGTGCGGGCTCGAACTCCATCCGGGATGCGGCGTCGAGCATGGCGAGGAGCACATCGGGTCGGACCTTGACGCCGAGCGCGCGGTCGGTCCTGAGCAACTCGAGGTTCTGCACGCGTCCCTCGCGAGTGACCACCGCCGACACGGCGAACACCGCATCGTCGCTGGGAAGGGGCGCGAAGGTCTCGGCGTCGGTGCGCGAGCGAGGAGCCAGCATGCGGCTGTCGAGCCGCACGGGGTTTTCGTTCGAACCGGGGTTGGCCAGGAAGGTGATGAGACCGGCCAGCGAGTCGGGCCGCTCCTGGCTGGCGGCGTGCAGCACGCTGACCGATCCGGCGAGGCACACGAGCGTGGCCGCGGTGGCGCCGAGCGCCGCCCACACGAGGTGCATGTCCTGGAACAGGGCGCGCCATTCGGCGGTCCACGAGAACTGGGCCTCGACGCGCACGCGTTCGACCACCCTCCGCGACAGCCGGTCGGCCTCGGGGCTCGTTCGGTCGGGCAGGGCCAGGGCCATGTCGCGGAGCGACTCGCGCACTTCTTCCAACTCCGCGGCGACCAGCGCGCACGTGACGCAGTCGCGCAGGTGCCCCTGGACGGCGACGCGCTCTCCCATCGTCAGTTCGTCGTCGTGAAATTCCTCGAGGCGGTTCTGCACATCCTCGCAGGAGACGGCGTGCATCATGATCGGCTCTCCCGCAGCTGGTGCCGCAGTACCTGCCGCGCGCGAGTGAGGCGCGACTTCACCGTCCCCACGGCCACGCCGAGCGAGAACGCGATCTCGTCGTAGCTGAGCCCGTCGATCTCCCGGAGCACGACGACCGTGCGCTGATCGAAGGGAAGGTCGTTCAAGGCCGACCACAGCTTCGAGGCGAGCTCCTTGCGCACGAAGGCGCGGTCGGGCGAGCTGCCGTCGCCGGGCTGCCTGAGATCCCCGTGCTCGGCGACATGCTGGTCCAGCGACACCTGGTCGGCGCGCCGGCGGCGTCGCCAGAACCGCTGGCGGTTGCGCGCCTGGTTGACGACGATGCGATAGATCCAGGTCTTGAGGGCAGACTGCCCGCGGAACGAGTGGATGGTGCGAAAGACGCGGAGGAAGACTTCCTGGGAAAGGTCGAGAGCCTCGTCGCGATCGCCCAACAGGTGCAGGGCCAGGGTGTAGACCATCCGTTCGTGGCCGGCGACGAGCTCGGCGCACGCCAGTTCTTCGCCGACGGCGCAGCGCTGAATCAGCGCGGCTTCCCCGCTGGCAACTTCAGACCATCCGAGTGCGCCTGCGTCCTTCACCAGTTCCTCGGCGACAAGTCGTGGACTCATGGTCAGTGTAAACCATTTAGAACCCGTTCCGGCCCGAAAGTTCCGCACGGCGCGGGGTTTGCTACCATCCTCCCTGGAGATGCGCCGGACACTGCTTGCACTGGCCCTGGTCGCCGCGGCCGGAGTGGTCGGGGCCCTTGCCTATTCGTCCCTGACGACCGAGCGCGAGTTCGTGCGCCTCGTGGCCGCGGGCGATGAAGCGGTGGCCGCGGACCGGCCGTTCGAGGCACTCGAGGCCTATAGCGGGGCGCTGGCGCTCGTGCCCGACGCCATGGTCCCCTACTTGAAGCGCGGCCGCGTCTACCAGCAGCAGGGACAGCCCGAGGCCGCCCTTCGGGACCTCCGGCGAGCGGCCGAGCTGGACCCGTCGGCTACCCGGCCTCTGGAATGGCTCGGCGACATCAGCCTCGACTTGGGCCGCGTCGATCGCGCCGCCGACTACTTCCGTCGGGTCATCGCGATCGACGATCGCAACCCGCGCGTCCTCTACAAGCTGGCCGTGTCGCAGTACCGCGCCGGCATGCCGAAGGATGCGGTGGCATCGCTCGGCGCGGCGCTCTCCCTGGACGCCACCCTGCACGACGCCCGCTTCCTGCTCGGCTTGTGCCAGCGCGACCTGGGCCAGATGGCTGTGGCCCGACAGACCCTCGAGGCGGTCGTGAAGGAGGCGCCGGCCACGCCGGGGCCGCGCGAGGCGCTGGCCGAGGTGTACACCGCGCTCGGCGATCGCCAGCGGACCATCGATCAGCTCGAAGCGCTCAGCACGCTGGACCCGGATCGTCCCGAGCGCCTGGTGGCCCTCGGGCTCGCCCACGCGAACGCTGGACGCGACAACCAGGCCATCGTCGTGCTCGGGCGTGCGGTCGAACGGTTTCCCGAGGCGCCAGCCGCCTACGAGGCCCTCGGGCACGTCTGGATCGAGATGGCCGAGCGCCGCGGCGATCGGGTGGCGCTGATGAAAGCCATCGAAGCCCTGACGCAGGCGGCCACCTACGCGAGCAGCAGCAGCGGCGCGCTGAGCGATCTGGGACGCGCGTGGATCCTCGCCGGTGACCTCGCGGCTGCCGAGCGCGCATTGCGCCAGGCCGTGGCGCGCTTGCCGGTCGTGCCCGAGGCGTTTCGACGCCTGGCCCAGGTCAACGAACGCCAGGGTCGCCCGCTCGAGGCTCGCGACGCGCTGCTGCAATACGTCGCGCTGGTGGGCGATCGTGTGCCGCTGGCCGCCGTTGCCACCGACATCGCTGCCCTCTCGGTGCGGGTGGGCGAGCCCCTGCTGGCGGTCCGCTGGCTCGATCGGGCGCTGGACGAGGGCGAGCCCACGCCTCGCCTCCTCGCGCTCCTGGCCGATGCCGCGCTCCAGGGGGGCGACATCGCCCGCGCCCGCGCGGCCGTGGACGAGGGCCTGCATCTCGCCCCCGGCGACCGCGCCCTGCTCTCACTCAGGCGGCGCGTCGCGTCGGATCCCGCGCGTCCCTGAGCGAGTCGCCAGGGACGTTGACGGCGAGCAGGAGTATCGCCAGCGCCGGATCGCCCGGCACCGTGTGGATAACCCGGCCTTCTACGCGTGGGAATCGTGGCCACCCATCTCGCGCGCCAGCCCGAGACGCGCCAGCACCTTCGTCAATCCCTGCCTCGAGACGCCCAGCTCGCGAGCCGCAACGCCGTGCCTTCCCCCTGCCCGCGCGAGCGCCGCCCTG
>DAIRFN010000401.1:0-3720 GCA_036795065.1 Vicinamibacterales bacterium
GGCGGCGGCCGCTGGCGCCGAGCTGCGGTCCGCCGTCGCCCAATGCGGCCCGGCGCGAGGAGGTCATGTCCCGCAACTTCCCGCGGATGATCGCGGCCGGCGCCCGGCTCGTCCTGGCCACCGACACGGGCATTCATCCGGGGCACACGTTTGGATCCGGCGAACACCTGGAGCTGGCGCGGTGGGTGCGGCTGGGGCTGCCGCCGGCGGAGGCCATCGTGGCGGCCACCTCGCGACCGGCGCAACTGATGGGGCTGACAGACCTGGGCGCGCTGGCGGCGGGCAGGCGCGCCAGCTTCATCGTGCTGGACGCGAACCCACTGGAGGACATTCGCAACACGCGAAGGATCGTGGACGTCTATCTCGAGGGCGAGCGCTTCGACCGTGAGGGGCTGCTGGCCTCGTGGCGAAAGGCGTGGGGGACGCGGTGAACCGAAGGCTGGTCAAGTGCTGACGCCAATGCCCGACGACCGGCGGACCATTCGGTTCACGGCCTTCGTGATCTTGGCCCTGGTGGCCCTGCTTGGCTGGTGGGCGTGGGGGGCGCGGGTGGGGCCCGGACGCGTTTGATTCCATTGGTGCCGGAGGAGGGAATCGAACCCACACACCCTTTACGGATACGGGATTTTGAGTCCCGCGCGTCTGCCAGTTCCGCCACTCCGGCCCAGACTCAGATTATAGGCCGCGGATGGCCGCAGATGGCGCAAAGCTCACGGCCCGCAGATGCCCAGAGGCGGACCGGTTGGATTTCCTGCCGCGCCCTGCGCCGGCATCCGTTTCACGGCGCGATGATGCGGAGCTTGGGGAAGTAGTACTGGTAGCGCCTCGGGTCGCGCGTGAGCAGCGTATGACCCGCGACGGCCGCGTGCGCGCCAATGTAGAAGTCCGGCGGCACCGACCGCCGCTGTCCGCCCAGACGGCGATAGCGCACGAAGGCATGACCCGCCACGAACGCCGCCTCCCACGGCAGCGCCTCGCGCCGAAGGAAGTCCAGCGGGAGGGCCTCGTCCACGTCGCCGATGTCGTCGAAACCTGCCGCCACCTCAGCGTAGACGATCGGATTGATGACCAAAGCGCCTCGCGTGCCACACTCCGACACCATGGCGTCGGACCACTCTCGCCACTCCGACTCTTCGTCGAAGAGATCGATCAGGACGTTGGAGTCAACGAGCGTCGAGCTCATCGGGTTCGTCCCTGAGGAGCGCGAGCAGCTCGCGGCTGCTCATCCGCATCTTCTTGCCGTGCTCCTTCAAGTGCGCGGCAATGCGCTGGCCACGCGTGCGGGGACCCGACTTCGGCCGAATGACCGCGGCCCCGCGCTCGATGCTGAAAACCACCTCGGTGTTCGGCAGAAGGCCGAGCTCGTCGCGCACGGCCTGGGGGATGGTGACCTGGCCCTTGCTGGTGATCCGCATGTAAGAATCCTACCAGTAAGACTCTTACCACGTCCAACGCCGCGGCCCTGGATGGCCTGACGGGTGCCCCCTACAGCCGGGTGAGCGTGCCGCCCCAGGCGGCCGGATCGACGTCGGCGATGGACTCCGAGAAGGTCCACACATGCCCGGACGGATCCTGCGCGGTGTACTGGCGCTCGCCGTAGGGGAAGTCGGTGGGTTCCTGGACGATGAGGGCTCCTGCTTTGCGGGCCCGGGCACAGTGGCCGTGCACGTCGGAGACGCGGACCATGACGGAGTGGGTCCCTCTGAGGGGCGCGGATCCGGTCTCCCTTGGCCTGCCCGTTTGGGCGACGACCACCGCGCCGCCATCGCCGACGTGCAGTTGGACCCGATGGTCGCCAATCCGCAGCCGCTCCTCGAAACCGAACGCCTCGCAGAGCCATCGCGCGGCCGCCGCGACGTCCGGATAGCCCAGCACTGGAATGACGATTGCCGCCGGGATCGAGCGATTGCGCAGCATGTGGCTCGCCTCAGCGTGGCTGCCAGACCAGGCCGATCAACTGCACCGACACACCACCGCGCTTCGGCTTCACCACCACGCGCTCGAGATCGTCCGCCGCCGGATCCCACTGTTCGCCGACCGCCTGCAGGTCCGCTTCGAGCGCCGACTGAAGGTCGGCCAGCTGCTGTCCCAGCGCCTCGACGTTGGCCTCGGCCCGTGCCACGTCCGCGGACTCCCGCGACATGCGGCCCACGCCCTTCGCTGCCGTCGTCGCACGTCCAATCGTGCTGGCGCTCACCGCCTTGCGGCCGAGCAGCGCGCCCAGGACCGTGGCGCCGAAGGACACGGCCGTCGAGACCTTCGACTCCGAGGCCTGCTGCGCTTCGCGTTCCACCGCGGCCTGCGCGCGGCGGACCTTATCCTCTGCGGTCCGAATCTTCGACGCATGCCTCGCGCGCACCTTCTCGAGCGCGGCGTCGCGACCCTCGTGCATCGTCTCCTTCAGGCGGATGCGGAAGGCGCGCTCCGACTCATCCGGCGTCGACGAGAGCTTCGTGCGCGCGCTCCGCAGGAGTTCGATGGTCTGCGTCTGGCCCGCCCACCGGGCGAAGTCCTTCTCCCACGTGGCGTAGCTGCGCGGCCGGGCCGCGGCCGAGGGCAGGGGAGCGAAGGTCGCGCCCGAAGGCGGGGTGGCCTCCAGGTGATCCACGTCGAAGTCGGCTGGCTCCGCATGGTCCCAGTCCACCGCGACGACGCCCTCCGCGATGGGGGTGACGATGGCCACGTCGCGCGTTTCGTCCACGCCGAGCTTCGCGTCGCTGTACGAGATCCGGGCGACGCCGAGCAACGACGCCGAGAGCACCGAGTGCGGCGGGGCGGGAGCGAAGAACTGCTTGATCTGAGGATCCAAGACGGGGATCGTCGACGTCGATGGGGACGCAGATGACGCAGACGCCGAAGCCTCAGACCACGCAGACACGGAGGCCGCAGATGACGCAGACGACGAAGCCGCAGATGACACAGATGTACCGAAAACCGGAGACCGGAGACCGGGGACCGGTACCTCGGAGACCGCAGCCGAGCACAACCGTCGAATCTCGTCGCGCCCCATCGGGCCTCGAAGGTACGACATCGTCCAACGCGTTTCGAACACCGTGGGGTGCTTGTCGTGCACGTTGTGCAGCAGGAAGATCCGCTTGCCGAGCGACGAAAGCAGCTGGTCCAGCGACGCGCGGTCGAAGCCTTCGCCGGAGCTGGCGGCCACGCCTTCCAGGCCGTCCAGTACTCGTGCCTTGTCACCTTCGGTCTGCAGGCGGCCCAGCATCCACGTGCCGCAGTTCGCGAGGGCCTTGTAGTCCAGGTCCACGGGGTTCTGCGTGGCCAGCGTGAGGCCCACGCCGAAGGCGCGGGCCTGCTTCAGCAGCCTCAGCAGCGGCGGCTTCGACGGCGGGTTCGCGACCGGCGGCAGGAAGCCGAAGATCTCGTCGAAGTACACCAGCGCGCGCAGGCTCGAGGTGCCGCGCTGCGCGCGCATCCAGCCCACCAGCTCGTTCAGGAGCAGCGAGACGAAGAACATCCGCTCGTGATCGTCCAGGTGCGCAATCGAGACGACCGCCACGCGCGGCTTGCCGTCGGGCGTGTGAAGGATGGTGTCGAGATCGAGGGCATCGCCCTGCTGCCAGGCCGCGAAGGTGGGTGCGGCCAGCAGCTGGTTCAGCTGCATGGCCAGCGCGAACCGGTCCCTGGCGGGGAAAAAGGCCTCGAGGTCCATCACGCCGATCTTCTCGATGGGAGGGTTCTGATTGGCACCGATGAGGCCGG
>DAIRFN010000147.1:0-13195 GCA_036795065.1 Vicinamibacterales bacterium
ACACCGCCGTCGGGTCGGGCCCCTTCTCGATGAGGAACGTGCCGCCCGTCTTCGCGGTGTCCTCTCCCGTCATGTCGAGCGACATCATCGCGAGCACCCGCGATGTGCGTGCCGCGTCCTCCGCAATCCACGCGTCGCTGGCGCGGTTCTCATCGCCCCAGAGCAGCGTCAACGTGCGGGCGGGGGGCGCGACCTTGCCATCCTTGATGGCCTGCTGGAGGGCCAGCGCCGCCGCCACCAGGGTGCCGCAGCCGCTGGCGTTGTCGTTGGCGCCCGGCTCCTGCACGTGCGCCACGAGCACGACGCGATCGTCGGGCCAGCGCGTGCCGGGAAACTCGGCGACGAGCGTGCGCACGGGGCGGCGATGGAACACCGTGTCCACCTGGACGTGCACCTGCACGGCACCCGCGGCCAGCCGCTCGCGAAGGCGCTCGGTGGCACGCGGCGTGGCCTTGAACCCGAACGACGCGCGCTCGGCCTCGTAGGGGATGCTGCCCCACTGCAGCACCTGCGGGGTCTTCTCGGGCTGCGTGTAGGGGGCAATCTGCGTGGAGACAACGCCGGCCGCCCCCCGCGCCTTCACCGCCTGGTGCCATACCGCGCCGATCGGACCGTCGGCCAGCACCACGGCGCCGACGACGCTCTTGCCGTCGTAGTCGGCCGCCTCGGTGCCTGTGCCCACGTCCACGAGCGGCGCCAGCACCCCACCGTCGCGCGTCGAGACCGAGTTGATGGCCAGCGGCACGCGGTCCTGCTCTCTCGAGAGCACCACCTCTCCCTCCGGCCCATCGAGGCGCAGCACCGCCTCCCGCATCTCCCAGCCCTGGCTGTTCGACGGAATGACGTCGTACCGCGTGGCGATGCCCGCCGACTGCAAGCGCTGGTCGATCCACTCCAGCGACAGGTCGAACTGCGGATTCCCGGCGAGGCGCCATAGCGGGGCCATGCGCGAGACGATGTCCATGGCCCCCTCGACGTCCACGCGCGGCGCCACGGCCCGGTAGATGGCCTCCGCACGCTTCGGCAGCGCCCGGTCGAGGGGTGGAAGGTGCGGCGCCGGCTGCGCGCCGGCGGTGGCGCAGGTCAGGAGCAGGAGGAGGAGCGCCTGGGGAACGGCGGACGGGCCATTGAGCGATTGGCGATTGCAGATTGAGCGATTCATTGGGGATGGGCGGATTGGGGGATTGTGCCATTCATTGGGCGATTGCGGAATTGGGGGATTGAGTGATTCGGGATTGAGCGATTGAGTGATTCGCGATTGGCGATTGAGCGATTCGGCGCACGCGCCTGAGGCGCCATGACCGCGGTCCACTGCGACTACGACCGACGACGAATCGTCAATGACGCAATCGCCAATCACCCGATGAATCGCTCAATCCCCCAATCCCCCAATCCCCAATCAATCGCTCAATCTGCAATTCATCAATCGCTCAATGGCACGCACGCTACCGTTGCAGGGGCGAGTAAGTGACGCCGTCCGGGCTGTTCTGCACCTCCACTCGGGCCAGCGTCTCGCCCGAGACGAGGTCCAGCACCAGCATCGAGTTGTCGTTGCGCACCGTGACGAACGCGTGCCGGTTGTCGGGATGCGGGAACACCCCCGCGGTGGAGGGCTCGGCCACCTGCGTGCGCCCGAGCGGGATGGACTTCACGATGGTCTGCGTCCCGACGTCGCCCACGACCAGTGACGAGGCCCGGGCATGCGGCACCAGCGCGCGGGTGCCGTCGGGCGTGAACTGCACGCGGTACGGAAAGCCCGGCGAGGACAGCTGCTTCACCACCTCGAGCGTCCGCGTGTCGATGATGGAAATCGTGTCGGCCGCCCGGTTGCCGGCCCACACCCAGCGGCCGTCCGGCGTCACGCCCACGCCCTCGCACTCGGCCCCGGTCTTCACGTCCTTGATTTTCGCGCCCGTCTTGAAGTCGAATGCGCTGACGCTGCCGTCCCGCATGTTCGAGCAGTAGAGCCGCGTGCGGTCCGTCGAGAGCGCCAGCATGTGCGAGACGCCCGCCCCGGTCCGGAACACGCGCTCGATGGCCCCGGTCGTCACGTTCACCAGCAGCAGCGCCTGGTTGGCCTCCGAGGTCACCACCACGCGCGTCCCGTCCACCCACCGCACGTCGTGCGGCGCGCGGTACTCGCCCAGGTCGATCGTCTTGATCGTGTCGCCACCCGGCAGTGCCAGCACGCTCAGGGTCTTCTGCTGGCCGACGCCCTGCTTGTTGTAGTTGGTCACGACCACCGTCCTGCCGTCCGGCGACACGGCCGCCTCGTGCGGCCCGCCCACGACCGGGACATGCCGGTAGGCTTCCATCGACTTCAGGTCGATGAGCGTGACGGAATCGGATTGCTGGTTGACGACCACCACCGTGCCGGTCAGCGCCGGCCGGGGCGCAGGCGGCTGTGCGAACGAGGCAGTTCCGGCAAGCACCGATGCGACCAGCGGAAGGGCGACGAGCGGCCTGATCATTCCCGAATGCTAACTGGCGCGCGCCTGGCGCCGCCAGCGTCTTGTGACGCGCACCGGGACGAGCAGCGGCCCCGGCGACAGTGGCGCAACGAAATGTGTTGCGCAACATGATTCGTTGCGTTAATGTCCAGACATGATCGCCCATGAGACCGAGTTCCCGCGGGCCAAGCTCCAGCGCGTCGTCGACCAACTCGGGGGACAGAGCGCGGTGGCGGACGTACTCGGCGTGCACCGATCGCGCGTGTCGCGCTGGCTGGGCGGCGACCAGCCCGACCCCGACAACCAGGCGAAGCTCGAGGGGCTGGAGTTCGTGCTCGCGCGGCTGTCGCGGCGCATGGCGCCCGCCACGGCCCGCAAGTGGCTGACTGGAATCAACGCCCACCTCGGCCACCGCCGGCCCGTCGACCTCATCCTCCACAACCGCATCGCCGAGGTCCTCGCCGCCCTGGAACAGGCGGAACTCGACTCGTACGCGTAGCCCGGCGCCGTGCAGCTCTTCCGCGTGTTCGACTGGGACGGGGTGACCACGGGCCGCCACGAAGGGGGCCCGCTGTTCGTGCCACGCTCCCGCCAGGGCGCCGGCCGGCACGACGCGCCGGCCGTTTACGGCGCCTGGTACTGTTCGGGCCTGGCCGTATCCGCCATCGCCGAGTACCTGCAACCGTTTCGGGGACACGTCCTGACGGACGAGGACTTCACGCGCGCGGGCGGCCTGGGCAAGGCATTGGTGGCACTGGAACTGGACGGTGGGCTGCGGGTCATCGATCTCGACGATCCGGGCGAGCTCGTGCGACGACGGCTGCGCCCTTCCCGCGTCGCCTCGATGCAGCGACCTGTCACCCAGGCCATCGCCGCCGCCGTCTACCAGGAAGGCGCCGCCGGCCTCGCGTGGTGGTCCACCCTCAATGCCGACTGGGGCCACGTGACGCTGTTTCACGAGCGGGCCCTTCCGCACGTCCGCGTGGAGGTACCACCACAACGTCTGTCCACGGCACTCCCCGCGGTTCGGGAGGCCACCGAGTATCTGGGCATCCGGCTGTAGTCGGCCAGGATCAGATGGGGCGCTTAGCCGCCAGCCGACGACGCCCGCCCGACCAGCGGGTTTCGGGTGACCACGCCGCTGAACCTCGAGAAATCCCGGTCAGCGGTCCACAACTCGCGGACGCCGTGGTGCGCGCACAACGCGGCCACGCGCGCATCGTGCACCCGGGGCCCCGCGACCCGTGCGTCGGCCAGCATGGCGCGCAGCGTCGGCCAGTGTCCCGGTCCCTCGCTCAGCATGGCCAGCGTGGGCGACTCCATCCAGGCGTCAATCTGGTCGAGGGCGGCCGCCAGGGTCGAGGGCGGCGCGTAGATCCGGGGATGGGTGACGATGGCCGTGAACTCGTGGAGGCAGGGCCACGCGAGTGCCCAGGGGGAGGGGCCTTCGGCCAGATCCCGGACCACGGCACGGGCCGCGGCGTGCCACGGGGAGTCCTGGCGGTGGGCGTACACGAGGACGTTGGTGTCGAGCGCGATCACGCGCCGCGCCCCTCGTAGGCGAGATCGCGGATCGGCTCCCAGCGGCCCTCCACCACGCCGGGTTGCACGCCGTGACCACCGACGCTGGCCTCGCGGAGACGGAAGCCGGGCCGCTGGGCACGGCCGGCGACGACGTGCCGCAGCCCCTCCTCCACCAGGGCGCGGAGCGTCACCCCTTCGCGGCGCGCCACGCGCTTCGCCTGGGTCAGCAGCGGGTCGGCAATCTCTATGGTGGTCTTCATGTGGGTAACCATATCACCTGCCACGGGCAGGTGGCCAAGTCGGGCCGGCGCGCGCAGCCCCGGACGGGACTACAATCGGCACCATCATGAGCAGTGACGACCGGCATCTCGGCATGGGCGCCTCCATCACGCGGCGCGACTTCCTGAACGGTATGGCCATCGGCGTGGGCGGCGCAATGGCCGCGGGGTGGCTCCCCGGAGACATCGACGCCCTGCTCGCGCAGGGGATCGCTCCTTATCCCCCGGCGCTCACCGGCCTGCGCGGCTCCCACGTCGGATCGTTCGAAGTCCTGCATCAGCTGCGCGACGGCGCCTTCTGGAAGGCGGCCGGCACGCCCGAGAACACCGGCGAGGACTACGACCTCGTGGTGGTCGGCGCCGGCATCAGCGGCCTGACCGCCGCCCATTACTTCAAGAAGGCCCGGCCCGACGCGCGCATCCTCGTGCTCGACAACCACGACGACTTCGGCGGCCACGCCAGGCGCAACGAGTACACGCACAACGGCCGCACCTACATCGGCTACGGCGGCACGCAGTCGATCGACAGCCCGGCGCCCTACAGCCGCGTGGCGAAGGATCTCATCACCGAGCTCGGCATCGACGTGACGCGCTACCAGAAGGTGCTGGACGCGGGCCTCTACAAGTCGCTCGGCCTCGGGCCGTCGATGTTCTTCGACAAGGAGACGTTCGGTGCCGATCGCCTCGTCGTGGGCGACCCGCGCGACGACGCCTTCCAGGCGGCCGCGCCGATCAGCGACGCCGTTCGCCGCGACCTGAAGCGGCTGCTCACCGAGCGCATGGACCCGATGCCCGGCCTCTCGTCGGCCGAGAAGAAGGCGCGCCTCGCGCGGATGAGCTACACCGACTTCGTCACGACGCAGCTGAAGCTCGACGCCGGGGTGATGAAGATCTTCCAGACCCGCACCCACGGCCTCTTCGGCGCCGGCGTGGACGTCGTGCCGGCACAGGACGCCTTCGCGCTCGGGCTCCCGGGCTTTGCCGGGATGGGCCTCGACGCCGCGCCCGGTCCGGGCCAGAACTTCGACTCCATCCACAGCGAGGAGGCCGGGCACTACTACTTCCACTTCCCCGACGGCAATGCTTCGGTGGCGCGCCTCCTGGTCCGCCGCCTGGTGCCCGGCGCCATCCCCGGATCGACGATCGACGACGTGGTGACGGCGCGGGCCGACTACGGAAAGCTCGATGCCGCCGGATTGGCCGTGCGTATTCGCCTGAGCAGCTCGGTGATGCGCGTGCGCCACATCGGGCCGGCGGGCGGCGATCAGCGAGTGGAAGTCGCCTACGTGCAGCGCGCGTCGGGCCGCCAGGGCCTCGAGACCTCGGGACCTCAAGTCCTCAAGACCGTCCATGCCCGTTCCGTCGTGTTGGCGTGCTGGCACTCGGTCATCCCGGCCCTGTGCCCTGAACTGCCCGCGGCGCAGAAGAAGGCGCTCGACTACGCCATCAAGGTGCCGCTGGTCTACACCAACGTGTTCATCCGCCAGTGGACGGCGTTCCAGAAGCTCGGCGTGCAGCGCGTGTCGATGCCGGGGATGTGGCACACCTCCGTCAACCTCGACTTCCCCGTCAGCATCGGCAACTACACGCACCCGAAGGACCCGAACGAGCCCATCGTGCTGCACCTGTCGAAATCGGCGTGCAAGCCGGGGCTGCCGATCCGCGACCAGCACCGCGCCGGGCGCGTGGAGCTGCTCACCACGTCGTTCGAGACCATCGAGCGCAGCATCCGCGACTCGCTGGGCCGCGCGCTCGGCGGCGGCGGGTTCGATCCCGCGCGCGACATCCTCGGCATCACGGTGAACCGCTGGCCGCACGGCTACGCGTACCAGTACAACTCGCTCGCCGACGACTTCTGGGTGACCGGCGGCGAGCAGCCCTGCGTGGTGGCGCGCCAGAAGTTCGGGCGCATCGCCATCGCCAACGCCGACGCCGCCGCGTATGCGTACACGGACGCGGCCATCGATCACGGCCACCGGGCGGTGACGGAGCTGCTCGCACAGCCGGGAAGTGAGAAGTGAAAAGTGAGAAGTGAGGTGAGAAGTGACAGGCGCGGACTCGGGCGACTGCGGCCCGCCAATGGCGCGGCTCGCGTCAGCGCTCCCGTCGCGCGCGTCAGCAGTCCCGTTAATCGTCGGCACACAATCGCGTGGAAACCCAGCCCCATATCCCCCGTACCCTCGGCCTGACAGACCTCGTCCTGCTGAGCACCGTCGCCATCGTCAACGTGAACGTCGTGCCGCCGGTGGGCGTGTTCGGGCGGGCCACGCTGGGCCTGTGGGTGCTGGCCTGGCTGGCCTTCTTCGTGCCGTCGGCCATCGCGGTGCTGGCGCTGTCGAAGCGCTATCCGGGGGAGGGCGGCGTCTACCTGTGGGCGCGCCGCCACTTCGGCAACCTGCACGGGTTCGTCTCGGGCTGGTGCTACTGGACCAACAGCCTCTTCTACGTCCCGGTGCTCCTCGTCTACCTGGCCGGGGTCGTTGCGTTCGCGGGCGGCCCGCGCACGGCAGGCCTGGTGGACGAGAAATGGTTCGTGGGCACGGTCGCCTTCGGGTGGCTGGCACTCATCACCGCGGCCAACATCCGGGGCATGGGCGTCGGCAAGTGGATCAACAACATCGGCGGCCTGGGCGGCGTCGCCACCGTGGCGCTCGTCGCCCTCGCGGCGGGCGTGGCCCGCTGGCAGGGCACGTCGGCGTCGCCAGCGATCGCCGAGGGGTCGCTCGCGGACATGGCCGGCGGCCTGGGCGTGATGTGCTTCGCCTTCATCGGCATCGAGCTGGCCTCGACCATGTCGGACGAGATTCGCCATCCCGAGCGCGACGTGCCGCGGGCGGTGGCCATCACCGGCGTGTTCGCGCTGGTGGCGTACCTGCTGGTGGCCGATGCGCTGCTGGCGCTGGTGCCGCCCGGCGAGCTGGGAGCCATCCAGGGCGTGATGCAGGCCGTGAAGCTTGGGGCCGAGGCAGCGGGCGCCAGCTGGCTGGTGGCGCCCATCGCGCTGGTGATGGCGCTGTCGATTGGCGGCTCGGCCTCGGCCTGGTTTGCCGGGCCATCGCGGATCCCGTTCGTGGCGGGCATCGACCATGCGCTCCCCCCCGCGCTCGGCCGCCTGCACCCGAAGTGGGGGTCGCCGTACGTGGCACTGCTTGCGTGCGCCGGCATCTCGGCGGCGCTCACGGCCTTGTCGATGACGGGGTCGAGCGTCGCCGAGGCCTACCAGATCCTGCTCAGGGCGGCCGTGGTGATCAACCTCGTGCCCTTCGTCTACACGTTCCTCGCCCTGATGACGCTCGATACGGCCCGTCCGTTCGAGCGGGTGGCCGGCGGGGTGGGGGTCCTGGTGACCATCGCGGGGATCGTGGCGGTCTTTCTGCCCACCGGGGACGTCGGAAACCTCTGGATCTTCGAGCTGAAGATGGTGGCGGCCGTGCTGGGACCCATTGCCCTCGGGCTGTGGATGTTCTGGCGGTCGCGGCAGGATCGTGAAAAACCGTGAAGCCGTCTGGTTCGGAGCACGGCGGCCGCAGGGGACCAACGGCGGGACGAGCGGGCTCCCGTTCGCCCTAACTGTTTGACACCAAAAAGGAAATCGGCGTTGACAGTGGCGCGAATGGGCCAGATAATGCCGCGTTACAGAACTGTAGCGGTAGCTCTAGGCTCTTTGCTTTGCGGCTCACCCCCTTGCCGGGGTCTGCCTGGAGGTCAGAATGCGACGTTGTCTAGTGTTGTTTTGCACGGCCGTCACGCTGTTGGCTGTTCCCCTCACAGCATCAGCCCAAACAACGACGGGAGATATGCGAGGCGTCGTCACCGACGATTCCGGGGCCGTGCTCCCCGGCGTCACAGTGACCCTGCGAGGCAGCGCCGTCCCTGGCGCCCCCACGACGGTCACCAACGAATCGGGTGTCTATCGCTTCCCCAACCTTCCCCCGGGGACGTACGAGATCACGGCGGAGCTTTCGGGCTTCTCCACGAACACCCAGACCGGCATCCCGGTGTCGCTGGGCGGGACGGCCGAGATCAACATCCAGATGAAGGTCAGCTCGCTGGCCGAGACCATCACGGTCACCGCCGAGGCGCCGGTGGTGGATTCGACGAGCACGCAGGTGGCGACCAACTACTCGCGCGAATGGGTGGAGAACGCGCCGGTGCGGCGCTTCACGTTCTTCGACCTGGTCAACGCGGCACCTGGGGTGAGCCCCGCGACGTCCACGAGCTCGCGCTCGTCGTCGTTCGGGTCGGCGACCAACGAGAACCTCTACCTGCTGGACGGCACCGATTTCACGGCGCCGCTCACCGGCGCGGCCTGGCCGTGGCCCAACACCGACGCCATTGAGGAAATCCAGGTGCTCTCGCTCGGCGCCCCGGCCGACTACGGCAACCTCGGCGGCGCGGTGTTCAACGTCGTCACCCGCCAGGGCAGCAACACCTTCAAGGGCGACGCCAACTTCTACTTCATGAACCAGAGCCTCACGGGGCGCAACACCACCGACGACCAGGACGACGGGCTGCCCTACAACCGCGACGAGTTCAAGGACAGCACGGTGCAGCTGGGCGGGCCCATCGTGAAGGACAAGTTCTGGTTCTTCGGGTCGTATCAGTACCAGAAGGACGCCGACTCGCAGCCCGGCACAGACCCGGAGTTCCCGGCAGCATCGTCGGCCAAGCGCTACTTCTTCAAGTTGAACTACCAGATCAACCAGGACAACCGGCTGCAGTACCAGCAGCACGACGACTACTACCGCATCCCCCAGCGGGCCACGCCCAACCTCGACCCGACCTCCATCAGCGTCGAGAACGGCCACAACCCGTCACCGGGCTTCCTGTGGTCGTCCGTGATCAACCCGACCACGGTCGTCGAGGCCCGCTACTCCGGCTTCTACGGTGTGGATCACGGCGACCCGCTCAACGGCGGGCCGCGCGTAAACCCCCGCTACTACGACCTCGACACCGGCCAGGTCACCGGCGGCATCTACACGTGGTACGACGGCAAGAGCCAGAAGACGGCGTTTTCGGGCAAGGTCACCAAGTACGCCGACAACTTCCTCGGCGGCAGCCACGATTTCAAGTTGGGCGTCCAGTACAACACCGGCTTCGGCGAGTACACCTACGGCCCGAACGACTACATCTACACCTACGGCGGCATCCCGGAGTACGGCTACACGCAGCTGCCCTGGACACAGGGCGGCCGTTTGAAGGCGATCGGCATCTTCGCGGACGACACCTATCAGGTCGGCCGCGCCACCCTCAACCTGGGCCTCCGCTACGACGACAGCAAGGCCTACTTCGTGGCGCAGGACCTGCTGGACGCCCAGGGCAACCCGACCGGTCAGCAGTCGCCGGCCGTGGACGAGGTCTTCCGCTGGCGCGTGCTCTCGCCGCGCGTGGGCGTCACGTTCAAGGTCAACGAGAGCGGCTCCACGCTGGTAAAGGCCCACTACGGCCGCTACTACCGCGGCATCGTCACCGGCGAGTTCGATAACACCACGCCGTCGATTTCGCCCAGGTACCTCTTCTCCGGCCTCTACGACGCTAGCGGCGCGCCGCTCGACAGGGAGCTGGTGTCGGACATCAGCCAGTTGAGCGTGGATCCGAATCTGAAAAACCCCTACACCGACCAGTTCATCGTGGCGTGGGAGCAGCAGGCAGGGCCGGACATCGGGTTCTCGGTCAACTACGTCTACAAGAACAGCAAGCGGCAGACCGCCTTCCCCGACATCGGCGGCATCTACACGCTGGTGCCGTTCAGCCCGCCTCCGGGCGTGAACGTGAGCCAGGTCTATCAGCTGCAGAACAATCCCGAAGACCGGCTCTTCCAACTGCGGAACGACGACCGCATGTTTTCGACGTACAACGGCGTCGCGTTCGAAGTGAAGAAGCGCATGTCGAACAACTGGCAGGCCAACTTCGGCGTGACGCTGTCAAAATCCGAAGGCCGACTCGGCGGCTCCAGTTCCGCCCGCGCCACACCGCTCACCAGCCCGACGAGCACGGCGGGCGTCTTCGGCCAGAACCCGAACGACTTCATCAACAGCGACGGGCGTCTCATCGGGGACCGGCCCGTCGTCATCAAGGCGCAGTTCATCTACCAGCTCCCTTGGAACATGTTGACCTCGTTCAACTTCCAGAGCCAGAGCGGAAGGCCTATCATGCAGGACTTCCGCGTTTCGAGCGACGTGACCCAAATCCCGGGCAGAAACAGCGTCGTCGCCAACGCGGTGGACGGCGAACTGCGCACGGACCTCTGGCAGACGCTCGACGCCCGCGTCGAAAAGGCGTTCAACCTTGGCGGCACGGCGGAGCTTGCCGTATTCGGCGACTTCCTGAACCTGTTCAACAGTGATGCCAACGAGAGCGTTGAGAGCACCCGAACAGACGTGGCCAACTACCTCGTGCCGTCTCGGTACATCCTGCCGCGCCGCCTGATGATCGGCGGCAAGTTCAGGTTCTGATCACGTCGGGAGTCGGGAGTCGGGAGTCGGGCACCGCGAGCCGGGACACCCGACCCTGAGACCCGGAGCCTGAAGGACTTACGGCCCGGGGTTGCGATAGGCGCGGCCCCGGGCCGTGATCTGTACGGCCAGCTCCCGGTCGCCCTGGGCCTCGGCCATCGCGGCCGCGCGCGCGTTGGTGGTTCGCGCCTCGGCGACGCGGCCATTCGCGGCCAGGGCCGCGGCCAGCGTCTCCACTACGCGGGGATCCCCGCCCCTCGTGGCGTCGACCACCGCACGCGCGAGCCTCAGGGACAGCTCGACGTCGCTTCGCGGTAACCCCGGGCTCGTGGCCAGCAGGCGTGCCAGGTTGTGCGCCAGGCCCACGTCGGTCTGGTGCACGGCCAGTGCCCGCTCGAGCACCGCTCGCGCCTCGCGCGTCTCACCCGCCTGCAGCAGCAGCACGCCCAGCGCGTTGGCCACCGCGGCATCGTTCTCGCCCTCGCGCACCGCCTCGCGCAGGTGCGGCACCGCCTCGGCGGTCCTGCCCAGGGTGGCCAGGGCCATCCCCAGCGCCGCCCGCGAGTGCCGGCGCTGCGGGTCCAGTGCAATCGCCTGTTCGTATCGCGCGACAGCCGAGGCGAGATCGCCCCGCGCCGCCAGGTCGTTGCCCTCGCGCTCCAGGTGCGCCGCATCCAGGAGGCTGAGATTGGTGCGCGCGTCTGGGTGTGATGGGTTGAGGGCGAGCACCTCGCGGTAGCGAGCCGCAGCCTCGTCTCCCCGGCCCTCCGCAGCAAGCGCCACACCCAGGTTGTAGAGCCCCACGTCGTTCGACGGATCGAGGGTGACCACGCGCGTCCACAGCGACAGGGCGTTGGCCCATGGCGCCAGCGTGCTCCGCGTGACCACCGCCGACGCCACGACGAGCACGAACGCCGCGGCGGAGAGTGCGCGGACTCGCAGCGCATGCCCCGCGGCCCACCGCGTGCCAGCGCCGGCCACGAGCATCGAGACGACGATGCCGGGCAAGTAGGTGTAGCGATCGGCGGTGGCTTGCTGGCCGCTCGGCACGAGCCCGGCGGCTGGCACCAGCAGGACGAGATAGCAGGCCCATGCCGACGCCAGCGATGGCCGCTGTCTGCGCCACACCCAGGCCGCGGCCGAGATGGCCACCAGCGCGAGAACCGCCGCCACGGTCATGCCCGCGTTGCCGGCCGGGTTCAGCGGCAGCACGTCGAGCGGCGTCAAGCCGACGGGCGCCACGGTGCGCCAGAGATAGACGAACGGCGCCGAGGCCGCCGACTCCAGGCGATAGAGCCACGGCGTCGCCGCCAACCCGGGCACGCGTGCCACGAACTCGGCGCCGGCAAAGACCACGGCAAGCGCAGCGAACGGCCACGCGCGCGCCACGCCCGTGCGCAGGGCCCGCGCGTGAAGCCACCCATCGAGGATGACCAGGACGACCGGGAATCCGAGCGCGACGGGCCGCGCTGCGAGGGACGCGGCGAACAGCAGCAGCGCCGGAAGCAGCGAACGCCCCGCGCCTGGCGAGGATGCCCTGAACCACTCCAGCAGCGAACCGAGCGCGAACGCCACGGCCAGCGCGTAGGGCAGTGCGCTGACCCAGGCCACGACCTCCACGCGCAGGGGATGCAGGCCGTACAGCAACGCAGCTGCAAAGGCCGCAGCATCGCGCCACGCCGTCGACACGTCGGGCGTGGCGCGGGCGAACAGCGCGCGCGCCACGCGCCAGACCAGCAGCACGCAGAGGACGTGCGCTGCAACGTTGGCGGCGTGGAACGCGGCCGCGTCGAGGCCGGCGCCCGCCTTGATCCCGGCCCACGCCAGCCAGCTGACCGGCTGGTAGTGCTCCATGTAGGAGGTGGTGAACGCCCACCGCCACGCCCCGGGAAAATCGAGCGACGGGTTCTCGACGATGACGCGCGGGTCGTCCCAGTTGAGGAAGGTGAAGCCGAGCGCAGGCCAGTACGTCGCCCCCACCGCGGCGACGATCAGCGCGATCGCAAGGAGGCGCCCGAGCATCCGAGAGAGTCTACCGCGCGCGCAAACGAAACCACGAAGGCACGAAGATCACGAAGATCACGAAGGCCGGCACGAAGAACACATCCTTCTTCAGCCCCGAGCCCCAAGACCCAAGACCCAAGACCCAAGACCCAAGACCCAAGACCCAAGACCCTAGACCCAAGTCCCAAGTCCCTGGTGCTTCGTGCCCTTCGTGTCTTCGTGGTTTCCCTTTTTTGTGGTCTACCGCAGCTCGGCGCGGCGCTGGCGGGCCGCGGCGAAGCGCGGATCGATCTCGAGCGCGCGGCGGAAGGCCGCCGCGGCCTCGTCGCGCTTGTTCTGGCGGGCCAGGGCCAGGCCGAGGTTGTAGGCGTACTGCGCGTTGCCGCCATCGCGAGCGGAGGCCTCGCGAAACGCCTGCTCGCCTGCGACCATGTCGCCGTTGCCGGCCAGCACCATGCCCAGCGAGTTCCAGTACGACGCCACG
>DAIRFN010000402.1:0-3716 GCA_036795065.1 Vicinamibacterales bacterium
CCTCAGCACCGGCATCTCTTCGAGGCTCTCGAGCGAGACCACCGTCACCTCGGTGGCGCCTCCGCGCAGTGCCGCGCGCGCGGAGTCCATGGCTTCCTTCAGCCGCGCGTCGGTCTCGGCGCCGAGGTCCGCCTCGGTAGCGTCGGGGACCACTTCGCGCCCGACCCTGAGCGCGGTTCGCGCCGCGTCGAAGGCCACGAAGCCGCCGCCGATGACGACGACCCGGCGCCCGAGGTCGAGGCGATAGCCGCGGTTGACGTTCAGGAGGTAGTCCACCGCCTTCACCACGCCGTCCATCTCGACGCCGGGAATCTGCAGGTCGCGCCCGCGCGAGACGCCCACCGACAGGAAGACGGCATCGAACCCGGACTCGCGCAGGTGTCTCAGGCCGAACTCGGGCGTGAGCGGGGCGTTCAGCTTCAGGTTCACACCCAGCGAGACGATGCGGTCGATCTCGGAGCGGAGGAGGGTGCGGGGCAGGCGATATTCGGGGATGCCGAAGCGCATCATGCCGCCCGGCTCGGCGGCCGCCTCGAAGACGGTGACGTCGTAGTTGAGCAGCGCCAGGTCGTGCGCGGCGGCCATGCCCGCGGGCCCGGCCCCGATGATGGCGACCTTGCGCTTCGGCCCGGAGCTTGCCGCAACCGGCGGGGTGCGGTGAAACACCATCGGCAGGTGGCCGGAGTAGCGATTGCCCTCCTCGATTGGGGCTTCGCGCAGACGGTCCTGGGTGTCGGGCCGGATGGACTCGACGCCGTATTGCTCGGTGACGTGGCGCTTGAGGGCGCGGATGGAGACCGGAGCGTCGATGGTGCCGCGGCGGCACGCGTCTTCGCAGGGGGCGGCGCAGACGCGACCGCACACGGAGGCGAGGGGATTGGGCGCGCGGGCGACGAGGTAGGCGTCTTCAGGCCGTCCTTCTGCAATGAGCTGGACGTAACGCCCGGCGTCGGTCGAGACCGGACAGCCGACCTGACACTTGACTTGTGCCTTCCAGTGCTCGAGATCCGGCAACGCCACGCGGATTCCCATGTCCCCTCTCTCCAAGGACAGATGGTGTGGCGGATTGACGCGGAGGAGGTATGACGGGGGTCATATGGGGGAAAAGACAGTGTCGGGAGTCGGGAACCGGGAGTCGGGAGTCGGGAGGCCTGGCGCGCCGAAGCCTGCGGCGGAGGCGGGTCGGGAGCGGCTTGCGACGGGGGATCGCGGTCAAGGACCACGACGAGCCAATCGCGCAGCGCGGCCCGCGGCCCGAGGGACGCGAAGCGTGGCACGCGCGCCTCGCCCAAGCCGGGCGCCTCCGCGACATCTCGGTGTCTCCCGCCGGCCGGCGATCGCGTTCAACGCCGGATGGAAGCGGGGAGAGCCGTGGGTGATGGAGAACGTGCTGCCGAGGTAGCCTGCCATGCGCACCGAGACGGCGGCTGCTCGCGGCCGGTTTCTCATCCACGCGGAGCCCGTGTCCCCGCCGCTTGCCCGCCCACGTTCTTCAGGGTGAGGCCCCAACCGGAAACGGCGCTACCAGGGCTACCGAGGTCCAACGAGGAGGACAGACGATGCGAATCTTGGCGGCACGTTTCATGGCGACGCTGGCGTACGGGCTGGTGGCGTCGCTCGGAGTCACGCCTGCTGAAGCGCAGGGGCTGGGCACGTTTCGCTGGCAGCTGCAGCCGTTCTGCAACGTGGTGAGCCTGGTCGTCGTGCAGCAGGGGGCGACCTACGCCCTCACCGGTTTCGACGACCAGTGCGGTGGCGGCGCGGCACAGTCAGGGGCAGTGGGCGCGGCGTTCCTCAATCCTGAGACGGGTCGATCGGGATGGGGCTTACCATCGTGACGCCCGGGGGGCCTGCCGCCCATGTCGACGTGGTCATCCAGCTGTCGTCGCTGTCGGGCACCTGGCGGGACGCCGACGGCAACACGGGGCCGTTCCTGTTCAATCCTGCGTCCGTCACGGGCAACCCACGCCCGGCACCAAGTGGCGGCGGCGGCACGCCCGCCCCGGGCACCGTCACGACGGAAAGCCTCGCGCCGGGCGCCGTCACGACACCGAAACTGGCGGACGGCGCGGTGAATGCGATCAAACTGGCTCCCGGGGCTGTCGGGGCGGCTGCGCTCAACCCGTCGGAAGTGCTGACGGGCGTCACGGCGGGGCCCGGACTGACGGGTGGCGGCGAGCGGCGGCGACTTCACCTCGGTGGCGGCCGCACTCACGAGCATCACCGATGCTTCGCCGACCAATCCCTACCTCGTCCAGGTGATGCCCGGGGTGTACCTGGAGACGGCGCTCACCGTGCGCAATACCGGGACGGGGACGTATCGCATCGCGCTCTACAGCGCCCAGACCACGCGCGCGACCGTGGTGGACACCGTGGTGGCCGAGGTCATCGGCGCCGGCGGCGTCGGGCACTTCGCGGCCTACTGGAACGACGCGGAAGCAATCATCCGCGACAGCACGCTGTTCGGCGGCGGGGCGACCGGCTTCGGGAGCGGGGTGAACACCGCCTTTGGCAGCGTCAACATCGCGGGCGGCTTTCCCCAGGCGCTCATCGAACGCAGCATCCTGATGGGCGGGTCTGCCAGCAACCTGGAGAACTGCAACGACAACTCCGGAACTGGCTTCGGCGTTCAGCTCGCCAACTCGTCGCCGTTGCTGCGCCAGAGCTACGTGTGCGGCGGGCATCGCGGCGTCGCCGTCTACACCAACGGGAACGTGCAGCTCCAGGACAGCGCCATCAACGTCAGCGCGACGGGCTCCGCGTTCCTGTTCGAGATCAGCGCGAGCGGCAGCATCAGCATCGCGAACTCTGGTGTGAGCTACGTCGGCAACAAGTTCACGGGCGCGGGCACGGGGCTGCGTTGTGTCCACGCCTACAACTTCGGGACGTACGCCCCGCTCAGCAACGGCACGACGTCCGGCACGGCGTGCAATTAGGCGGCGGAGGCCTGGCGCGCGCCGATCCCTGCCGAACGCCTGAGGCCGGGGAGGTAGTCGGTGGCGGGCAACTTCCTGCCGAGGTAGACAGAGACGTCAGGCTTTCGTGAAAGGCCTCGGAGGCCGGCCTATTCCGCGCGCAGCGCGTCCACCGGGTTCACCCGTGACGCCCGCCACGCGGGCAGCAGGCAGGCAAGCGCGCCGACCACGCCGAACAGCACCGGGACGAGAACAAAGGTCAGCCCGTCGGTGGGCGCGGTTTCGTAGAGCAGCGCGCGCAGCCCGCTCGTCGCGAAGAACGCGCCGGCCAGCCCCGCGGCGAGACCGGCCGCGGTGAGGGCGAGGCCGCGGCTGAGCACCAGCGACATCACATCCCTGCCACTGGCCCCGAGCGCCATGCGCACGCCCAGCTCGTGTCGTCGCTGGGTCACGTAGTAGGCCAGCACGCTGTAGAGGCCGACCAGCGACAGCGCCAGCGCGACCACCGAAAACAGCCCAAGGGCGAGCGTCACGATGCGGGTTTCCGCCAGCGCATCGTCCACGATGGAGGCCATCGTGGACGGTTCGGCCAGCGGAATCGTCGGGTCCTTGCGCCGGAGCAACTCGCGAATCGGCGCGACCAGGCCGTCGCGGTTGCCCGCGGTGCGCACCGCGAGGAACATCGCCAACCGGGGCGCCTGCCGGAGCGACATGTACATCGCGTGGAACGGCTCGCCGGTCACCCGGCGCAGGCGGGCATCGCGCACCACGCCAACCACCTCGTGCGGCACCGGCTCGCCA
>DAIRFN010000148.1:0-13074 GCA_036795065.1 Vicinamibacterales bacterium
GTCACCGACGAGGCCGCCGCGGTGCGCATCCTGCAGCCGGGACATCCGCGGTTCCAGTTCCCCAACGTCATCGGACCCGGGGACTTCAGCGGCTGGGTGCAGGAGCGGAACCTCTACAGTTTCTCGACCTTTGACGCGCGCTACACGCCGCTGCTCGAGTCCGGCGACCCGAACGAGAACGCGAACACCGGCGGCGAGCTCTACGCGGACATTGGCAAGGGCCGCTACATCTACACGTCGTACGCGTGGTTCCGGCAGCTCCCCGCGGGCGTCCCCGGCGCGTATCGCCTGTTCGCGAACCTGCTGAGCCTGGCAAAGGCGCCGCGGTAAAGAACCAAGAGAAACCACGAAGACACGAGGGTCACGAAGGAGGCCACGAAGGCTCACGGGGTCTTGAGGTCTTGAGGTTCTGACTTCGTGTTCTTCGTGTTTCTTCGTGTCTTCGTGGTTTCCTTTCACTTCGCCCGCAGCAGGCGCAGGCCGTTCAGGGTCACGGCCACGGTGGCGCCGGTGTCGGCGACGACGGCGAGCCAGAGCGGGGCGGCGCCCATGACGGCCGAGACCAGGAACACCAGTTTGGTGAGGAGCGCGAGGGTGACGTTCTGCCGGATCACACCCAGCGCGCGGCGGGCGTGCGTGCCGGCAAAGGTGCCGCCATCGGCGGCGGCTCCCGGCATCAGCAGCACGTCGTGCCGCGCGAGCGCTCCGGGCGTGTCCGCAGCGGCGCGCTCCAGCGCCAGGCCTCCCTTGAACAGCACGCCGCGCCTGGCAGCGGACGTGACCGCGGCCACCACGGTGACCGGGGTCGAGATCACCAGCGCGCACGGGCACGCCAGCACCAGGAAGATGAGTCCGCGGTAGAACCACGTGCCCCATTCGCCATCGAAGAGCGGCGGCACGATGACCAGCGTCACCGCGGCCGAGGTGACCAGCGGCGTGTAGACGGCGGCGAAGCGCTCGATCCATCGCTCCACCGCGGCGGCCGATCGATCGCCGTCCTCGCCCCACCCCGGCTCGTGCCCCACGAGCTCGCTCACGGCCACGCGCGCGCGTTCGATGCTCCACGACTCCATCAGGTGGGCCAGGGCGAAGAGGCACGCCACGGCCGCGCCCTCGGCCCACTGCCCCACCGCGGCCGCGCCCAGGGACGACACGCACACGAGCACGTGCATGTCGAGCCGGAGGTAGCGCAGCGACACCAGCGCGCGGGGCAATACGGGCGCCAGGCCCAGCGCAATGGACGCCGCATACGCAATCACGGACGCCACCGGGCGTTCGTGCCCGGTCCCGCCCGCCGCTGCGTGATCGTGACCGACGAGCGCCTCCACCCAGGTGTCGGCGTGCCATGCGTCCACGGCCCACCCCACGAGCATCACCGCGCCGCTCGCCACGGCCCACATCCACGCGCGATCGGGACGGCCCCGGGCATGCCCGTGCGCGTGGTGATCGTCGTGCACGTGCTCGCCCTCCGCGTGCGAGTGCACGCCCAGCCCCGTGCGGGCCACGCGCGAGACGATGTCGTCGGGCTGCAGCAGGGCAGGGTCGTAGGACACGTTCACGCGGCGGCCGACGAGGTCGAAGTCGAGATGGAGGATGCCCGGCACGTCGAGCACGTGACGGACCAGCGACGCCTCGTCCGCGCAGTCCATGCCGTGGACGTGGAGTCGCAACTCAGATCGGGCCGCAGAAGGCGTTGATGACACAGATGGTTGTTACACAGGGCCGCAGATGAACGCCGATGGCGCGGATGGCTTTCTACCAGGGCCGCAGATGAGCGCAGATGGCGCTGACCAGGGAACCCTGGTCCCAGGTCCCAAGACTCAAGTCCCAAGACCCAAGTCCCAAGACCCAAGTCCCAAGACCCAAGTCCCAAGACCCAAGACCCAAGACCCAAGTCCCTAGAGCTCGCCCACCGCCTCGAGCACTTCCTCCGCATGCCCGTTGACCTTCACGCCGTCCCAGCGCCGCACCACCTTGCCGTCGGCGCCGATGAGATAGGTGACCCGCGCCACGCCCATGTACTTCCGGCCGTACATCGACTTCTCCTGCCACACGCCGTACTTCTCGATGACGGTGTGATCCGGATCGGCCAGCAGCGGGAACGTGAGCGAGTACTTGTCGGCGAACTTGGCTTTGCTCTTCTCGTCGAGCACGCTCACGCCCAGCACCACCGCCTTGCTCCCGCCGAACTTCGGCAGGTTGTCCTGGAACGCGCACGCCTCGGTGGTGCACCCGGGCGTGTCGTCCTTCGGGTAGAAGTACAGCACCACGGGGCGGCCGGCGTAGTCGGCCAGCGCATGTGTCTTGCCGGCCTGGTCCTTCAGCGAGAACGCGGGGGCTTTCTTGCCGGGTTCGATCAAGGGCATAGGTACCTGCAGGCGAGTCTGTTGACGTGTTGATGTCGTGATCTGTCGATCGCACCGATGATCGTCGGATCTCGTGACCTCTCTGACCAATCTTCGTGCCCGTCGTGGTCTTCGTGTTACCGCCGCGGCGCGGCCACCGCGGCGTGGGAGCGCCGTGGCTCGGCGCCGCCCTCCACCAGGCCGTTCGCGACGTCCACGGTGATGGCCGCGGCGTAGCCGTAGCGCACCTCGCCCTTGCGGCCGATCTTCTGGAATAGATGCCCGCGGGCGCGCAGTGGGTCGATCACCCCCCGAGGGAAGCGGTCCTCGATCTCCACGCGCCCGCCCTGGTCCGTGGGGTCGGCGGGATCTCGCCCCGGCAGGAAGCGCGCGGCCTCGATAGCGCGCTGCGCGCCCAGCCCGCCGTCGATGACCCCCGTGATGATGTTGTAGACCGACACCGGAATCCACGCGTTGCCGGCGCAGCCCACTGCCAGCTTCGGCACTTCCCCGCCGCCGGTGTTCTTCTGGAACACGAGGGTCGGCACGCTGGCGGTGCTCGAGCGGGCCAGCGGCACCAGGCTCCCGTACGCGCCGGGCGAGAGACGATTGGACCGCAGGTGGTTGTTGTAGAGGAAGCCCAGGCCCTTCGAGACGTAGAACGTTCCGCCCCACGTGCTCAGCGTCTGGGTGACCGCGATCATGTTGCCCTCGGCGTCGCCGACGGCGAACGAGGTCGTGCCGGTGGAGATGCGCGTCACCGTGGGCGCGGTCTGCCCGCCGGCCTGATCCTCGTCGGGTTGGCGCTCGTAGCGCGAGGCCTTCACCGGATCGATCTTCTGGAACAGCTTGCGAGCGTGCTCCAGGGTGAGGTGGTCGGCGAAGTCCACGGGCCAGCGCTCGGGATCGGCCACGCGCCGCAGGGGATCGCGCACCTTCCACGCTTCGATCAGGTAGTGGAAGTAGTCCGCGTCGGTCACCAGGCGCGCGCCCGGCTTCGGCGCGTACTGCTCGAGGATGTGAAGCGACTCGAACAACTGGATGCCCGTGGCCACCGGCGGTCCGCCGGCGTAGAGGGTGTGCCCGCGGTACTGCCCCACCACTGGCTCGCGCTCGATGGCCCGGTACTGCGCCAGGTCGGCAGAGCTGAGGATGCCGCCGTTCTCCTCCATGTCGGCCGCGATCGTCCGTGCGATCTCGCCGCGGTAGAACGCCTCGGCGCCGCCTTTCTGGATGGCGCGCAGCGTGGACGCGTAGTCCTTGTTGAAGAAGCGGTCCCCCGGCCGCGGCACCTTGCCGCCTGGCAGGTAGATCTTCGCAGCTTCGGGCCACTTCTCGAGGAAGCGACGGCCCTCGGCGATGGTCGTGGGCAGCGCCTCATCGAGGATGAACCCCTCGTCCGCCAGCTTGATCGCCGGCTCGACCAGGTCTTCCCATTTCACCTTGCCGCTGCCGTAGTTGCGGTACAGGTGCTCGAGGCCGGCCACCACGCCCGGGATGTTCGCCGCCGCGGGGCCATCGGCCACCAGTCGCCCGTCCCGCACGATGGCGGGGTTGTCCGGCGTGGCGCGCATGGGCGTCATGTCCTTGTACTCGACCACGGTGGGGCGCTTCATGCCCTTCAGGTAGAGCACGGCGGATCCGTCGCCGCCCACGCCCGATGCCTCGGGCTCGACCACCCCGAGGGCGAACGAGACGGCAATCATGGCGTCCACGACGTTGCCGCCCTTCTCGAACGCCAGGCGGCCCGCCTCGGACGCGAGCGGATGCCCGGAGACCACCATGCCGCCGTTCGAGGTGATCACGGGCTTGATGAGGGGCTGCGCGGCCACCATCTCATCCACGACCGCTTCGAACGCGGCTTCCGTTTTCGCCGCGGCCGCCCGGGGTCGATACGTCTCGCGCGCGCTCGTCCAGGCCGCCGCCGACGATCCCGTCGAGTAGTAGAGGCCGCGCAGCGTGTCCCACACCCGATCGAACGTTGAGGTGAGGAGCGTCGGCGACAACGGAAGGGCGGCCGTGATGGCGCCGCCAGACTCGTGTACGGGGAGCGGCGCGGGAATGCGCCACAGCTGGAACGCGGCGTTCAGCGCGAACAGCGGCGGGGCCTCGGCCTCGCTGCGGAGCGGATTGCCGTTGTAGACCGGTTGCGGATCGGGAAGGCCTGTCACCAGGATGGTCTGGCCGTCGGGCGACCACGCCGGCGCGCCGCCCTTGCGCGAGACGAGCTGCGGCGGGGCAGACGGCTTCGCACGGGGCTCGGGTGCGGCGCCGCCTTCGGGGCGCGGGGGCACGACGCTGGCCACCCACACCGAGCCAATGCCCTCGCGCACCGCGTAGTACGCCAGCCGCTCGTTGTCGGGCGCCCACGACGGATGCCCCTCCATGCCACGCGCGCTCGCGATGCGCGTGGCGCGCGGCGCCTTCGTCTCAGTGCCGGGAATCGAAGCACCGGAGCCGGCCGGCGGTGACGCGACGCGCGCGCCAAGCGGCACCGGCCTGGTCACGCCGGACGATACCAGCGGCATCCACCACAGGTCCACGTCGTCCTCGGCATCTCGCTCGGAGACGAACGCGATCTTGCGGCCATCGGGTGACACGCGCGGGAAGGTCTCGCTGTCCGTCGTGTCGCTGAGCGGCACCGGTACCTGCCAGGCCTCGGAGCCCGCGACCGGGATGGCCAGGTAGAGATCCCACTGCAGCGACGCGTCCGCGGCCCGGCCCGCCGGCGGCGCCCCCCGGTGCGCGAACACCAGACGGCCATCAGGCGTCCAGGAAGGCCAGCGCTCGTCACCGGGCATCGCGGCCACGACGGCGGAGGCGCCCGTCTTCACCAGCGTGACGATGATGTCGAAGCCGCCGCCCTTGTTGGCGGCATACGCGAGGCGCGTGCCGTCGGGAGACCACGCGGGCTCGCGCTCCACCGCGCCCGAATCGGCCGAGACCAGCGGGCGGGGCTGGCGTCCGTCCGCGTTCATGGTCCAGATGCGATCCAGGTACGAGACGGCGACGCGGCGGCCGTCCGGCGACCATGCGCCGTCCTGCACGCCCGGTGTGCCCTGTTGCGCGCGCCCGCCGGCCTGCAGTGCCAGCAGGGCGGCAACGACACCGGCCGTGATTCGAGCGACGCGCATGGGAAAGGGCTCCGTGGGTTAGCGAACGGCCTCGACGATGGACGTCGCCGAGATCCCGTACTTCTCCACTAGCTCGTCGGGCTTGCCGCTGCGGGGAATCTCGGTGACGGCGAGACGGGTGACCGTGAGGCCCGCGGGCGCCACGGCGCGGGCCACGGCGTCGCCGATGCCGCCGGCGACATAGTGATCCTCGACGGTGATGAGCCGTCCGGTCTCGCGACCCGCGGCGATGAGCGCCGCGGCATCGATCGGCTGGATGGAATAGAGGTCGATGACGCGAATCGAGATGCCCTCGGCCTTCAGCACGTCGTGTGCCTTCAGCGCCTCGAAGAGGGTGACGCCGGCGCCAACGACCGTGGCCGTGTCGGCCGCGCTCGACCGCAGGACCTTCAGGCCGCCGATCGGGAACGACTCGGCGTTGTCGTAGATGACGGGCGTCTTCGGCCGCGTGGTGCGCATGTAGGCCGGGCCGTGGTGCGCGGCCATCTCGGCGATGAGCTTCTCGGTGCTCACCGCGTCGGCGGGATACAGCACCGTGAAGTTGGGCTGGGCCGTGGCCATCGCGAAGTCTTCGAGCGCCATCTGCGAGGGGCCGTCCTCGCCAATCGAGACGCCCGCGTGCGAGCCGGCGAGCTTGATGTTCACGCCGCTGATGGCGGCCATCCGGATGAAGTCGGACGCGCGTGTGAGAAACGCCGCGAAGGTGGACGGAAACGGCACGGCGCCGCGGGCGGCCAGACCCATCGCGGCCCCCACCATCACCTGCTCGGCGATGAAGAACTGGAAGAAGCGATCCGGGTGGGCCGCCTCGAAGCGCTCGCTGAAGGTGGAGTTCTTCACGTCGGCATCGAGCGCCACGACGCGGGGATCGACCGATGCGAGCTTCGTGATGGCGGTGCCGAAGGCTTCGCGCGTCGCAATCGACTCGCCCAGCTCGTAGGTGGGCGCGGGCATCGGCCCCGGCCGGGATGCGGCGGGCGCGGCCGGCGGCGCGGGGATGGACGGCGTCGGGCCGGCCTCCTTCTCGAACTGCGCCTCGAGCTCGGCGTAGGCGCGGGTGGCTTCCTCGGGCTTCAGGGGCTTGCCGTGCCAGTTGGGCTTGCCCTCCGTGAACGACACGCCCTTACCCTTCAGCGTGCGCGCCAGGATGACGGTGGGCGTGCCCTTGGTCGCGCGCGCTTCGGCATACGCCGCGAGCACCTCCGCCATGTCGTGGCCGTCGATGACCACCGCGTGCCAGCCGAACGCCCGCCACCGCGTGCGATGGGCCTCCATGTCGTGCTCGAGCTCGGTCGTCCGACTCTGGCCGAGCGCGTTGATGTCGACGATGGCGCACAGCGCATCGAGCTTGTAGAGGTGTGCCACCGAGGCCGCCTCCCAGACGGAGCCTTCCGCCGTCTCGCCATCCCCCATCAGCACGTAGGTGCGGTAGTCGGAGCCGATAAGGCGCGCGTTGAGTGCCGTGCCCACGCCGGCCGCCAGCCCCTGCCCCAGCGATCCGGTGGCCACATCCACGAATGGCAGGCGGGGTGTGGGGTGTCCCTCGAGATCGGACGTGAGCAGTCGGAGGTCGGTGAGCCGTTCGCGCGGGATGAAGCCGGCCTCGGCCCACATCGCGTAGAGCAGCGGAGCCGCGTGTCCCTTGGACATCACCAGCCGGTCGGCCAGCGGATGCTGCGGGTTGCCGGGATCGAAGCGCATCTCGGCAAAGAACAGCGCCGCCATCAGATCCGCCGCCGACTGGCACGTGGTCGGATGCCCGCTGCCGGCCGCGGTGGTGGCCCGGATGGACTCGATGCGAAGCCGGGTGGCGATGTTCTTGAGGTTGGGCAGCAAAGACGCGTCAACAGGCAACCGGAGACCCTCCTGGGGATGGCACGGAACGCCAAAGTTTATCAGAGCAGGCCGACTCGCACCCGCCTTCGCTCGCCTCGAGATGGCGAGACGAGCTTCGGCGGGCAAGCCCGTTCGCACCTGCCCGCACCCTATAATGGTCGGATGTTCGTGCTGCGCTACCTGTACATCCTCGCCTTGAGCGTGTGGCTGGGTGGGATGACGGTGGCCGGCCTGGTGGCAGCGCCGACCATTTTCGATGTCCTCGAAGCCTGGAACCCCGAGCAGGGGCGGGTCCTGGCCGGACAGGTCTTCGGGCAGATCCTCGCCAGGCTGCACACGCTGTTCTATGCCTCGGCCGTGGTGATGCTCGTGACCCTGACCATTCGCCGCCTGCTGGGCCCGCGGCCGGTGGCCTACGGCATCCGCGCGGGGCTGGTGGGCGCGATGCTGGGTCTCACCCTCGCCTCGGGCTTCGGCATCAGCCCGCGTGTCGAGGCCATGCAGCGCGAGATTGGCGCGTCGGTCGCATCGCTCCCCCAGGACGATCCCCGGCGCGCCTCGTTCTACCAGCTGCACGGCTTGTCCAACCTGCTGCTGAGCGCCACGGCCGTCGGCGCGCTGCTGCTGGTCTTCTGGGAGTCGCGGGAGTGACAGGGGGCTTGGGCCTTGGGGCTTGGGCCTTGGGCCTTGGGCCTTGCGATCCGGGCAGGAATCGCCCAATCACCCAATCACCCAATCACCCAATCACCCAATCACCCAATCACCCAATCACCCAATTAATCGCCAATCGTCAATCCTCCAATCCGCAATCAATCGCCAATCTGCAATCGCCAATCATCAATGACCATCACCCTCATACCCGGCGACGGCATCGGCCCTGAGGTGACGCGGGCCGTGGTGCGCATCTTGGCCGCCACCGGCTTCGCTCCCGAGTGGGAGACGTTCTCGGCGGGCGCGCCGGCCATCGAGGAGCACGGCACCACGCTGCCCCAGGCGCTGCTCGATTCGGTGACGCGCAACAAGGTGGCGCTGAAGGGCCCCATCACCACCCCGGTGGGCAAGGGCTTCACCAGCGTCAACGTAGGCCTGCGGAAGGCGCTGGATCTCTACGCGAACCTCCGCCCGGTCTGGAACCTGCCGTCGGTTCCCTCGCGCTTTTCCGGCGTGGATCTCGTCATCGTCCGCGAGAACACCGAGGACCTGTACGCGGGTCTCGAGCACGTGGTGGTGCCGGGCGTCGTCGAGAGCCTGAAGATCATCACCGAGAAGGCCACGACGCGGATCGCGGTGTTCGCTTTCGAGTATGCGCGGCGCCACCAGCGCAAGAAGGTGACGATCGTGCACAAGGCCAACATCATGAAGCTGGGCGACGGGCTGTTCCTCGACACCGCGCGCAAGGTCGCGGCCCGTTATCCCGAGGTGGCCTGCGACGATCGCATCGTCGACGCGGCGTGCATGCACCTGGTGATGCACCCCGAGCGGCTGGATGTGCTGCTGCTCCCCAACCTGTACGGCGACATCGTGTCGGATCTGTGCGCGGGGCTGGTGGGCGGGCTCGGCGTGGTGCCGTCGGCCAACCTGGGTGAGGGCGGCGTCGGCGTGTTCGAGGCCGTGCACGGCACGGCGCCCGACATCGCCGGCCGCGACATCGCCAACCCGACGGCGCTGCTCCTGTCGGCCATCCTGATGCTGCAGCACCTGCAGGAGGACGAGAAGGCGGGCCGTATCATGGCCTCGCTGCGCGAGGTGCTGACCTCGGGCCACGTGACGCCGGACCTGGGCGGCACGGCGACGACCACCTCGTTTGCCGACGCCATCTGCCGGGGGATCGAACGGGGATGACCCGGCACCCGGATCTCGGTCTATCATCTGTGGCGCATGCACGATGGACGACATCACTGAAGCGGTTCTGAGCCGGGACGAGGTGACGCGCTACCTGGCGGGCAACGGGGCCGGCGCCGACCAGGCGCGCGCCCGCATCCTCGAGTACCTCGAGGAGCTCCGGACGACGCAGCGCTACGAACTGTATCGCGCGCTGGAGTACCCGCTCTATCCCATCCTGCGCAAGATCGAGCGGGTGGGCGAGAACACCCAGCACGCGCTCGACGCCACCGCGCGGGGTCGCGTGGTGTGGGCATCGAACCATCGCAGCCACACCGACTACCTGGTCGAGCCGCTCGTCCTGGACGATGCGGGGGTGCGTCCGCCGATCATCGCGGCGGGGATCAACCTGTTCGGAGGCCCGCTCGGGCTCATCCACAAGCACGTCACCGGCGCGCTGCCCATCCGTCGCAACACCAAGGACCCGGCGTACCTCATCACGCTGAAGGCCTACGTCGGGACGCTGCTTCACACGCACGACCTGTTCTTCTACCCGGAGGGCGGGCGCAGCTACAGCGGCGAGCTGAAGAACGCGAAGACCGGCCTGTTCAGCGCGTGCCTCGGCGCCAACGTGCCGGGCATGTCGATCGTGCCCGTCGCCGTGGCCTACGACCTGGTGCTTGAGGATCATGTGCTGGCCCGGCAGAAGGTGAAGCGGCGGCAGCGCGCCTTCAGCCGTGAGCTGGCCGAGATGGTCCGCTACGCGGTGGGCTACCGCAGCCGCGCCTTCGTCACCTTCGGCCGGCCCATCGCGCTCGACGTGTACGACGCCGAGTCGCGCCGATCGGTGATGGATCTCGCGCAGCACGTGCGGCGCGAGATCGGCCGCCTCTACAAGGTGCTGCCGACGGCCGTGCTCGCCGCGGCCATGCGGCCGTCGATCGCGAAGGCCGACCTGGCCTCGCGGATCACCGCCATCCTCGACACGCTCGGCGCCACGGGCGCCAACATGGGGGTGCACACCGCGGACGAGGTCATCGCCGCCGCCACCGAGCCCCTCGAGACGCGCGGCATCATCGTCGTCGAACAGGGCCGCTACCGCGTCCGCGAGCGTAACGTCCTCCGCTACTACGGTCGCAGCCTCCAGCACCTGCTGACCCCCGCCGGCGCGACGCACTGACGTGAGGGCCGGGCCTGGCTGATGATCGACGCGACGTCGAAAGCCCTCTTCCACTCGCTGGCGCAGGTCGAGTTCCTCAGGCGTTTGGCATCGCGCTACGGGATGCGCCCGGGCGGCTTCGCGCGGCGCTTCATCGCCGGCGAGTCCGTCGAGGAGGCGATTGCCTCCGTGGCAGAGCTCCCCTCACGCGGCCTGCGGCTCACCCTGGACTATCTCGGCGAAAGCTCCACCACCTTCGACGAGGCCGCGGCTGCCGCCCATGAATACATCCACATCATCGACGCCATCGTGCGATCGGGGATCGAGCGGAACATCTCGGTGAAGCTCACGCAGCTCGGGCTGGACGTGGATCGGGCGACGGCGGTGGACAACATGCGCCGCATCCTCGAGCCCGCCGACCAGCACGGGTTCTTCGTGCGCATCGACATGGAGAACTCGCCGTACACCGACCGCACGCTGCAGGTACTCGAGACGTTGTGGCGACAGGAACATCGGGGCGTGGGCACCGTCATCCAGTCGTGCCTCATCCGATCGCCCGGCGACGTCCAGCGGCTGAACGCGCTGGCGGTCCGGGTGCGGCTGGTCAAGGGCGCGTACAAGGAGCCGAAGACGGTGGCGTTCCAGGGGAAGGACCAGGTCGACGCGGCGTTCGTCGAGCTGATGCGCGAGCTGCTCGACCACGGGCACTTCCCCGCCATCGCCACGCACGACCCGGCGATGATCGACGCCACGAAACGCTACGCGGAGCAGCGCGGCTACGCGAAGGATCGCTTCGAGTTCCAGATGCTCTACGGCATCCGCCGCGACCTGCAGGCGTCGCTGGTGGCCGAAGGGTACGGCGTTCGCGTGTACGTCCCGTTCGGGCAGCAGTGGTTCCCCTACTTCATGCGTCGGCTCGGCGAGCGGCCTGCCAACATCGGCTTCGTCCTGCGCGGACTGGTGAGCGAACGCCGGTGAGGCGGGCTCATTGAGCGATTGGTGATTGCCGATTGAGCGATTGATTGTCGATTGGGGGATTGAGTGATTGAGTGATTGATTGGCGATTGGTGATTGAGTGATTGAGTGATTGATGGCGATTGGTGATTGGGCGATTGGTGATTGGGCGATTGGTGATTGGGCGATTGGTGATTGGGCGATTGATGATTGGGCGATTGATGATTGGGCGATTGCCGCTGACAGCGAATCACCGAATGGTCCAATCCCTCAATCACTCAATTGATCACCCGATCCGTCAATCTGCCAATCTTCAATCAATCGCCAATCTGCAATCACCAATCGCTCAATGGCTATGCCTGTCCACACCAGCGGCGGGCGAGTTCCGCGAGCGCGTTCCTGCAGGTGACGACACTCCCGGCCTCGACCCACTCCTCCACGCCGTGGAGCCCGGCGCCCGTCGGGCCGAACAGGAGAGAGGGAATGCCGGCGTCGCCCAGCACGGATGCGTCGGTCCAGAAGCTCATTCCAGACACAGATGGGGCCGCAGATGACGCAGATGGCGCAGATGAATCTGTGGCGGCATCTACCTGGAACTTTGAACGGTGAACTCTGAACTGCTCCGCCACCACCAGTTTCATGGTGGCCACGAGCGGGTGGTCCGCCGCGATCTCGTACGGTGACCGCGCGAACAGCGGGCGGCTGGCGGCCTTGAACTCGCCGTCGGCAGCGGCGAGGCGGGCCAGGATGTCGGCCACCTCGCGGGCGCCGCTGCCTCGCTGCTCTCCGGGCACCGTGCGGCGTTCCATCTGCAGGTGGCACCGATCGGGGTACGAGCTCAGCTCGCGCCCGCCGTGGATGAGCGACGCGTGCAGCGAGGCGGTGCCGAGCAGCGGATGTGGCGGTCGTGATTGCAGGCGGTGGTCCAGCGCGTCGAGCTCGGTGAGCACGCGGCCCATCAGCCGGATGGCGTCGCGGCCCTCGCGCGGGCGACTGCCGTGCGCGGCGCGACCCTCGGTTTCCACCTCCACCCACTCGAAGCCCTTGTGGGCGATGGCGATGGCCAGGTCCGTGGGCTCGGTGACGACGGCGCCATCCGCGTACCACTTCGTGACGAGCGCATCGGCGCCGATGCTCGAGTGCTCCTCGTCCACCACGCACGCGATGAGCAGCCGGCCCTCGTCCAGCCCGCCCGAGTCGCGGATGAGGCGCGCGGCGTCCACCATGGCCGCCACTCCGCTCTTCATGTCCTGCGAGCCGCGCCCGTAGACGCGGCCGTCGCGCTCGACCGGGTTGAAGGGCTGCGTCATGCCTGCCACGCCGACCGTGTCGATGTGGCCGCAGAGCATCAGCGAGCGGCCCGGTTCGCGCCCCTCGAGCACGCCCACCACGTTGGGGCGCCCCTCGGCCACCTCCTGGACATGGACCTCGAGCCCCATGGCGCGCATGTGCTCGGCCAGCGCGCGCGCCACGGCTGTCTCGCCGGCCGCGCCGGGAACGAGCGAGGGGTTCACCGAGTCGATCCTGACGAGGGCCTTCAGCAGTTCGATGACCGGATCCATCAACGCCCCATCACTTGCCGTCGTACTGGGCGTCGGTCACGGCCTCGAGCCACTTCGTCTCGCCGCTGAAACCCACGTTGATCTGGATGAGGGGCGTGTGCGGCACGGCGCCGTGCCAGTGCTGCACGTTTGGCCCGGTGTAGTCGCTCTCGCCGGGGCCGAGCTCGCGCATGGCCTGGCTCCGCTTCTGCGTCCGCATGCGGCCCTGCTCGACGTAGAGCAGCTGCCCGTTGTCGTGGCTGTGCCAGTAGCTGCGCGCGCCG
>DAIRFN010000149.1:0-13057 GCA_036795065.1 Vicinamibacterales bacterium
CGTCGATCCATCTGCGTCATCTGCGGCTGATCCATCTGCGTCATCTGCGGCTGATTCATCTGCGCCATCTGCGGCTGCGTCATCTGCGTCCACACCATCGGCGTTGGAGGCCCTTCGGCGCAAGGGATTCGGCCGCCTCCTCATCGACGGCCAGGCGGTCGCCTTCGACGACCTCCCGCCCGACGCCCTCAAGGGCCGCTCGTCGGTGGGCGTCGTCGTGGACCGCCTCCGCATCGAGGGCGATCTGCGTTCGCGGATGACCGACTCCATCGAGATCGCCTACCAGGAAGGCGGCGGCGCCGCGTGGGCGGTGGAGCTGCCGGCGGAGGGTGAGCCCCGGCGTCACGAGTTCTCCGAGCGCTTCGAGTGCCGCGCCTGCAACCTCACCTACGAGGACCCGCAGCCGCGGCTTTTCTCGTTCAACAATCCCTTCGGCGCGTGCCCCACGTGCCACGGCTTCGGCAACGTCATCGAGCTCGACCTCGATCTCGTGGTGCCCGATCAGGCCAGGGCCATCAGCCAGGGCGCCATCGAGCCCTGGACCAAGCCGCACTACCGATCGCACCTCGCCGAGTTGAAGCGCGCGGCGAAGCAGCACGGCATCCGCCTCGACGTGCCGTGGAAGGACCTGACGGACGAAGAGCGGCGCGTGGTCGTCGAAGGGGACGGCGCCGGCTACGAGGGCATCCGCGGCTTCTTCCAGTGGCTCGAGCGGAAGAAGTACAAGGTGCACGTCCGCGTGTTCCTCAGCCGCTACCGCGGCTACCTGACGTGCCCCGACTGCGGCGGCACCCGCCTGCGCCGCGAGGCGCGCGACGTGCGCGTGGGCGGCATCTCCATCGACAAGGTGTCGGCCCTCACGGTCCGCGAGGCCGAACGTTTCTTCGACACGCTCCAGCTCTCCGAGAAGGACGCCGTCATCGTCGAGAAGGTGCTGAACGAGATCCGGCGGCGCCTGGGCTTCCTGCGCGACGTGGGGCTCGACTACCTCACGCTGGACCGCCTGTCGTCCACGCTCTCGGGTGGGGAAGCGCAGCGCATCAACCTGGCCACCTCGCTCGGATCCGCGCTCGTCGGCACGCTCTACGTGCTGGACGAGCCCTCCATCGGCCTGCACACCCGCGACAACCAGCGGCTGATCGCCATCCTTCGGCAACTCCGCGACCAGGGCAACACCGTGCTCGTCGTCGAGCACGACGCCGACATGATTGCCGTGGCGGATCATCTCGTGGACATGGGGCTCGGCGCGGGGGAGCACGGCGGGCGGGTGGTGTACGCCGGGACCCTCGCGGGCCTGGCCCAGGAGCCGCGATCGCTCACGGCGAAGTACTGGCGCGGCGAGCTCTCCATCGCGGTGCCGGTGACCCGCCGGAAAGGCATCCCGCAGCGCATCAAGCTGATCGGCGCGCGCGAACACAACCTGAAAGGTGTGAACGTCGAGTTCCCGCTCAACACCCTCACCTGCATTACGGGCGTGAGCGGATCGGGCAAGTCCACGCTGGTGCACGACGTGCTCTACGCGGCGCTCAAGCGCGCCAAGGGCGACTGGGACCGCAAGGTCGGCGCCCACGATCGTCTCGAGGGCCACGAGTTCGTCACCGACGTCGTGCTGGTGGACCAGACCCCCATCGGCCGCACGCCGCGCTCGAATCCGGTCACCTATCTCAAGGCGTTCGATCCCATCCGTGAGCTCTTCGCCTCGACCAAGGACGCCGTGGCGCGCGGCCTCACCGCCAGCCACTTCTCGTTCAACGTCCCTGGCGGCCGCTGCGAGGCGTGCCAGGGCGAGGGCGAGGTGAAGGTCGAGATGCAGTTCCTGGCCGACGTCTTCGTCCCCTGCGAGCAGTGCGAGGGCCGGCGATTCAAGTCGCAGGTGCTCGAGGTGCGGTACCGAGGCCGGAACGTCACCGACGTGCTCGACATGACCGTGCGCGAGGCGCTGGTCTTCTTCGCCAACACGCCGAAGGTGCTCCGGCGCCTGCAGGTGCTCGACGAGATCGGCCTCGGCTACCTCCGCCTGGGACAGCCCGCCACCACGCTCTCTGGTGGCGAGGCCCAGCGCATCAAGATTGCCGCGCACCTGGCGTCGCACGCGGGCGAGCGGCTGCTCTACATCCTGGACGAGCCCACCACCGGCCTGCACTTCGACGACATCGCGAAGCTGCTGGCCGCCCTCCGCAAGCTGCTCGAAGCCGGGCACACGCTGGCCGTCATCGAGCACAACCTGGACGTGATCAAGACCGCCGACTGGATCATCGACCTCGGGCCCGAGGGCGGCGAGCAGGGCGGGGAGGTGATTGCGATGGGCACGCCCGAGCAGGTGGCCCACGTGGATGCCTCCCACACGGGACGCTACCTGCGGCAGATCCTCTCGTCGGGGAAACTGCTGCAGACGGGGGAGCGATGAGGCGGGTCGTGGCCCTCGCCCTGGCGCTGCTCGTCGCCAGCCTACCGCTGCACGCGCAGGCGCCGGACGGCAACGCCGTCTTGCGGGCCGCGGGTGTGGCCGTGCCCAGGGGCGGCGCGGCGGCGGCATTCGACGCGGGCCTCACCGGCCCCGAGCCGGTGCCGCCGGGCGCCTTCGCCACGCTCATCATCGGCATGGGCCCGGTGGGCAACGCCGCGCGCGTGCGCAATGCCTATGCGTTTGGCGTGCTCGCCGGCCGGTCGGCGCGGCACGTGCCGCGGGGCGAGCTGGCGGGCGCCGGCGTGACCCTGGTCCAGATGCTGGCGTCGGACGACCGCAACTCCCGCGTCGCCGGCTGCCGCGTCGCCGGTTACGTGTTCGCCGCGCCCATCGACGGCCAGCCCTCGCCCATGCGGCCGGCCGGCCTGCTCGAGGGCATCTTCGGCCTGTTCAACACCGGCAGCAAGGCCGAGCAGAGGGCGGCCATGGAGGCCATTGGCCTGCTGCGCGAGACGGCGGCCGTGCCCGCCCTGGCGGACCGTTTCTCCCGGGAGCGTGCGCGTGACCGGCGCATGGCCGGCGCCGCGCTCGAGGCCCTCGCGCGCATCGGTGACCCGCAGAGTGCGGCGCTCGTCCGCGATCTGGCGACCGATGGGTGGGGCGACCGCGACGATGCCGCCGGACTGGCGGCGGCCTTCGCGCGCGCGCGCTACCTGAAGGACGGCTCGGTCAAGCGGCTCGAGGAGGCCCTGTCGCACCGGTCGCTGGGCCCACGCGCGCGTGCCTACCTCGCCGAGCTCGGCGTACCGGTCCCTTGATCCTCCCGCAAGGTTTCTACGCCCGGCCCACGCTCGCCGTTGCGCGCGACCTGGTCGGTAAGGTCCTGGTCCATCGCGCCCCCGACGGCCTCACCGCCGGCATCATCGTGGAGGTCGAGGCGTACATCGGCGAGGACGACCCCGCGTGCCACGCCGCGGCCGGGCCCACGACGCGCAACGCGCCGCTCTACGGGGCCCCCGGCCTCGCCTACGTCTATTTCAACTACGGCCTGCACTATCTGGTGAACGCGGTCACCGAGCGGGAGGGATTTCCGGCGGCGGTCCTGATTCGCGCGCTGGAACCGATCGAGGGGATCGACCTGATGCGGCGGCGGCGTGCCCGCGCGCCGTGGCGCGAGGGGAAGCCGGCCGTGGAAGAAGCTCATCTCTGTCGTGGTCCAGGCAACCTGGCGACGGCTATGGGTATCGACCTGGCGCACAACACGCGCGCGCTGTTCAAGCGCCCGCTCACCATTGAGGACCGTGGGCTCGCCATCGGCGACATCACCTGGGGCCCGCGCGTCGGCATCACGAAAGGCGTGGAGCACGCATGGCGATGCTGGGTGGAAGGGAACCGGGCGGTCTCTGGGAGAAAGTGAGAAGCGCCCTCTGCCTTTTGCCTTCTTCCTTCCTCAGTTGCCCCCCGTCTGGCCGGCCGTCAGTGCCAGCACCGGCTCGCCGGGACCCGTGGGGCCGCCGGCTGGGGCGCCGGCCGTGGCCCACAGCATGGCGTAGAGCACCACGGTCATCCCGACCGCCCAGGCCAGCGCCTTCCGGGTCACGCGCGCTTCGATGGTGTGCATCTCACTCCTCAGCCCGGACCCGCGCGGGCAGGCGTCGTGCGCCGCGGATCCATGCCTGTATGAGACTAGACGGACGTGGCGAAGGTTTGACCCGGGAATGAAAAAACGATGGCAGACGTCAGGGACGAGTAGCGGTCCGGCCCCAGTTACCGAACGTTCGTCCCATCGTTTCTCATCGTGACTTCGACCTGTGGCACGGGGATGCGCACCCCATGCGCGTCGAAAGCCTTCTTCACCCGGCGCCGCAGCTCGCGGCCTACGTTCCACTGGCTGAGGGGCACCGTCTTGATGCGGAAGCGCAGGGACACGGCGGACGCCCCGAAATCGTCCACGCCCATCACCTCGAGCGGTGCGAGGAAGTGGGGCGCCCAGGCCGGGTCTGCCTGCATCTCCGCCGCTGTGGCCCGCACCACGTCGATGGCCTTGTCCACGTCGTCACCGTAGTCGATGCCGACGTCGAGCACGTAGAACGAGAAGTCCTTGCTGCGGTTCGCCAGCGTCTTCACCTCGCCGTTGGGGAAGACGTGCACCGTGCCCTCGAGGTCGCGCAGCACGATGGTGCGCAGGTTGATCTGCTCGACCGAGCCGCCAGTGCCGTTGACGATGGCGACGTCGCCGACGCGGACCTGGTCCTCGATGATCAGGAAGAAGCCCGAGATGACATCCTTCACCAGCGTCTGCGCGCCGAAGCCCACGGCCAGCCCCAGGATGCCCGCGCCGGTCAGCACCGGCGTGATGTCCACGTCGAGCGCGCGGAGCACCATCAGCAGCGCCGCCACCCAGATGATGGCCGAGAGGAATCGGCTGAACGTGCGGCCGATGGTCTGCGCGCGCTTGCGGCGCTCGACGTCGGCGACGCTGCCCCCGGCGGCCATCTCGCGCTCGGCGCGCGCGATGGTGGAGCTCGCGAGCCGCGAGGCGGCGATGGCGAGCAGCACGACGATCCCGATGCGCAGGCCGGTGCGCGCCACCCATTCGCCCACGCGCTCTCCTCGCAGCTCCACCGGCAGCTCGACGCCGACGATGGCCAGCGCGGGGAAGGCGAGGGCGATGAAGGCGATGATGAAGGTGAGCAGGCGGACCAGGCGCACGGGCGCCTTCTGCATCGACCCGGAGAGCGGCGTGCGATCCTCCACCGATGCCAGCAGCCGGCGCATCAGCCCGCCCGCGATGAGCGCCAGGGCACCGGCGAGGATGGCCGCAAAGGTCAGCGCCACGACGATCTCGAGGCTCTGCGCGGGGATCGACGGAGAAGCGGCTGGGGAGGCCTGCTGCATGGGCGACAGACCGGGCTAGCGGCGGCGCGGGGTCCGGGGTTGCTGGCGCTCCACGGCGACGCGGATCGTGCTCGTCTTCCCGTCGCGTAGCACCTCGATGCGCGCCGTGCTGCCGATGTCGGTGTCGGCGACGACGCGCACGAACTGCGACGGGTTGGCGACTGCCTGCCCGTTCACGGCCTTGATGATGTCGCCGGGGCGGAGGCCTGCCTCGTAGGCGCCCGAGCCGCGGCTCATCTGCGTGATGACCACGCCGTCGGTGCCGGGGGCGCGCAGCTCTTCGGCCAGGCGCGTGGTGAGCGGCGACACCTCGACGTAGCCGATGGACCCGCGGCGCACCTCGCCGTACTGCTTCAGATCGTCCACCACGCGGCGGACCAGGTTGCTCGGCACTGCGAAGCCGATGCCCTGGTAGCCTCCGCTCTGCGAGAAGATGGCGGTGTTGATGCCGACGAGCTCACCGCGGCTGTTGATGAGCGCCCCGCCCGAGTTGCCCGGGTTGATGGCCGCATCGGTCTGGATGAAGTCTTCGTAGGTGGCGATGCCCACGCCCGCGCGCCCGAGCGCGCTCACCACACCCAGCGTGACCGTCTGGTTCAACGAGAACGGGTTGCCGATGGCCATCACCCATTCGGCCACCTTCAGCTTCGACGAGTCGCCCCACGGGACGACGGGCAGGTTGGTGGCGTCCACCTTGAGCAGCGCGAGATCGGTCCATGAGTCGACGCCGACGATCTTCGCCCGTAGCTCGCGGCGATCGCCGATGGCCACGGTGACCTCGGCGTTGTTCTGGCCCACCACGTGGTTGTTGGTGACCACGTACCCGTCGGCCGACAGGACGACCCCGGACCCGAGGCTCGACTCGTAGCGGTTGCCGTAGCCGAACATCTCGCCCGGATCGCCGCCGAAGAAATACTGGAAGAACGGATCGTTGGCAAACGGGGAGTTCGGCCGTCGCGCCACCTGGACGGCCGAGATGTTGGTGACCGCCCCCAGCGTGCGCTCGGCCACCGCGGTGAAGTCGGGCGCGCCGGCCACGGCCGCCGGCAGGGCCGCGGGCCGCTGGGCCACCGGCGCGGCGCCAGTCGTCGGTTCGGGCGGCGGCGCCTCGTCGGACGGAAACGTGACCACCGATTCGCGATCGGCGACACGAGCCGAGAGGGCCAGTCCGGTCACCAGGCCCGTGGCCACGAGCAACACGGACAGAAGAAACCGCTTCACCATGGCGCGCGCCCCACGGGGCTAGGACACTTCCACCCGGCGCGGGCCGGGCTCGGGGATCTTGGGAATCGTGACGGTGAGGATGCCGTCGGCCAGGTCGGCCGCGATGTGACCGGCATCCACGGTGTGCGGCAGGGCAAACGTGCGCGAGAACTCGCCGTGGCCCCGTTCCACCTGGTGGTAGTGCTCGCAGGCGATGCGTGCGTCGCGCCGGCCCTGCAGCGTGAGGCGCCCGTCCCGGACGTCCACGCGAATCTGGTCGCGCGACAGACCGGGCAGCTCGGCCGTGATGATGAACGCCTCCGCGGTCTCGCAGAGGTCCACCGCCGGTGCCCAGCCGTGCGAACCGGCGGCCGACAGCCGCTCGATCCGGTGCTGGATGGCGATCAGATCCCGGAAGGGGTCCCAGCGCGAAAACGCCACAACACCGCATCGTAGCATGGTGACGCCGGGAGTGAAGCCACGCGCTCGTCCCACCGCGGACGGCCCGCGGATTCCTCCGTGGTAAAATTGCCCGGTTCTACCTACCGATCGAAAGGCACCATGGCAGACACGCTCCTCGCCACGCAGCTCCGGAAGGGCATGATCATCAAGCTCGACAACGAGCTCTACCGGATTCACGACCGCCAGCACGTCACGCCGGGAAACCTGCGCGGGTTCGTCCGCTTGAAGATGCGCAACCTGCGCAACCAGGCCATGGCCGAGCACAAGGCGCGCTCGGAAGATGTCATCGAACGGGCCACCCTCGACGAGAAGGAGATGCAGTATCTCTACGCCGATGGCGAGGGCTACCACTTCATGGACACCGACTCGTACGAGCAGATTCACCTCACGGAAGAGGCGCTTGGCGAGGGCGTGGCGTTCCTGAAGCCGGAGATGACCATCCGCGTGGAGTTCTACGGCGAAGAGCCGGTGGGCATCGAGTTGCCGCAGACGGTGGACCTGAAGGTCGTCGAGACGGTGCCGGCCATCAAGGGCGCCACGGCCACCAATCAGCTGAAGCCGGCCAGGCTCGAGACCGGTGTCACGGTGCAGGTGCCTCCCTTCATCGGCGAGGGCGACGTCATCCGCGTGAACACGGAAACCGGGGAATATCTCGCGAGGGCGTAGGCCCCACGACTGAGGAGGGCAAACCTCCCTATAATCGATTCATGGACGTCGTGCGGACCCCGGCGGCGGGGTGGATCGAGGTGATCGTCGGCAGCATGTTCAGCGGAAAGAGCGAGGAGCTCATCCGCCGGCTGCGCCGCGCGCAGATTGCCCGCCAGCGGGTGCAAATCTTCAAGCCGTCCGTGGACACCCGCTTCGGCGACGATCACATCGTTTCGCACAGCGAGTTGAGGATCCCGTCCGACAGCGCCGCCACCGCGGCCGAGCTCGTCGGCAAGGTGCGGCACGACACCGAGGTGATCGGCATCGACGAGGGGCAGTTCTTCGATGCTGAACTGCCGGCGGTCGCCACGGCCCTGGCCGCTCGCGGCATCCGGGTCATCGTCGCTGGGCTCGACCAGGACTACCTGGGCAAGCCCTTCGAGCCCATGCCGCAGCTGCTGGCCATCGCCGAGTACATCACCAAGACCCGCGCCATCTGCATGGTGTGCGGCAACCCGGCCAACCACACGCAGCGTCTCGTGGGCAACAGCGCGCGCGTCCTGCTGGGCGCCTCGGGCACCTACGAGGCGCGCTGCCGGCGGTGCTTCGACCCCACGCTGGCCGAAACCGAAGAGCAGAAGCAGAAGGATGCCGCCGCGCGTGCCAGCGCGGAAGCGGCGAGCACGGAGCCCCGATGACGGTCGAGGAACTGGCCCGTGCGCTCGAGGTCAGCCTCGTCGCGCTTGGCGTGCTGTTCCTGGCGGTGAACCTCCGCGTCGGGCGCGAAATCTGGCGCTGGTGGCGACGCCGCCCCGGCGCGGTCCTGGTGTGGGCGGCCCCCAAGCCGCCGTTCTACGCGCTCAACCTGGCCATCGGCGTCATGCTCGGCATCCTCCTGTTCACCACGGTGTTCCTGGTGCCCAGGCCCGCCGGGTCGGTGTTCGGCGAGGCCATGATGTTCCTGTATTACGGCTACCTCCTGCCGATTTCCACTCGCATCGCGCGGGGGCTGTACGCCGACGGCGTGTGGACCGACTCCGGCTTCATGGCCTACGCCGACATCGGCGGGCTCTCGTGGAAGGACGGTGCGGGCGCCACGCTCGTCCTGGCCTCGCGGCTGCGCGCCTTCGCGCGGACGCTCACCATCCCGGGCACCCGCCTGGGCGAGGTGCGACGGCTGCTCCGCGAGAAGATCGGCGAGCGCGCCATCGAGTTCGATGGCGGCCCGGGGCTCCACCTGGGCGATCGCGACATGCGCGAAAGCGTCTGACCCCTCGGGCCAGGCGGCGTCCCCTGCAGTCACGGCCCCGAGGGGCCGATAGGAGGAAACGATGGCGGCACGTCCCACGTGGAAGGGGTTCCTCAAGGTCAGCCTCGTCACGATCCCGGTGCGGGTGTATCCCGCCACCGAATCGAGCGCCACCATTTCGTTCAACCAGCTCCACGCCGAGTGCCAGACGAAGATCCAGCAGAAGAAGTGGTGCCCGACCTGCGAGCGGGAAATCACCTCGGCCGAGGTGGTGAAGGGCTACGAGTTCGAGAAGGGCCGCTGGGTGGTGGTGGACGAAGAGGACCTCCAGAAGGTGAGGACCGAGTCGACCAAGGTCATCAACCTGATGCAGTTCACCGACGTCACGGCCATCGACCCGATGTACGTGGACAAGGCCTACTACCTGGCGCCCGAGGGCCCGATGGCCGCGGATGCCTACGCCGTGATGCGGGATGGCATGCAGGGCAAGGCCGGCATCGGCAAGGTGGCCATCAACAACCGCGAGTACCTCGTGGCCGTCCGGCCGCACAAGCAGGGTCTGGTGATGTACACGCTGCACCACGCGGCCGAGATCCGGACCATCGACCAGATCGACGAGCTGCGCGAGGTTCGGGGCAAGGTGAACCCGGCCGAGATGAAGCTGGCCAAGCAGGTGATCGAGAGCATCGAGGGCGAACTGGATCTCGCCGACTACACCGACGAGTACCAGAAGGGCCTGCGCGCCATCATCGACGCCAAGGTGGCCGGTGAAGAGGTGACGGCGGTGGCCGAGGCCGCGCCCCCGAAGGTCGTGGATCTCATGGACGCGCTCCGCAAGAGCCTCGAGCAGGTGAGCGGTGGCAAGAAGAAGGCGGCCAAGGTGGCCGCGGAGGGGCGCAGCGCCCCGAAGAAACGGAAGGCCTCGTGACCGAAGCCAACGCGCGCATGCGCCGGAAGGCCGTCTGGGGCAGCTAGCCGCCCGCGCGCCGGCGCGGGCGGCTCAGCGCCCCAGGAGAAAACCCAGCAGTCCCATCCCGCTGGCCGTGGGATCCCGCAGCCAGTCCGGCGGCGTCAGCCAGGTGAACGCGAGGATGGCGATGACCCACAGATCGTAGGGCAGCGTGGCCCGATCGTCCCGCCAGAAAAAGTACCGCCAGAACAGGCCGGTCACGCCCCCGGTGGACGGCATCGGGCGCTGCTCCAGTTCCAAGTAGGTGTAATAGATGCGGTTGGCCACCGTCACCACCGACAGCGCCAGGATCACCCACAGCACGCCCGCCATCCGATCGGTGAACGCGCCGATCATGAAGAGCACGATGCGCTCCGGCCGCTCCATGAAGCCGACCTTGCACTTCGGGATCAGCGACTCTGCCCGCGCGCGCGCGTAACTCGTCATGATCGAGAAGATCAGCGCGAGCGTTGCGATCAGGACGTAGTCCTTGCGCCCCAGGTCGGCATAGAGCCAGATGAGGCCGGCGAAGAGCGCGAGGTCCGAGAAGCGATCCAGCGTGGAGTCCCAGAAGGCCCCGAACTGCGACTGCTTGCCGGTGATGTGCGCCACCTTGCCGTCGATGAAGTCGAAGATGTTGGCGACGATCATGATGATGCCGGCCGCGATGAACCGGTCCGTCGCCAGCGCCCACGCGGCAACCACGTTGACGAGCACGCCGATGAGCGTGAGCACGTTGGGGTGGATGCCGAGCGCCACCGAGGTGGCGATGATGGCGCGCAGCGGGAGCATGCAGGCGGCGCCGATGGCGCCCGTGAAGGTCATAATGGAAGTCGGCCTCAAGCCTAGCCGATGCCCATCCACGATCTCAAGGAACAGATCCAGCGCCTGCCCGAGCAGCCCGGCGTGTATCTGTATGCCAACCGGGCGGGCGAGACCATCTACGTGGGCAAGGCGCGGAGCCTGCGCGATCGCGTGCGCAGCTATCTCGGGGCCTACGGCACCAGCCCGAAGACCGACGCGCTGCTCGACGACATCGCCGGCCTCGAGGTCATCGTCACCGACTCGGTGGTCGAGGCGCTGGCCCTCGAGAACAACCTGATCAAGCAGCGCGCGCCGCGCTACAACATCCTGCTGCGCGACGACAAGAACTACCCCTACCTGCAGCTCACCACCGGCGAGGCATTCCCGCGCGTGCTTGTGGCGCGGTCGGTCGAACGCGACGCGCACTTCTACGCGGGGCCCTTCCTGCCGGCCAAGCTCGCACGCCGGACGATGGGCCTGACGCACAAGCTGTTCGGCATCCGCTCGTGCAACGAGGTGATCACGGGCCAGCGCGGGCGCCCGTGTCTCGAGTACGACATCAAGCGGTGCCTGGCGCCCTGCGTGGCCGCCATCTGCGGACCGGCACGCTATGCCCAGGCCGTGGCCGACACGCGGCTGTTCCTCGAGGGACGCAACCAGGAGCTGGCCGACACGCTGCACGCGCGCATGATGGACGCGGCCGCCGGCGAGCGGTTCGAGGAGGCGGCGGCGCTGCGCGATGCGATGCGCACCGTGCGCGCCATTCGCGAGCGGCAGCAGAAGATGGCCACGCCGGAGCTGGGCGATCGGGATGTGTTCGGCGTGAAGGTGGGGCCGAGCGGCGTCATCGTGCAGGTGTTCCAGGTGCGCGGCGGGCGAGTGGTCGAGCGCGTCGAGTTCGCCGCCGAGGCCGGCACCGACACCGCCCGCGAGGCCGATGTGGTGGAGGCGGCCGTGCAGCAGTTCTACGCCGACCAGGCCGCGCCGCCCGACGTGCACGTGCCGGAGCGGCCAGACGAGGCCGAGGCGCTCGAGAGCTGGTTGGCGGAGCACGCGGGTCGAAAAGTCCGCATCGCCGTGCCCCAGCGCGGCGACAAGCGCGGCCTGCTCGACCTGGCGCGACGAAACGCCGAGCTCGCCTACCGCTCGCGGTTCGACGCGGGCGCCACCGCGCAGTACGAGGCCCTCGAGTTGCTGCAGGCCGCCTTGCGCCTGCCCGAACTGCCGCGCCGCATCGAGTGCTTCGACATCTCGACCATCCAGGGCAGTGAGACCGTGGCCTCGATGGTGGTGTGCGAGGACGGGCGGATGAAGCGGGGGGAGTATCGCAAGTTTCGTGTCGGGAGTCGGGAGTCGGGCTTGCCCGCCGAAACCTCGGCGAAGGCGGGAGTCGGGAGTCGGGACGGAGAGCGGTTTCTGGACGACTTCGCGGCGATGGAGCAGGTCGTCCGGCGGCGCTATACGAAACTGCTGGAGGCCGGCGGGCCGTTTCCGGATGTGATCCTCATCGACGGGGGCAAGGGACAGCTGAATGCGGCATATGCCGCGCTCGAAAGCGTCGGGCTGTCGAACCTGGTGGCCATCGGGCTTGCCAAGAAGGAGGAACTGGTCTTCACGCGCGACCACGACCAGCCGCTGGCGCTCGACCCGCACGGGCCCGCGCTGCGCCTCCTGCAGCGGATTCGGGACGAGGCGCACCGCTTTGCCGTCACGTTCCACCGGCAGGCTCGCGCGATGCGCGACCTGCGCTCGGAACTGGACGAGGTGCCCGGCGTGGGGCCGCGGCGGCGCAAGACGCTGCTCACGCGGTTCGGCAGCCTGGCGGGCGTGCGCCGCGCCACGCGCGAGGAACTGACCGCTGTCGTCGGGGCCAGGGCCGCCGACGCCATCGTCGCCCACTTCTCCCGTGTGTAGGGTGGTATATTTCTAGGTTCTTGGCTGGCATCAATTTCACAGAGATCCTCGTCCTCATGGTCGTGCTCGTCGGATCGTTGTCGGTCCACGAGGCCGCGCATGCGTGGGCCGCGAATCGACTGGGCGACCCCACCGCGCGGCGGCTGGGACGCCTGTCGTTGAATCCGGCTGTCCACGTGGATGTGATCGGCACCCTGGTGTTTCCGCTGGTGGCCATCTCCACGGGCCTGCCGCTCATCGGGTGGGCCAAGCCGGTGCCCGTGGACTTCCGGCACCTGCGGCATCCCCGGCGCGACTTCGCGGTGATTGCCGCGGCCGGTCCGGCCAGCAATCTCGTCCTCGCCGTGTTGGGCGCGGCAACCCTCGCCGCGTTCGGGGGGCTCGATGCCGTTCGCGAGGGCAGCCTCCTGGCCGACGTCGGCGTCCGGTTCGTGCTGCTCAACGTGCTGCTGGCGGTATTCAACATGATTCCGGTGCCGCCGCTCGACGGCGGCAACGTGCTGATGGGCGTCCTGCCCGCCTC
>DAIRFN010000403.1:0-3664 GCA_036795065.1 Vicinamibacterales bacterium
AGGGCATGCTGCATGTGAAACGGCGAGGGCGCGAAGTCCTGGAAGATGCCGCCGGTGATCCGCGCCCTCACCTGGCTGTCGGCGAAGCACGCAATCGGCAGGACGCTCAGCACGAGCATCGTCGTGGATCCGGCCGTCCCGATGTCCCAGTCGTAGCTGCCGCCGGCGAGCCTCGGGCCGGGCGCGAAGGTGAAGGTCTGGCTGCCGACCGAGATGCCCTCGGTGGTGGCGCCCGAGAGCGCCGCGCATGCCAGGAGGCTCGTCACGTGCTGGTGCCTGAGGCCCGGGACCGTGCGTCGCTGCCTGGCGTTGACCACGCGAACCGGCCTCCCGAGCAGGGCGGCGAGCGCGACGGCGTAGCGGACAATGGTGCCGCTGCCGGACTTCTGGGCGCCGTCGATCGTGATCATCGGTGCTGCCCCACCTACCTTAACGCGGCACGGGATTCACGGGGTGATTCGGAGGTATGTTCAGGGTACGGACCGGCACCCCGATTGTGCGACGTGAGTGCGACGATGCGCGGATGGACCACCCCGCCGCCGAAGCCGCCCACCAAGACGGCAAGCCAGTTCGCTGTCGAGCGGCAGCTCGAGGTGTCGGCCCTCGAGGCACAGGGCCTACTCGTGTCTGCCCGGCTGAAGGCGGCGCTGCTGGTCGTGCCACGGGAACAGTTCATCCCCCGCGAGTACCGCGACTACGCCTACGAAGAGGTCCCGCTGCCACTCCCGGGCTCGGCGGCCACGATCTCGTGCCCGCACAGCTACCCGCTCTTCTACGAGCCCCTGGGGCTGGATTCCGGCCACCGTTTCCTGGAAGTCGGCACGGGATCCGGCTACGGCGCCGCCGTCGCGCGTGAAGTCGTCGGTGAGACGGGCCACGTCACCTCCATCGAGATCGATCCCCTCACGTTCGAGTTCGCCAAGCGGAATCTCGAGCGCATGGGCTACGACGACGTGACCGTGGTCCTTGGCGACGGAGGACTCGGCTACGCCCCGCAGGCGCCGTACGACCGCATCGCCATCACCGCGGCCTGCGCGGACATCCCGCCGCCTCTCATCGGGCAACTCGCGATCGGCGGACGTGCCATCGCGCCCCTGTTCATGGGGGACAGGCAGGAGCTCACGCTTGTCACCAGGCACGCCGACTCGATCGAGCGGCGTGTCATCTGCGACGTGTTGTACATCGACCTGCAGGGGCGGTACCGGGTCCAACCGGCCGCTTCGCCGGTGCTCGGTGCCCCTGGAGCGTCGACCGTGCGGGCGCGAGCGGGTGCGAAGAGGAAGGCGAGGCGCGGCGAACGCGAATCGACGCGACTGAGGGATGCCGTGCGACGCGCGGGCATCCATGACGCGAGAGTGCTCGAGGCCTTTCGGCGGGTGGATCGGACGCTCTTCGTGCCGAGCGCCTATGCGTCGCTCGCCGAGACCGACGAGCCCATTCCCATCGGCCACGAACAGGTGACCAGCCAGCCCTCACTGATCGGGAGAATGGTGGAGGGGCTGAAACTGTCCCGCACGGATCGCGTGCTGGAGATCGGGACTGGATTCGGGTACCAGACGGCCATCCTGGCGACCCTGGCACGTGAGGTCTATTCGATGGAGATTCTCCCGGATCTCGCCGAACAGGCGCGCAGCAACCTGAGTGGCGCCGGGTACCCCAACGCGACGGTGGTGGTCGGCGATGGCAACCACGGCCTTCCGGCCCACGCACCTTATCAGGCCATCATCGTTTCCGCCGCAGCACTCACCGTCCCACCGGCCCTCGTCGAGCAGCTCGATCGCGATGGCCGGCTGGTGCAGCCAATCGGACCCGGCGGCGACGAGCGGGTGATCGCCTTCCGGAAGCGGAACGGCAAGCTGATCGAGGAACGGGTGCTGACCGGGGCGTACTTCGTCCCACTCGTCGGCGGGGCACACGGCGAGGGGGGGGATGCGACGGGGTAGGTCGGCCGGGCCCATGGGCCGCATACAATAGATGAGATGTACATCGCCCATCGGCGTTACACCGCTCTCTTGTTCGCGTTCGTGTTCGCAGGTCTCGCCGGTGCATGTCGGTCCACACCGGCAACGCCGCCCGTATCGGCGGACGCGTGGGCCGTCGTCGATGGCCGGGAAATCCGGCGCGACGATGTCGAGAAGGCCTACCGGCGGACCGCGCAGGTATCGCCCGCTCCCTCCGAAGACGAGGCCATGGCCGCCAAGCTCACCCTCCTCAACGAGTTCATCGTCCAGGACCTGCTGATCGCCAGGGCACGCGAGCTGAAGATCGAGCTGACGGACGCGGAGCTCGACAAGGCGTACGCCGACGGCCGGAAGGAGATCCCTGAAGAGGCGTTCCAGCAGGAGCTGACCCGCCGCAACCTGACGGCGGCGGACATGCGCGAGGGACTGCGGCGTGACCTCCTCGTGCAGAAGGTGCTCGAACGCGAGGTCGTGTCGAAGGTGAACGTGACCGATCAGGACGTCACCGACTTCTTCAACGCGAACCGCGCGCAGTTCAACCGCCCGGAGGAGGCGTACCGGATCGCGCAGATCGCCATCACGCCGGTCCGCGATCCCGAGATCGCCAACCGGACGGGTGACGATGCCACCACGCCGCAGGAGGCAGGGCAGAAGGCGCAGATGCTGATGGCGCGGCTGAAGGAGGGCGCATCTTTCGGCGACCTGGCCGCGGACTTCTCGGAAGATCCGCAGTCGGCGCCGCGGGGCGGCGACCTCGGCTTCATGCCGGTGTCAGCGCTGCAGCAGGCCCCGCCGCCGCTGCGCGACGCGGTGCTGAAGGCGAAGCCCGGCACGGTAAACGTGGTGAGCAATAACGGCGCCCATACCATCGTGCTCGTGGTGGCGCACGAGACGGCCGGCCAGAAGGACCCCAGCATGCCCGAGGTGCGCGAGGCCATCACGTCGACGCTGCGAGGCCGCCGGGAACAGATGCTGCGGGCGGCCTACCTGAGCGCGATCCGTAACGACGCCGTGGTGGTGAACCACCTGGCCGAGCGCCTGGTCGAGTCGCAGGGAAAGATGCCGAGCCTGGCGCCCGCGGCGCCCGGGAAGCCGTAGGTCGGCGCCGTCGAACGGGCGCCGAACGAGCGGCCCGGCGCCCGTACCGTTCAGATGGAGGTGATTCATGACTCGTCTGTTGAGCGGCGGCCGGGTTGTGCTCCTGGCGGCCGCGTTTGCGTGCCTCACGCTCGCGTCGGCCTGCGAGTCACCAACCGGACCAGAGGCACCGGCGTCGTTGGCCGGGCTGACCGTCAACCCGGCATCCGTGGTCGGCGGCAACGCCGTGCAGGTTGTGGCCACGCTCTCGGCGGCGGCACCTGCACCCGGGGCGCGGATCGAGCTCAGCAGCAGCGACGCGTCGGCGCCCGTGCCGTCGAGCCTCGTGATTGCCGAGGGAGGCACGTCCGGCAGCGTTACCTTCACGACCCTGCCGGTGGCCGCGAACCGGTCGGTGACCGTGTCCGGAAGCTACCGTGGTGTTTCGCAGTCGGTCTCCCTGCAGATCACGCCCTGATGGGTGCTCGGTCGTCCCAGCCGGTGTCGGCGGGGAACCGATCCCGTCCGGGTTGAACGGCCCGGCGGTTCAGCGAGGCGCCGGCCGCGTCAGCACTCGCCCGGGCAGTGCATCGACGATGCGGCCCGCACGGACGCGCGCCACGCCG
>DAIRFN010000150.1:0-12986 GCA_036795065.1 Vicinamibacterales bacterium
GACATCCTGAAGAGCGGCACCCGCAAGGAAGAGCTGCTGATCCCGAAGGAAGACCTGCAGCGTGTCTACGTGCTGCGCCGGGTGCTCAACCCGCTCTCGCCGGTCGAGGCGATGGAGCTGCTGCTGGACAAGATGGCGAAGACGAAGGGGAACGCCGAGTTCCTCTCCGCAATGCAAAAGGGGTAGGGATGGTCACGATCAAGGTGCGTCAGAACGGGTCGTTGCTGGTCGAGGGCGAGGACGTGAAGCTCGTGGACTGGAACGGTAACGAGTACGTCCTCAGCAAGAAGCCGTTCGCCCTCTGCCGGTGCGGGCACTCCAAGCGGAAGCCATTCTGCGACGCGTCGCACAAGGAGTGCAATTTCCAGGCTGACGAGGCCGCGCCGGGCCCGAACGCGACACCCACGCCCTGAAAGAAACCACGAAGATACGAAGGGAATCACGATGCACGCGAAGACTCCTTGGGAAATGCCGTTGTGATCTCGCCCAAAGGAATTCGTCGTGCTGCCTTCGTACCCCTCGTGCCTTCGTGGTTTCTTTTCACTACGGCGTTCTGAGCGCGGTCGTCGGATCCAGCTTCGCGGCCCGGCGCGCGGGCAGGTAGCCAGCGGTGAGCGCGGTGAGCCCAAGCACGACCACCATGGCCACGACGGTCAGCGGGTCGAGCGAGACGAGGCCGAATAGCGCCGACGCCATCACACGGCCAAGGAGGATGGCGAGGCCTGTCCCCACGACCAGGCCGAGGCCCGTAATCACCAGCGCCTGCCGCACGTTCAGCGTGATCACCTGCCACCGCGTGGCGCCCAGCGCCATCCGCACGCCGATCTCCTGCGTGCGGCGCGCGGCGAGATAGGCGATAAGCCCGTAGACCCCCATCAGGGCCAGCAGCAGCGCAATGCCCCCCATCACGGCAAGGGCGCGCGCCAGGTAGTTGACGCCGCTCACCTTGTCGGCCACGACCTGCTCCATCGACCTCAGTTCCAGGATTGGCTGATCCGAGTCCGCGGCGGCCACCGCGCGCCTCAGCTCTCCGGCGACATCCAGCGGGTTGCCGGTGGTCCGCACCACGATCGACATCGTCAGCGACGCGTCCTGGGCATAGGGGCGGTAGAACGTCGGGCGTCGCTGGTTCATGAACCAGTCGTGCATGATGTCCCCGGATACGCCCACCACCTCGATCCACGGCGCGTCGGCCGCGATCCGAAACCGCCGGCCAAGGGCGGACTGGCCAGGCCAGTAGCGATCCGCGAAGCTGCGGCTGACGACCGCCACCTGGCGCCCTTCCTCGTGGTCCGCGTCGGTGAGGCCCCGGCCCTCGAACAGCGGGATCCGCATCGTTTCCAGGTAGGCCGGCGTCGCGCGCTGGAAGTCTGCCTGCCTGACCTCCGCGGGCGTCAACTCCACTCCTTCGGGATAGATCGGGCGGGACGAGCTCGAGCCCGCGTAGGGGAGGAAGCTGACGGCGCCGAGCGATTCGACGGCCGGCATGCCGCGCACCCGATCGAGCACTCGCGAGACGAACTGCCTTCGCTGCTCCCGCTCGGCATAGGGGCGGTCGGGCAGCGTGAGGCTGGCGGTCATCACGTGGTGCTTGTCGAAGCCCATCACGCCGTTGACCGCCGCGTCCACGGCCCCAAGGATAAGGGCGGAGCCGACGACCAGCGCCAGCGTCAGCGCCACCTGGCCGGCCGCGAGCGCGGTGCCGAGCCAGCGCCGGCTGCGGCTGACCGTCGCGGTGCGCCCGCCCTGTCGGAGCGTGTCCGACACGGCCGCCCGCGATGCCTGCAGGGCCGGCATCAGCGAGAAGAACAGCGTGGCCGCGGCGCCGAGCAGGGCCGTGATGCCCAGCACGGCCCAGTCGACCCGCATGAACTCATAGCCGGCCACCCATCGCAGCACGCCCGGCGGCAGGCCGCGCCGCATGCCCTCCACGCCCAGCGCCGCGAGGGGGAGCGCCAGGATGATGGACAGCAGGGCCAGCCAGGCGCCCTCGAACATCACCTGCAGTGCCAGCCGCCAGCGCGCCGCGCCGAGCGCCAGCCTCACCGCGAACTCCTGCTGCCGCTCGGTGCCACGCGCCATCAGCAGGTTGGCGATGTTGGCCGACGCAATCAGCAGCAACAGCACGGCGGCCGCCTGCCAGATGGCCAGGAACGGGCCGGCGCCCGCGTCGCGCATCGCCTGGATGAAACCGCTGACGGACACCTCGCGTGTCGCGTGCGTCTCGGGGTACTGCTGGCGCTGGCGCGCCACGATGGCCCGCATTTCGGCCCGGGCCGTCCCTACGCTCAGGCCCTGGCCCAGGCGAGCGAGGACCAGCAACCATCCGCGTCGGCGCTCCTGCCACTCCTCCTCGGTGTAGGCCAGCGGCGCCCAGATCTCGGCGCCGTAGGGGATGGAGGGTCCCGGCTGCATGACGCCGACCACCTCGTGCGGCTCACCATTCAGTCGAATGGTGCGGCCCACCAGGGTGGGGTCGGCGCCGAAGCGCCGCACCCAGAGGCCATGCGAGAGCACGACGCGCCTGTCGCGGCCGGGCGTGGCCTCTTCGTCCAGGAACGTCCGGCCAATGGCCGGCGCTGTCTTCAACGCGCGGAAGAATCCGGGCGACACGCGAAAGCCCGCGAGTTGCTCGGGCTGGTCCACCTCCGAGAGATTCGGGTCCCAGAAATCCGCGGCGGCGAAGTCCGTCAGCGTCGAGCTCTCGCGCACCCAGTCGCGATAGTCGGCCGGCGCGACCGACGACCGATCAGCCAGCGGATCGTTGTCGGGCGCAGAGGCGACCACGACGAGCCGATCCACCTCGGCGAAGCGGAATGGCCGGAGGTAGAGCGCGTCGGCCAGGTTGAAGATGGTGGCGTTCGCACCCAGCGCCAGCGCGAGCGTGAGGACGATGGCACCCGAGAGCGCAGGGCGCGCGGCGAGCGCGCGCAGCGCGTAGCGCCCGTCGTTCAGCCATGTCCAGCCGCTGCGGCCCTCGGTATCGATGTCGGGAATCGTCATGGGACGGCGGGGAGCAGCCATCGGGATGAGCCGTCCGGTGGTGAAGCGGAGCGCAAGGCCAACTGCCTGTCGCCAATACCAGCGCCGGGCCACGGAAGGGCCCCGCCGGCGCGAGAGGTCCGAGAACTCCTCGCGCAGATCGCCGGATACTGCATCGCGCCACTCCCGATTCGCGATGGAGCGACGCAGGAGCGACTCGGCGACTGCGGGCGGCACGGTTGGTGGGGTCATGGTTGCTCCAGGACGGCCTCGAGGCCCTTGGTCAGGTTGGCCAGCGCCCCGTGCGTGCTCTTGAGCGCGCGCATGCCAAGCGGGGTGACCGAGAAGTAGCGCCGTGCACGCCCGCCGCGCTCGGGGGTCGGATCACCCATACGAGACCGGAGACACGCCTTGGCCTCGAGCCGCTCGAGCGCGGTGTAGAGTGCGCCGCGCGCGACAGGCCGGCCCGTGCGGCCTTCGATCAACTCGCGCATCGGCACGGCATACGCCTCGTCACCCAGGTGGATGACGGCCAGCAGCACGGCGTACTCGAACTCCCCGAGATAGGGTGTCTTCGGCGGCATTCAGGAGGCTCCCGTCCCAATTGTCTGCATTGCAGACAAAATCCCTTACGGCGGGCGCGTGGGAAAGGTTCCGCGCGAACGGCGGGACGATTACGGGGTGGCGGCGCGGAAGGTGAGTTGCAGAACGACGGGCGAGGCGAGCGGGGCGCCGTTCACGCGCGGCGGTGCCGCGCGCCAGCGCGAGAGCACGTCCACCGCGGCCTGCGCCAGCTCCGGCGGGCCGCCAAGCGCGGTGGCTTCACGGAAGCCGCCCGCGTGGTCCACGATGGCCCGCACCACGATCCACGTGCCGATGGCCGGGTCGCTGGCGGGCCGCGTGGGCATGGGCGATTCGAGCAGCTTCGCCGGCGACGAGGTGAGCGCGAGCGTCCGCTCCTCGGTTGTTCCCGAGCACGCCTCCCGATAAGTGACCTTCACCGTGAGTCCGGCACGCGGACCGTCGAGCCCGAATACGCCCGCGACGCTGCCGGCGGGAGCCTGCAGCCCGGGCACGAGCCGCGAGATGTCGTCAGCACGCGTCCCGAGCGACTCGGCCGCCGTCGTCCGCCCACGCTGATCTTCCAGCGCGATGGCGTCGGCGGCCCGGGTGCCGCCCTCGCAGGTCTGCGGAAAGGCCACGACCACCGAGTGGGGGCGCGCGGCCGCCTGCGGGACCTCACCGGCCACGAGCGGCGTCCCGGTCTGCCGGGCGGCATGTGCCGCGCGCGACAGCAGGCGGAAATGGTCGAAGGCCACGCCCGCTGCGCCACCTCCAAGCTCGATAGGAGGGGGTGTGAAATCCGCCGCGCCCCCCTCGGTCAGGGCCAGGCGCTGCAACTGGTCGGCGGCCATGAATGGATCGGGCGGGGGTAATCCGAGGTTGACGCCTGCCCGCACACGAACCCGCGCGGCGCGCGGACCTCGGTGTAGTGATGCCAGTCCAGGTGCAGAATCTCGGGTTTGGCGAGGCCCTCGTAGGTGACCTCGTAGCGATCGATCAGCGTCTCCCCATCGGGGGAGTCCTCGGCCGGGAGCCGCGTGAACTTCACGGGCTCGCCCCCGGGGCCCCGCAGCGACTCGAGATACCGGCGCTGGCGGGCGCCACCGTAGAGCGGGCTCCCGCCCACGCGCGCCGGGTTCTCGGGCGTGCGCCCGTAGTCGGGCGCGGTTGCGATCGCGCAAAGCGGAGCGGGCGCGGCGGCAGGCGCCGCCGCCTGACCGGCGAAGGCGGCGGCCGGCGCCACGAGCAGCCCGGCCGCAAGAATCACGAAGAGCAGGAATCGAAGGCAGCGAGCGGATGTCGGCGTGCGTCAGGACGCCTGGGGCGTCGGCTCGGCGGAGAGTATCGCACGCAGCTCGTCGCCTTCCATGACTTCCTTGTCGAGCAGCCGCCGGGTGACCCGCTCCAGCATGTCTCGCTGCTCGCGCAGGATGCGCCGCGCCGCCTCATGGGCGCCCGTCACCAGGGCCTTCACCTCGTCGTCGATGAGGCGGGCCGTGTCCTCGCTGTAGGGCCCGCGCTCGGCCGGCATCGGCACGTCGAGGAAGCGGGAGCGCCGCCCCTGGTCGAAGTGCACCACGCCCACGCGATCGCTCATGCCCCATTCGGTGACCATGGCGCGCGCCAGGTCCGTGGCCCGCTGCAGGTCGTTCTGCGCGCCGGTCGAAATGGCGCCAAGCGCCACCTCCTCGGCCGACCGTCCGCCCAGCAGGACCGTCATCTGGTTGACCAGATCCTCCTTCTGCATCAGGTAGCGGTCTTCCGTCGGCAGCTGCATCGTGTAGCCGAGCGCACCGAACCCGCGCGCCACGATCGAGATCTTGTGCACGGGATCCATGCCCGGCAGGGCGCTGGCCACGATGGCGTGCCCCGACTCGTGGTATGCGATGATCTCGCGCTCCTTCGGGCTGATGACGCGCTTCTTCTCGAGGCCGGCGATGAGGCGGTCGATGGCCTCGTCGAACTCGGACATGCCCACCGAGGTCTTGTCGCGGCGGGCCGCCAGCAGGGCGGCCTCGTTCACCAGGTTCGCCAGGTCCGCACCGGCGAAGCCCGCCGTGCGCGCCGCGATCTTCTGCAGGTCCACCTCCGGCGCCAGCTTCACGTTCTTGACGTGGATGCGCAGCACCGCCTCGCGGCCCTTGATGTCGGGCTTGTCCACCAGCACCTGCCGGTCGAAGCGACCGGGGCGGAGCAGGGCGGGGTCCAGCACCTCGGGGCGGTTGGTGGCCGCCATGATGATGATGGCCTTCCGCGGGTCGAAGCCGTCCATCTCGGCCAGCAGCTGGTTGAGCGTCTGCTCGCGCTCTTCGTGGCTGCCCATCGGGCTCTGGATGCGCACCTTGCCGAGCGCGTCGAGCTCGTCGATGAACACGATGCACGGGGCCTTGGCCTCGGCCTGTGAGAACAGGTCGCGCACGCGCGCGGCGCCCACGCCCACGAACATCTCCACGAACTCGGATCCCGACAGGCTGAAGAACGGCACCTTGGCCTCGCCGGCCACGGCGCGCGCCAGCAGGGTCTTGCCCGTGCCCGGGGGGCCCACCAGCAGCACGCCCTTGGGAATCTTCCCGCCGAGGTTGGTGTACTTCTTCGGGTTCTTCAGGAACTCGACGATCTCGCGCAGTTCGTCGGCCGCCTCGTCCACGCCGGCTACGTCCTGGAAGCTGACCTTCACGTCGTCCTCGGCGAAGATCTTCGCCTTGCTGCGGGCGAACGACATCACGCCACCCTCGGCGCCGCCGATGCGACGGAAGAAGAAGGTCCAGAGGGCGATGAGCAGCAGGATGGGGACGACCCAGCCGAGGATCTCGGGCAGCCACCGGCTGACCAGCTCGCCCGAGTACTTCACGCCGGCCTGGTCCAGATCCTCCACCAGCTTCGGGTCGTCGATCCTGGTGGTCGAGAACGCCGCGGCCCCGTCGTCCGACTTCTTCAGCACGCCGCGGATGTGCGTGTCGCCCACGGCCACCTCGGCTACCTGTCCGCCGCGAACGAGCGACTTGAACTCGCTGTAGGGGATCTGGCGGCCCCCAGGCGTGAGGAAGTACGCCTGGCCGATGGCGAGCAGCAGCACCCCGCCCAGCACCCACCACAACGCGGTGGGGCGGGGCGTCGCCTGGCGCTTCTCCTTGGACGAACCCGGTGGGACAGAACTGGCCAACAGATGCTCCTTATGCCTTAACCGTTTGACGCTTCGAGAAGGCCAGACGGTCGGCCTCAGCGTCCACGACGACCTGATCGCCCTCGCCGAACTCACCCTCCAGCACGCGAAGGGCCAGCGGGTCGAGCACCAGCCGCTGGATGGCCCGCTTCAACGGCCGGGCCCCATACATCGGATCATACCCTTCCCGCACCAGCAGATCCTTGGCCGGGTCGGTCAGCGTCACGTGGATCTTGCGTTCCTCGAGCCGCTTCAGCAACTGGCTCACCTGGATCTCGATGATCTCCTTGATGTGCGCCTCGGACAGCGCGTGAAAGAAGATCACCTCGTCGATGCGGTTGATGAACTCCGGCCGGAAGTGCTGGCGGAGCGCATCGGTCACCTGCCGCCGCACGCCTTCCGGCAGTTCCACGGCGCCTTGCCCCGCCAGCTCCGCGATGTACTGGCTGCCGAGGTTCGACGTCATGATGACGACCGTGTTCTTGAAGTCCACGGTGCGGCCCTTGCCGTCGGTGAGCCGGCCATCGTCGAGAAGCTGGAGCAGGACGTTGAGCACCTCGGGGTGCGCCTTTTCGATCTCGTCGAAGAGCACGACCGCGTAGGGCCGCCGCCGCACCGCTTCGGTGAGCTGACCCGCCTCCTCGTAGCCCACGTATCCCGGCGGCGCGCCGATCAGGCGCGACACCGTGTGCTTCTCCTGGTACTCGGACATGTCGATGCGGATCATCGAATGCTCGTCGTCGAACATGAACTCGGCGAGCGCCCGGGCGAGCTCGGTCTTGCCCACGCCGGTCGGGCCCAGGAAGATGAAGCTGCCGAGCGGGCGGTTCGGGTCCTGCAGGCCGGCACGGGCCCGGCGGATGGCGTTGGACACGGCCACGATCGCCTCGTCCTGCCCGACGACGCGCTTGTGGAGCCGCTCTTCCATCTTGAGCAGCTTCTGGATCTCGCCTTCCATGAGCCGGCTGACCGGGATGCCGGTCCACTTGCCGACCACCTCGGCGATATCTTCCTCGTCCACTTCCTCCTTGAGCATGCGCTGGAACTGCTGGAGCGTGGCCAGGCGCGCCGTTTCGTCCGCGATCTGCCGCTCCAGATCGGGCACGCGCCCGTATTGCAGCTCCGACGCCACGGCGTAGTCGCCGCGCCGCTGGGCCTGGTCGGCCTCGAGCTTCACCTGCTCGAGTTGCTCCTTGAGCGTGCGGCCCTTCTGGATGGTCTCCTTCTCCTGCTCCCAGTGGGTCTTGAGCTGCGTCTGCTGCTCCTTGAGATCCGCCAGCTCCTTCTCGAGCTTCGCGAGCCGCTCGATGGAGGCCTTGTCGGTTTCCTTGCGCAGCGCCTCGCGCTCGATTTCGAGCTGCATCACGCGACGGCGCACCTCGTCCAGCTCCGCTGGCATGGAGTCGATCTCCATGCGCAGGCGGGACGCGGCCTCGTCGACCAGGTCGATGGCCTTGTCGGGCAGGAACCGGTCCGTGATGTAGCGGTTCGAGAGCACCGCCGCGGCCACCAGTGCGGCGTCCTTCAGCCGGACGCCGTGGTGGATCTCGTAGCGCTCGCGCAGGCCCCGCAGAATCGAAATGGTGTCCTCGACGGTCGGCTCGCCGACCATCACGGGCTGGAAGCGCCGCTCGAGGGCCGCGTCCTTCTCGATGTGCTTGCGGTACTCGTCCAGCGTGGTGGCGCCGATGGTGTGCAGCTCACCGCGCGCGAGCATCGGCTTCAGCATGTTCGACGCGTCGAGCGATCCTTCGGCCGCGCCCGCGCCCACCACCGTGTGCAGCTCGTCGATGAACAGGACGAACTTGCCCTCGGCGTCGACGATTTCCTTCAGCACCGCCTTCAGCCGTTCCTCGAACTCGCCGCGGTACTTCGCGCCCGCCACCAAGGCGCCCATGTCGAGCGCCATGATCTTCTTGTCCTTCAGCCCTTCGGGCACGTCCCCGCGCACGATGCGCTGGGCCAGGCCCTCGACGATGGCGGTCTTGCCGACGCCGGGCTCACCGATGAGCACGGGGTTGTTCTTCGTCCGGCGCGACAGCACCTGGATGACGCGACGCACCTCCTCGTCGCGGCCGATCACCGGGTCGAGCTTGCCCTTGCGGGCCAGTTCCGTCAGGTCGCGGCCGTACTTCTCCAGCGCCTGGTACTTGTTCTCCGGATTCGGATCCGTCACGCGCTGGCTGCCACGCACGCTGGTCAGCGCCTCGAGCACGCGCTCACGCGTGACGCCGCGCTGCTTCAGCGCGGCGGCAGACGCCGACCGTCCCGGCTCGGACACGAGGCCCAGCAGCAGGTGCTCGGTGCTGACGTAGTCGTCCTGCATGCCCTTGGCGTCGGCCGTGGCGGCATCCACCACCACGCGCAGGCGCGGGGAGAGATGCGGCTCGGCGCCGCCGGAGACCTTTGGCTGCTTGTCGAGGCCATCGCGCACGTCGCGAGCCAGCGCGGCCGGATCGATGGACATCTTGCGCAGCACCGACGGCACGACGCCTTCGGGCTGCTCGACCAGCGCGATGAGCAGGTGCTCGGGCTCGACGGACGCATGCCCGAACTCGCGCGCGAGGTCGGGCGTGGACAGGATGGCCTGCTGGGCCTTCTCGGTGAATTTCTGGAGATTCATAACGGTCTCGCTCTGTCTGTCTTGTGCCTCTGCCTGGTGCCTTCTGCCTTACGCCTTCTCCAGGCGCGCCAGCTCTTCGTACGCCTTCCGCGTCGCTTCGCTCAGCGAGCGGGGAAGGGCCACGTCGATGACGACATACAGATCGCCGGCCGCGTCCTTCGGGCTGAGGGCCGGAAGGCCCAGCCCCCGCAGCCGCAGCTTCATGCCGGGCTGGCTGGTCTCGGGCACCTTCACCCGCACGGTCTTGCCACCCAGGGTGACCACGCCCACCTCGCCGCCCAGCACCGCCGTGCTCACCGGCACGCTCACGCGCGTCGTCAGGTCGCGGCCGTTCACCTGGAACACCGGGTGCGGCTTCAGCCTGACGCGCAGGAACAGGTCGCCGCTGGCGGCCCCGGCCGTGCCCCGGCCACCCTCGCCTGGCACGCGCACGCGTGAGCCGTCCGCCACGCCGGGCGGAATCCGCACTTCCACACTTCGCGCCTCGCCGTCGTGCCGCAACTGCAGGCGCTGCACGCTGCCCTGGGCGGCCGATTCCAGATCCAGCGCGAACTCGTGCTCGACGTCGCGGCCCTTCTGCTGCCGGGACCGGCCGCGCCCGCGGCGCTCGCCGCCCTGGCTCGCGCCTCCACCGCCGCCGAAGAAGGTGTTGAAGAAGTCCGAGAAGGGGCTCTCGCCACCCCCGAACATCTCGTTCATCTCGTCCTCGGTCATCGGGCGGAAGCCGCCCCCGCCGCCGGAGCTCCAGTTCCACTGACCGGGGCCGGCACCGGGGCCGCCGAACGGCCCGCCCGCGCCCGCCGCCGACTCGTACTGGCGCCAGTTGGCGCCCAGGTCGTCGTACTTCCGCCGCTTCCCGGGATCGCTCAGCACCTCGTTGGCTTCGTTGATCTCCTTGAAGCGCGCCTCGGCGCCCTTGTCGCCCGGGTTCACGTCGGGGTGGTACTTCCGCGCGAGCTTCCGGAACGCCTGCTTGATCTCCTTGTCGCTCGCGGTCTTCGACACGCCGAGGACGGCGTAGTAATCCTTGAAGTCCATCGCTTAGGCCTCGTCCAGCCCGAGCTGCTCGTTCAGCTGCGCCAGCTCGCGCATGAGCCGGCGCCGCCGGGCGGAGTCGCGCTGGATGACCGCCTCGTCCAGCAGCGGCCGGATCCGCTGCATCACCTCGGCGATCGAGAGCAGGTGCTGCACGCCCGCCAGGTTCACGCCCTCGTCTTCGACGAGCCGCTTGATGAAGCGCAGCCGCTCGATCTCCTCGGTGGAGTAGAGCCGCATGCTGCCGAGGGTGCGCGCGGGGCGCACCAGGCCCAGGCGCTCGTACTTCCGCAGCGTCTGCGGGTGCATGTCGAGCAGCCGGGCCGCGACCGAGATGAAGATCAGCTCAGAACTTGACACACATCGAGTGTAGGGCTTGATACGACTCGTGTCAATGTGCGGATCGGCTCCGCCCTACGGACGGCTGCCCGAGGTGGGTTAAGATTGCGGAATCTTGACGCGGCCGCCCGACCACCAGGCCCGGCCTCCCATCGATCCCGCGCTCCTCTTCGCCTGTGCCCTCGGCCTGCTCGTGGCCGCCACGGCAGGCGTCTGGGCGAGCCGGCCGGCGATGGGCCGGGGCGCGAACATCACCAGAGCCGAACGGCCCTCGGGCGACTATTACCTCGCGCTGGATCGCGCCGGCCACGCGGACCACCATGTGCTGTACTTCGGTACCGATGCGGTCGCGCTGGATTACCTGCGCCGGGCCGACGTCCTGCTGCTCGGCAACTCACGGCTGATGTTCGCCGCGCGCCCGCGCGTGCTCGACGCCTTCTTCGCGGCACGAAGCCTGCGCTACTACGTGCTCGGGTTCGGCTTTCGGGAAGGCGACCGGTTCCCGCTCGACATCATCGAGAAGTTCGACCTGCGGCCCAGGCTCGTCATCGTCAACGCCGACGGCTTCTTCACGGGCGCCTACTCCGACTTCGCGCGTGAGGTGAGATCCGACACGCCCATCGGCGCCTGGCAGTTGCAACGGGAATCCGAGATCGGTCACGAGGTGCGCCGCGTGGTCCACCAGTTGGTGCCCAACTGGATCGACCTGTTCGGGCGCCCGGGGTTCCCGTGGATGCAGGAGCTGGTCATCTACCGTTCGCGGACCAACGGCACATGGCAGCTCTCGCCGTGGGCCGAGGGGCGCAGCCGCGTCTCCAGTCGCGATCCGGAGCAGCCGCCCCTGTCCCCGCCTGAGGTCGAAGCGGCGCATCGCTTCAAGGCCGCAATGGACCGGCGGGGCGCCCGCATGATGCTGACCTACGTGCCGACCTCACGGCCCCTGGGGGGGGGGCCCGCGCTCTTCGCCGACCTGCTCGGGGTGCCACTGGTGCTGGCCGAGCCGCCGGGCCTGCGGACCGAGGACCAGGACCACCTCGACGAGCCCTCGGCAGTCGCCTGGACCGTGGCGTTCGTCCGGGAGCTGGAGCGCGTCGTTCCGTGAACTTCGTCTCGTGGGCGTTTGTCGCCCTGTTTGCCATCGTTCTCGCGGCACGCCTCACCATCGGCCGCCGCAAGATCGAGCCGGCCTACGTCTTCCTGCTCATCCTCGCCAGCGCCACGTTCTACGCGTGGCACATCCCCGTCTATATCGGCATCCTCGTCCTCAGCTCGGTCATCGACTACTGGGCGGGGCTGTGGCTGGCACGTCTCGGCCCCCAGGCGGCGGGACGCCGGCGCGCGGTGCTTGCGGCATCGCTGGCCACCAACCTCAGCCTGCTGGCGTTCTTCAAGTACGCCAACTTCTTTCTCGACGTGGCGCGCGACGTCCTGGGCCCGGGCGCCGCCGATGTGCTGCCGCTCGAACTGGGGCTGGCCCTTCCGATGGGCATCAGCTTCTACACGTTCCAGTCGATGTCCTACACGATTGACGTGTATCGCGGCGTGCTGGCGCCGATCCATCGTTTCTGGCCCTTCTTCCTGTTCATCAGCTTCTTCCCGCAGCTGGTGGCCGGCCCCATCGTGCGCGCGTCCGAGTTCCTGCCGCAGATGCCGCGCCCACGCCGGCTGCACCGCGCGGTCGTCTACGAAGGGATCTGGCTCATCGTCTCGGGCTTCTTCCTGAAGATGGTGTGCGCGGACAACCTCGCGGTCTACGTGGACGAGTACTGGGAGCGGGGCACGAGACCCGACGCCACGAGTGCCTTCACGCTCTGGCTGGCGCTGATGTTCTCGGGGCAGATCTTCGCGGACTTCGCGGGCTACTCGAACATCGCGCGCGGCACGGCCTACCTGCTGGGCTACCGGCTCCCGATCAACTTCAATGCCCCGTATCTCGCCGCGTCGTTCAAGAACTTCTGGGAGCGCTGGCACATGACGCTCTCGCGCTGGCTGCGGGATTACCTCTACATCTCGCTCGGCGGCAACCGGGGCGGGCCCATCCGCACTTACGTGAACCTCATGCTCGTGATGCTGCTGGGCGGGCTCTGGCATGGCGCCGCCTACACGTTCATCATCCGGGGCGCGCTGCCCGGCGGGGCGCATCTGGTCCACGGGCGAGGCGCCGCGCTGCGCTGCGTCACGACACGATCGGAGCCACCTTTCGCCTGCGGCCCGGTTTGCGGCCGCCCGTGACGACTGATAATCCGTTGGACAATCGCCAACCCTACACCCGTCCCTTCG
>DAIRFN010000012.1:0-34357 GCA_036795065.1 Vicinamibacterales bacterium
CTGGCCGCCAAGACCTACGGCAGCAAGCCGCTCGCCGAGGTGCTGGCGCCCGCCGCGGAGCTGGCCGAGCGCGGGTTCCCCGTCACCGAGTCCCTGGCCGGCGCCATTCGCAGCTCCCGCGAGAAGCTCTCGCCGTCGTCCCGGAAGATCTGGTTCAAGGGCGATCAGCCCCTCGAGATGGGCGACCGCGTGATCCAGAAGGATCTCGCGGCCACGCTCCGCGAGATCGGCGCCCGGGGGAGCGCGGCGTTCTACGAGGGGCCCATCGCCGGGAAGTTCGCGGAGTACATGAAGGCTCACGGTGGGCTCATCGATCAGAAGGACCTGGCAGCCATACGCGCGAACGAAGACGCGCCCATCCGCATCACCTACAAGGGCGTGGACGTCTACGAGTGCCCACCCAACTCGCAGGGCTTCGTCATGCTGCAGGCCCTCAACATCCTGGAAGGAATGAATGTTCGGTACCTGCGGCACAACAGCGCGCCCTACCTGCACGCGGTGACCGAGTCCCTGAAGCTGGCGTTCGCCGACCGCAACAAGTACGTCGGGGATCCGAAGTTCGTGCCGCCCATCCCGATGCGCGAGATGCTGTCGAAGGAGTACGCGGCCGCCCGGCGGGGGCTGATTGACCCCGACCACGCCATCGAGGGCGAGCCACCGGCCGGCGACCCGCGCCAGGCGGCTGCCTCCTCCGCGCCGCCGATCGCGTACGCCGCCCCGGTTGCCGCGCCCGACATGGGCTCGGTGCGCGTCGGCATCGAGGACGGGCACACGACGTACCTCGCGGTCGTGGACAAGGACCGGAACATGGTCTCGGTCACCTCGTCGCTTCTGAGCCTCTTCGGCAGCGGGCACGTGGTTGAGGGCGCTGGCTTCATGCTGAACAACCGGATGGCGTACTACGGCCTGGACGCCGACGATGTCAACGTGCTCGCGCCGGGGAAGCGCGTCCGGCAGACCATCAACCCGGCGCTGGCGCTCAAGGACGGCAAGCCCTACATGGTCTTCGGCACGCCGGGCGCCGACACGCAACCCCAGGCGCAGCTCCAGTTCTTCCTGAACGTGGTCGAGTTCGGGATGAACGTGCAGCAGGCGCTCGAGGCCTCGTCGGTCGTCAGTACCTCGTTCAAGAGCTCGTACTATCCCCACGAAGCCGCCGGGACGCTCCAGGTGCCGGCCAGCCTGCCGAAGCACGTGTTGGACGAGCTGGCGGCGATGGGCCACAAGCTCGACATCCGCAGCGTGCGTGGCGTGGGTTCCGTGAAGGCCATCCTCGTCCACCCGAAGACGGGCGTGCTGATGGGCGGCGTCTCGCCGACGCGCGATAGCTACGTCATCGCGTACTGAGCGCGTCGGCCGCGACCATTGCCGATTGCTGATTGCCGATCGGGCGATTCATTGACGATTAGCGATTTGGAGATTGAGGCATTGGATTGAGTGATTGGACGAATGACGATTGGGTGATTCGGCCGCACCACGCGACACCAATCACCCAATCACCCAATCACCCAATCGCTCAATCCGAATTCGACAATCGACCAATCAATCAATCCCCCGATAAATCGTCAATCGCCAATCTTCAATCGCGCAATGGACAGGCGGGCCTCAGAACCGCGAGGCCCGCACCCAGTGGTCCGCCCGGGCCCAGCTGTGCGCCAGGTCCTTGTCCACCTCAGGGTCGGACTTGCCCTGCGCCTTCAGTGCCTGCTGCAGGCCGATGAGCGACCAGCCGTTGTGCGGGTGGTCTTCCAGTTCCTCCCGGTACACCTTCTCGGCCTCGGCGTCACGCCCGGCCTCGATGAGGGCCGCACCCAGCCAGTGACGCGCGGTGAAGGGCAGCGGTTCCGGCTCGTCGTACTCCAGCTCGTCGTCCAGCTGCACGGCCTTCTCGAAGGCCGCAATCGCACCCGGCAGGTTCTTCTCGACGCGCAGGATCTCGCCCTCCAGGATGCCCGCCAGCACGCCCAGCAGCCGCTTCGCCGGATGCTGCCGGAACTCCTGGGTGGAGGTGTCGGCGGTCTTCTGGACGCGCGCGAGATAGAGCTTCGCGAAATCCAGGTCGCCCAGCTTGAGGCGCGCGTAGCCCTGTGAGAAATCCCACGCGCCGGCGGGGATGTCGCGCTCGGGCCGTTTGGTGACCTCGATCACCTCGTCGAAGCGGCCGAAGCGGACGAGCGTGAGCACGTGGTACATCGAATCGCCCGTGCGCTTCGTGTAGTCCTTGCCGGCCTGGATGGCGATGGCGCCCTGCCCATCCATCGACGCCGCGTAGAGCAGCATGTGCAGGTTGTGATCGGGGTAGATGGCGAAGCCCTCACCGATGTCGGCCTTCAGGTCCGAGTGCCAGGCGTCCAGGTTCGCGCGCACCGAGTCGGCCCAGCGCCCGACCTCGTTCCACGTGTGCGACGGCATGTGCTGGATGTGGCTGGCGCCCGGGATGGACTTGCCGAGGAACTCGGCGCAGCTCTCCGCGAGATCGGGCCGGACCGTCGACTCGGTGGCGTGCACGTACAGATGGCAGGCGCCGGGGTGCTGCTTGTCCTTCGCCAGCACCGATTCGAGCACGCCGTGCAGCCGCTTGATGTTCGGCGCGTTCACGTCGCGGCGGCCGCGGCGCGGCTCGAGCAGGAACAGCGCGTCGGCGTAGAGCGTCACCGCGTCGAGATCGTTCGGATATTTCTCTGCCAGTTTCCGCATCGACTCGGCGTAGGCCTCGTCCTGCTGGCGCCGGGTCTTCGCGTCGAACGTCTCGACATAGCGCGGCGCGAGTGCGTCGATGAAATCCTTCTCGCTCTGCGACGCCTGCACGTCCTTCAGGCTGATGGCTTTCTGGATGGCGTAGAAGGCAAACGGCGACTGCTCGGCCGGCATCGGGCCGTTCAGATATGAGCCCCATGCCCAGGCCTCGCCCCAGTAGCAAATGGCGCAATTCGGGTCGCGCTTCCACGATTCGCGGAACGAGCGCACCGCGTCGAGCCGCGCGAAGGCGTACATCATCTGGAAGCCCTGGTCGAAGAACTTCTGGGCTTCGGGATTCGTGGTCGAGATGGGCCGGTGGAACGTGCCGAGGGCCGGCGTCAGGAGGGTGATTGGCTCGGCGACGTATTTGGGAAGCGGGCCCGGGTCGGGCGCGGCCACCGGCTGGGCGCCGGCGACCGCGACGCTGATGAGACAACAACAGAGCGCGAGCTGGACGATACGACGGACGGAATTGGCCACGTGTCCCCCCTGGGGGCACATCATAGCCGGGCCGACCCGGCGATGCGAACAGCGCGGCCCTATTGCTCCGTGATCGTGACGGTGTTGATGACGATGTCCTTCACGGGACGATCCTGCGGGCCGGTCGCCGTCTTGCCGACGGCGCGGATGATGTCCATCCCCTCGACCACCTCACCGAAGATGGCGTGCTTGCCGTCCAGCCACGGCGTGGGCGCGAGCGTGATGAAGAACTGCGAGCCGTTGGTGTTGGGGCCCGCGTTGGCCATCGACAGCAGGCCGGCCTTGTCGTGCCGGAGGCCCGGGCCGAACTCGTCCGCGAATTTGTAGCCGGGACCGCCGCGGCCCGAGCCTTCAGGGCAGCCGCCCTGGATCATGAAGCCGTCGATCACACGGTGGAAAATGAGGCCGTCATAGAAGGGGCGCGTGGCCGGCTTGCCGCTCTTCGGGTCGGTCCATTCCTGCGACCCCTTTGCGAGCCCGACGAAGTTGGCGACCGTCTTCGGGGCCTTGTCATCGAACAGCCGAACCTTGAACGTCCCGGCTGAGGTATCGAACGTCGCGTGCATCATCCGTCGATTGTAACGGGGTCTGGCAGGGTTGGGCCCAAAACGTCCCCGTTTCTGCCCGATTCCAGGATTTGCATCGTTTGGGGCCTGACCGTGCCAGACCCCGCCGGGGCTAGAATGGCGCGGCGTATGCGAACACTCACCATCGTGCTGCCCGTGATCGCGCTGGTTCTTGCGGCCGCCGGCCCAGCGGCACAAGGCCCGGCGGCACGCCTGTCGAACCTCGCCGAGTCCACGCGCGAGGGGGGCGTGGAGTTGAAAGGGCAGGTCGCCCTCGACGTCGGCGGCGCGCGCGTGCCGAAGCGCTTCGTGTTGCGCCATCCGGCCGACCCGGCCCGGTGGAACGGGTCCCTCGTCATCGGCGCGCACGGCGGGTCGGGCGGGAGCAACTTCGATCCGGCCGGAGAGGTGATTGGCACGGACGAGACAGCGCTCGATGACGTGATCGGCCGGCATGCGAACGCCAGCGGGTTCGCGTTTGCAAGCGTCGACCGGGACGGGGCCATCGACGCGCGTGGCGGCCTGGCGCTCACCAACCAGTTCGCCGACATCGCGGCCGCGGAGGTCGCGTCGCGGCTGGGACGCGCGCCCGCGCGCTTCTATCTCGTCGGGCTCTCGATGGGCGGCGGCATCACGCGTGTCGCTGCGGAAGACCCCTCGCAGAAGTACGCCGGCACGCTCATCATCGCGGGAGCGGGCGGCGACCTGCCCACGCGCGCCGCGCGCCAGCGGCAACTGGCCGCGCTGTGGCCTGGTGTGGATCCGAAGCGGAACCCGGGGCTGCCCGATTCCGACGCCCGCGTCACGGCCTTTGCCGCGGCCATCGGGACGCCCGTCGCCGCGCGCCGGCTGTGGCCCTACACCGCGATCAACGCAGCCAGCGCCGCCTCCCGCCCGCCGCAGCCTGCCGGCGAGAACTCCACCGGGAAGATCTTCGTCCCGACCATCGAGGTGGTGGGCACATGGGACGACTTCGTGCTGCAGGAACTGCTGGCCTATCGTCGCCGCGTGGATCCGCGGTCACTCCACCGGCTCTACCAGGTGGACGGCGTGTGGCACATGTCCGGGGATGACGACGGCGTGCAGTCGTTCATGTACATCGCCACGCGCATGGGGCTCGACCCGGACGTGGCGAAAGCCATGGGCGAGGGGCCCTCGTATCTGCCGACAGCGCGCGAGGCCTTCGACCGCCTGGTGCGCTGGGTGGAGCAGCGCGAGCCGCCCCCGTCGAGCCAGACCGTCAAGCCGGGCGAACGTTTGCGGTGAAGAAAAGAAACCACGAAGACACGAAGGTCATCACGAAGGCCGCGAAGCGTCTCGTGCCCCTGGTGCCTTCGTGGTTTCCGTTGGCGTCCTGCGCGCGTGAGCGTGAAGACGGCCGCTATCCGAACGTAATCCCCTGCGCGAGCGGCAGGTTCGTGGACCAGTTCACCGTGTTCGTCTGCCGCCGCATGTAGGCCTTCCACGCGTCCGAGCCCGACTCGCGGCCGCCGCCGGTCTCCTTCTCGCCGCCGAAGGCGCCGCCGATCTCGGCGCCCGAGGTGCCGATGTTCACGTTGGCGATGCCGCAGTCCGATCCGTGCGCCGAGAGGAACTCCTCGGCCGCCCGCACGCTCTCGGTGAAGATGGCGCTCGACAGGCCCTGCGGCACGTCGTTGTGCAGCAGCAGCGCCTCCTCGAACCGTTCGTACTCGAGCACGTAGAGGATGGGCGCGAACGTCTCGTGCTTCACGATGGCGGTCTGTGCCGGCATGCGGACGATGGTCGGCTCGACGAAGTGCGGGCCGAGGTCGGGCCGCCGCTTGCCGCCGCAGAGCACCTGCCCGCCCTCGGCGACGGCCTGTGCCAGCGACTGCTCCATCTGCTCCACGGCCTGGGCGTTGACGAGCGGCCCCATCAGCGTGCCCTCGGCCAGCGGGTCGCCGATCTTCACCTGCCCGTAGGCCTTCACCAGCCGGTCGGTCAGTGCCTGGCTGATGCTGGCGTGCGCGATGATGCGCCGCGTGGAGGTGCAGCGCTGACCGGCCGTGCCCACGGCTCCGAACAGGATGGCACGCACCGCCATGTCGAGGTTGGCATCAGCCGTGACGATGATGGCGTTGTTACCGCCGAGCTCGAGGATGGCCTTGCCGAACCGCGCGGCGACGGTCTGGGCCACGTGCCGGCCCACGCCCGTCGATCCGGTGAACGAGATGAGCGGCAGCCGCCCATCCTGCAGCATCGCCTCACCGGTCGTGCGGCCCGATCCGACGGCCAGGTTGAAGATGCCGGTGAGGCCGTGATCGGCCATCACGCGGTTGGCGATGTGCTGCACGGCAATGGCGGTGAGCGGCACGGGCTCGGCCGGCTTCCAGATCACCGTATCGCCGCAGACGGCGGCAATGGCGGCGTTCCACGACCACACCGCCACCGGGAAGTTGAACGCCGAGATGACCCCGATGGGGCCGAGCGGGTGCCACTGTTCCATCATGCGGTGGCCCGGGCGCTCGGACGCGATGGTCAGGCCGTAGAGCTGCCGCGACAGCCCGACCGCGAAGTCGCAGATGTCGATCATCTCCTGCACTTCGCCGTGGCCTTCCGCGCGAATCTTGCCCATCTCGAGCGAGACCAGGTCGCCGAGCGGCTCCTTCATGTCGCGCAGGGCCTGGCCGAGGTCGCGCACCACCTCGCCGCGCCTGGGCGCAGGCACGTCACGCCAGTCGCGGAAGGCCGCGGTGGCGGCGGTGGCCACACGGTCGTACGCCGCCGGGCTCGCCAGCATCACCGTGGCAATCGGCTCGCCGGTGGTGGGATTGAACGAGGTGAGCTTGTGGCCGTCGGGCTCGGCAATCCACCCGTCGGGACCGGTGCACGAACCGGGGTTCAGCGATTCAAGGGAGAGCTTGGAGAGAAGGGAAGCAGTAGTCACAGACATAGTCTATCGGGAACAGGAATCAGGAATCAGGAATCAGGAATCAGGAATCAGGAATCAGGAAACAGGAAACAGGGATCAGGGATCAGGGATCACGGATCGGTCCTGGCTCCTGCGTCCTGACTTCTGGCTCCTGTCTCCCATACAATCCCCTGATGGACCCCCGCGACGTCGACGCCCTGATCCGAGGTCTGCACGCCGACCCGTTTGCCGTGCTCGGCCCCCATGAGGCGGGCAGCGGCCTGGCCGTGCGGGCCTTCTGGCCGCGGGCACAAGCCGTCGCCGTGACGGCGCCCGATGGCCAGGACGTGCGCGCCATGACGCGCGTGCACGCCGAGGGGCTCTACGAGGCCGTCATCCCCGAGACCCCGCGCGAGGGCTTCGACTACCGCCTCCGCGTGACGCTGGCCAACGGCCACGCGTTCACCCTGGACGACCCGTTCCGGTATGGCCCGGTCCTCACCGACTACGATTTGCACCTGCTCGCCGAAGGCACGCAGATGCGGGCCTTCGAAAAACTGGGGGCGCGCCCCATCACCCACGGCATCCGGCGCGGCGTGCACTTCGCGGTGTGGGCGCCCAACGCGCGCCGCGTGAGCGTGGTGGGCGACTTCAACGGATGGGACGGTCGCGTGCACCCCATGCGCGTCCGCTCGAGCGGCTACTGGGAAACCTTCCTCCCCGACCTGGCCGCGGGCGATCGCTACAAGTTCGAGGTGCTGGGCGCCGACGGCTCGGTGATGCTGAAGGCCGATCCGTGCGGCCGCTATTTCGAGACCCCTCCGCGCACGGCGTCGATCGTGTGGTCGAGCGACCAGTACGCGTGGGCAGACGAGGCCTGGATGTCGGCGCGCGCTGGGCAGGACCGGTGGCTCGAGCGCCCGATGTCCATCTATGAGGTGCACCTGGGCAGCTGGCGCACGTCGCCGGACGGCCGGCTGCTCACCTACCGGGAGCTGGCCGAACAACTGGTGCCCTACGTGAAGGAGATGGGCTTCACGCACATCGAGCTGCTGCCGGTGATGGAGCATCCCTTCACCGGATCGTGGGGCTACCAGGTGATCGGCTTCTTCGCGCCCACCAGCCGCTTCGGCCCGCCCGAGGACTTCAAGGCCTTCGTGGATGCCTGCCACCAGGCTGGACTGGGCGTCATCCTCGACTGGGTACCAGGGCACTTCCCGAAGGACCAGCATGGCCTCGCGCGGTTCGACGGTACCGCCGCGTACGAACACTCCGACCCGCGGCAGGGCGAGCACCAGGACTGGGGCACGCTGGTGTTCAACTATGGGCGGCACGAGGTGCGCTCGTTCCTGCTGTCGAACGCGCTTTACTGGCTCGAGCAATTCCATATCGACGGCTTGCGCGTCGACGCCGTCGCGTCGATGCTCTACCTCGATTACTCGCGCGAGCCGGGGCAGTGGGTGCCCAACCGCTACGGCGGCCGCGAGAACCTGGAGGCCATCGCCTTTCTCGAGCAACTGAACGTGCTCGTCGCCACCGAGTGCCCCGGCGCCGTGGTCTTCGCGGAGGAATCGACGTCGTGGCCCGGCGTGACCCGGCCCGCCCACCTTGGCGGCCTCGGCTTCACCTACAAGTGGAACATGGGCTGGATGCACGACATGCTCGACTACACCGCCGTGGACCCGGTGTATCGCAAGTGGCACCACAACCAGGTCACCTTCTCGCTGGTCTACGCCTACAGCGAGCGCTTCGTGCTGCCGTTCTCGCACGACGAGGTGGTGCACGGGAAGCGCTCGCTCCTCGACAAGATGCCGGGCGACGTCTGGCAGCGCCACGCGACGTTGCGCGCGCTCTACGGCTACATGTTCGCGCACCCGGGCAAGAAGCTGCTGTTCATGGGCGGCGAGATCGGCCAGTGGCGCGAGTGGAATCACGACGGCGAGCTGGACTGGGCGGTGCTGGGCGATGCCCGCCATGCCGGCCTGCAGCGGTGGGTGAAGGACCTCAATCACCTGTACGCCTCGGAGCCCGCACTGTGGCAGAAGGACGACGCCCCCGAGGGCTTTCAGTGGATCGACTGCCACGATCACGAGCACAGCGTGCTCTCGCTCCTTCGGCGCGGCCAGGACGACGCGGCGCACGTGGTGGCGGTGGTCAACTTCACCCCCGTCCCGCGGCACGGCTACCGGGTCGGGGTGCCCGCACCCGGCTCGTACCACGAGCGGTTGAACAGCGATGCGGAGGTATACGGCGGCAGCAACGTCGGCAACGGCGGGTGGATCCCGACCGAGCCGGTGCCCGCCCATGGTTTCGCGCAGTCGGTCTCATTGACCGTGCCGCCGCTCGGGTTCCTGCTGCTGAAGGGCCTGCGGTAGGCGCGGCCCTTCGGGCGCGTGGGCACGCCTGGCGGCGTGTGGGCGTCCCACGGCACGAAGTGCCGGTGAGCGCGGCCCACGCCGCGGACGCGGCCTTCCGGCACGCGTACTGCAGCACATCGCGGCAACCATGCCGCAGACGCGCTCGCGCGTTCCGCTTCCGGACAACGTTGTCCGCCTGCGGCCACTGCGTGGGATGAGTGCTGGGACGGATGACTCTCTGCTTGATCCGTCTCCCCAAGACGTCGATAGTCGGAGGATGCGCAAGGACGAACAGGTCCACATCCGGCCGCTCACGTTCTTTCTCGTCGCGACCGGCCTGACCTTTTTCTCGTCGTTCCAGTCGTTCTACTTCGTCTCCACTTTCACCGAGAAGCCCGCGCCGTTCGGCCTGCTCTTCGTGCTGAACCTGGGCTACTGGTACTCGTGGGCGTGCCTCGCCCCGGGCATCTTGTGGCTGTCGCGCCGCTTCCCGCTGGACAAGCAGCACTGGAAGGTCTCCCTGCCGATGCACCTGGCCGGCGTATTCGTCGCCACGATGCTGCACGTGGCGATGACGGTGGCCACGCGCGTGGCCACCTACTGGTCGATTGGCGAGTCGACGGCCTCGTGGCTCCGCGAGGCGCAACGGATGTTCTTCCTCAATTTCGACTGGGAGATGATGACCTACTGGGCCATCGTCGGGTTGTGCCATGCGCTGGCGTACCGCCACATGGCGCAGGTCCGTGCGCTCCGGGCCAGCCAGCTCGAGACCAGCCTGGTCGAGGCACAGCTGCAGTCGCTGCAGCGGCAGTTGCAGCCACACTTCCTGTTCAACACGTTGAACACCATCTCCGCGCTCATGCACCGTGACGTGGACGCCGCGGATGCCATGATCGCCAGGCTGAGCGACCTGCTCCGCATCTCGCTCCAGATGGTGGGCGTCCAGGAGGTGTCGCTGAAGGAAGAACTGGATTTCCTATCCAAGTATCTGGAGATCGAACAAACCCGGTTCCGCGACCGTCTCACCGTGGTGTTCGACGTGCACCCGGATACCTTTGACGCCCTGGTGCCAAACCTTATCCTGCAGCCGCTCGTCGAAAATGCCATCAAGCACGGCATCGGACCGCGCCCTGCGCCCGGCACCATCACCATCCGGTCGCGCCGGATCAGCGGGATGCTGGAACTGCGGGTGCAGGACAACGGGGTGGGGATGTCGGCGGCCCGGTTGTCCGACTTCAACCGGGGCGTCGGGCTCTCGAACACGCGTGCGCGGCTGGAGCACCTTTATGGACAGCTCCACCGCTTTGAATTCCGGCAGCCGGCCGAAGGCGGGCTGCTGGTGTTGATTGCCGTACCGCTGGCGGAAGTCGCCGAGGAAGTGGCCGAGGACGTGGTGGGGGTGCAGGCCGTAGAGGGGGCTGCGTGAACAAGATCCGAACCGTGGTGGTGGACGACGAGCCGATGGCGCGCGAGCGCCTGGTCAGCCTGCTGGGGCAGGAGAAGGACATCGAGCTCATCGGCGAGTGCGCCGACGGGTCACAGGCCATCTCGGCCATCCAGCAGCAACAACCCGACCTGGTCTTCCTCGATGTCCAGATGCCGGCCTGCGACGGCTTCCGCGTCATCGAGCACGTGGGCGCCGAGCGCATGCCAGCCGTGGTGTTCGTCACGGCCTACGACGAGTACGCGCTGAAGGCGTTCGAGGTGCATGCCATCGACTACCTGTTGAAACCGTTCGGCCGGGACCGCTTCCAGCAGACCCTGCAGCACGCGCGCGCGCACGTCGAGCGCCGCCGCGCCGGCGACCTCGGACGGCGCCTGATGGCGCTGGTGCAGGACATCAAGCCGGAGCCCCAGAAGATGGATCGCCTGGTCGTGAAGTCGGGCGGGCGCGTGTTCTTCCTGCGCACCGACGATATCGAATGGGTGGAGGCGGCCGGCAACTACGTGCGGCTCCATCTCGCGAGCGACTCGCACCTCTTCCGCGAGACGATGAACAACATGGAAGGGCGACTCGACGGGCAGCGCTTCGTGCGCATCCATCGCTCGCGCATCGTCAACACCGATCGGATCAAGGAACTGCAGCCGTGGTTCAACGGCGAGTACGTGGTGGTGCTGCACAACGGCACGCGCCTCACGCTCAGCCGCGGCTACCGGGAGAAGCTGCAGGAGAGGCTGGGGAAGGGATTCTAGATTACCCTGGGGGCCGAGGTGTCCGAGCGCGAGCCTCACGGCGAGAAGGAACTGGCGGCGTTCATCCGCGCGGGCGCGGCCCGGCGGCACGACCAGGCCTTCGGCGACTACTTCAAGGGCCGCAACGCTTCCTGCGCGCTCGGCGCGGCCTACGAGGGCATGTACCGGCTGCCCGACAACCCCGACGGCACGCGCCCGACGAAAGACCTCGACTGGTTCTTCGATTGCCTCGAGGGCAGCATCCGGCGGTGCCCGGCGCCGGGCTGCCGTAAGACACTCACCCTGGCCTCCATCCTCGTACACCTGAACGACGACCATCGCTGGACACGCGAGCAGATTGCCGCGTGGCTGGAAGACGAGCAGGCCAACGGTCGCCTGCCCGCGCGCGCTCCCACCGCACCGTAGGCCCCCCGTCGCGGCCCCCGGCCTTGCGGCCGTAGGCGGACCCACGCGTTGATCGGGGGGACCAGGCTCTTCGAGCCGGCAGATCCGCTGACACAGCCAAATGACGGGACCGAGAGGTGAAGGACGCCGATACGTCCCCCGGGGTTTCATTGAAAATGCCGAAGCGTTCCTCCGACATTTTGTAATGGTCCCGACGGCGCCGGCGTTGCTACCGTCAGTGCCGCACGTTCGAAGCAACAAGGAGCACTGCGCATGCGACACATCACGTTTCCCGACAGCCTCCGGTCCGATCTGCCCGCCGCCGTTGTCGTGTTCCTCGTGGCGACACCGCTCTGCCTGGGGATCGCGCTCGCGTCGGGCGCGCCGCTCTTCTCGGGCATCATTGCCGGCGTCGTCGGCGGCATCGTGGTGGGGGCGGCCAGCGGATCGGCCCTGGGCGTCAGCGGGCCGGCCGCCGGGCTGGCGGTCATTGTCCTCACCGCCATCACGACCCTCGGGGCCTGGGAGACCTTCCTGCTGGCGGTGGTGCTGGCCGGAATCATCCAGGTCGCGCTCGGCTTTGCGCGCGCGGGCGTCATCGGGTATTACTTCCCGTCCTCGGTCATCAAGGGGATGCTGACGGGCATCGGCCTCACCATCATCCTCAAGCAACTGCCCCATGCCGTCGGATACGACGCAGATCCCTCCGGCAGCCTGGCGTTCGCGCAGGCGGGGGGCGACAACACGTTCTCCGCGCTCGCTGCCATGCTCGGGCTCATCCAGCCGGGTGCGCTGCTCGTGGCCCTGGTCTCGCTGGCCGTGCTCGTCCTGTGGGAGCAGCCGGCGGTCCGGCGGATGAAGGCCTCGCTCTGGATCCAGGGGCCGCTCGTGGCGGTGGCCCTGGGCATCGCGCTGAACGAGGTGTTCAAGGCCGCCCTGCCGTCGATGGCCATCGCCTCCACGCACCTGGTCCAGATCCCGGTGGCCGAGGGGGTCCAGGGGTTCCTGTCACTGTTCACGCTGCCCGACTTCTCGCAACTGGCGAATCCGGCGGTCTATACGACCGCGATCACGCTCGCGGTCGTCGCCAGCATCGAGACGCTGCTCTGCGTCGAGGCCACCGACCGGCTCGACCCCTTGAAGCGCGTCACTCCGACAGACCGCGAATTGAAGGCGCAGGGCCTCGGGAACATCGTCTCGGGGCTCATCGGCGGGCTGCCGATCACGCAGGTCATCGTGCGCAGCTCGGCCAACATCCAGTCGGGCGGCCGCACGAAGCTGTCGGCCATCCTGCACGGCGGGCTGCTGCTCGCAGCCGTCATCGCCGCGCCGGCCGTGCTGAACCTCATCCCGTTGGCCACCCTGGCGGCCATCCTGCTCGTGGTGGGCTACAAGCTGGCGAAGCCGGCCCTCTTCGCCTCGATGTACAAGCTCGGCCCCTACCAGTTCATCCCGTTCGTCGTCACCATCGTCGGGATCCTGGTGACCGATCTGCTCGTGGGCATCGGCCTGGGGATGGCGGTGGCGGTCTTCTTCATCCTGCTGACCAACTACCGCAACCCGTACTTCGTGGACACGAAGCCCCACAAGCCCGGCGAGGTCGTGCGCCTGGCGCTGTCCGAGGACGTCTCGTTCCTCAACCGCGCCACGATCATGCGGACGCTGAACGCCATCCCGCCAGGTACGCGCGTGGAGATCGATGCCACGCGGTCGGTGAACATCGACTACGACGTCTACGAGATCCTGAAGGACTTCGAACAGCGCGCGAAGCTGGTGAACATCGACCTCACCATCCACGGGCTCGACGCGCTGCGCCGGGAGAACGACTCCATGCGCCGCGTGCAGCGCCTGATTCGCCGCGAGCGCAAGCGGGGGGCGCGGCAGGCGGCCTAGCGAGCCAGGGCCCGCGGTGAAGGAAGAAAAGCCGCGGACGACGACCCGGAAACGGACGAAGATAACAGGGTGCCGAACGACGCACTTCAGCCAGACGAGGACGACATGCGCACACAGACGAAGGAGATCCAGCAAGACCTGACCCCGGAGAGGGCATTCGAGATCCTGCAGGAAGGCAACCGGCGGTTCGTCAGCAACCTCCGGTACAACCGCAACCTGCTGCAACAGGTGAACGAGACTTCGGAAGGGCAGCACCCGTTCGCCATCATCCTGAGCTGCATCGACTCGCGGACCAGCGCGGAGCTCATCTTCGACCAGGGGCTGGGCGACATCTTCAGCGTCCGCGTCGCGGGTAACGTCCTCAACGAGGACATCCTCGGCAGCATGGAGTTCGCCTGCCACGTGGCCGGGGCGAAGCTCATCGTGGTGCTGGGCCACACCCGTTGCGGCGCGGTCAAGGGTGCCTGCAGCCACGTGCAGCTCGGCCACCTGACGGGCCTGCTCGGCAAGATCGGCCCCGCGGTTTATGAAGTGGAGAGAGCGGGCGCCGGGCTGCCCCCGGACGAGTTCGTCGAGCAGGTGGCGGTCGAGAATACGCGCCACCAGATGCACGCCATCCTCGACCGCAGCCCGATCCTCGAGCACCTGTTCAACGAGGGCAAGGTCGGCATTGTTGGAGGGATGTACTCGGTGGAGACCGGCGAGGTCACGTTCTTCGACCAGCAGTTCCACCCGCACGCCGAGCCGGCCGACACCGTGGCAGCCGCCCGCTAGCCGCCCGCGCGAGAACCCTGACAGCAACGGCCTCCGGCAGGACCAACCCGCCGGAGGCCGTGAACCTACGTGCGTCGAACGCCCGTGCTTTGCACGTCCGTGCTTTGAACCTCCGTGCCTACCAGTTGAACTTCACGCCGAACTTCGCGATGCGCGGCGGCAGCACCGTCGTCGCCTTCTCGAAGGAGGCGCCCGAGCGCCAGTTCACGTTGATCGCCGTGTTCGCGTTCAGCGCGTTGTAGAGGTCGAAGAACAGGCCCACGCGCGCCCGGTTCGCGAAGGTGAGCTGCTTCTCGACCCGGACATCGAACACCGACACCGTGTCCTGACGGCGTGTGCCGATGGGCTCGGCGAGGATGATCTGGTTGCCGTAGTTGAGCTCACCCGGCCGGGTCACGAAGAAGCGGCCATACGGGGCACCGCTCTGCACCTTCAGCACCGGCGTCACCCGGAGGCCCCAGCCCGCGTCCACCGTGCCGCTGAACTTCGCGTTCCAATTGGTGAACTCGTTCAGCGTCTTCTCGTTCGGGTTCGTCGGGTAGCTGCCGAAGAACGAGAACTGGCTCACGGCGGTTGCGAACCGGTTGTTGAAGTACAGGTTGCCGTACTCTTCGGTCCACGTGTACGAGTAGGACGCCACCATCGACCAGCGGTTGCCGTAGCGCTTGTTGGCCGAGAACTCCAGCGTCTTGTAGTCGCCCTCGTAGCCGGGGATGTTGGTCGTCACCTGGCTCGAGCCCCGCGACGTGCTATCGAGGTTGAACGCCGAAATGGAGCGGTCGTCGCCGTTGCCGTACACGTTGTCGGCGCCGGGGTCCACCACCGTGACGGGCACGTTGAAGGCGTCGAAGGGACGCAGCTCGTTGACCTGCTGCCAGCCATCGTTGTCCTTCTTGTAGACATAGCCCACCCGGACGCCGAGGTCGCTCAGGACCGCGCGCTCGAGGAAGAACGACGTCTCGTCCGTGTACGCATTGTTGAGGTCCGGGTCCACGCGCGCATTGGCCACGCCGCCGAAGCGCGTCTCCAGCACGCGCTCCTCGCCCTCCTGGTAGACGCGGTCGCCGTTGACGTCGCTCCACGTGTAGTCGGCGTACTGGTTCGCGGTGTTCGGGTTGACCGAGTCGGCCAGGTTCACCCCGGTGTTGAAGTAGAAGCGGCCCCAGTTGGCCTTCAGCACCGTCTTGCCGTCGCCGCCGAGATCGTAGGTCGCACCGAGGCGCGGGACGATGTGGTTGAAGGCGATGACCTCGGACACCTCCGAGAACTGCAGCGGGGCCGGCACGAACCGGCCACTGGCCAGCGACTGCTCCGGCAGCCACACACGGTACCGGTCGAAGCGCGCCCCGACGTTGAGCGTGAGCCGATCGATCTGCCACGTGTCGGTGACGAAGATCGACGTGGATGCCAGCGCGCTCCAGCTGTCGGCGTTGTTGTAGAGCCGCACCGAGGCGGGCGTCGTGCCCAGCGGGCCGTTCGACAGATCGCCGTTGACGAAGTGAATCACGTTGTCGGCGTAGGCCTGGTTCCACAGGGTCTCGCCCTTCTCGTCCAGATACTCCCCGCCTACCTTGAAGTTGTGCGAGCCGCCCAGGAAGTTGTCCTTGAAGTAGCTGAGGGCGCCCGTGTACTGGTTGCGCCGCCGGCGCAGCTCCCAGTCACGCCCGCCGCCCAGGATCTGGTTGGTCGTCAGCGACTCGTACCGCGTGTCGGTCGTGTTGCTGTCCAGACCGAAGTTGTAGCCGAACTGCCCGGCGCGCACCTCGGCGAACATGTTCTGGTTGATCGTGCCGTTCCACTCGCCCTTGTACACCCAGCTCGGTGAGTCCTGCAGCACCGTGGAGTCCGCGGTGATGTGCACGGGCGCGCCGAGGCGGTTGCTGCTGTCCGTGCGGTTGGGCTGCTGTTTGGTGCCGTGCTGCAGGTAGCCGATGAACTTGTTGTTCTGGTTCAGCTGGTAGGTGCCCTTGCCGGTGTAGTTGAACAGCTTGGTGTCGAAAGGCGTACCGTCCAGGAAGCTGCCCGATGGCGGCGCCGCCACCGAGTTGCGCTGGTTCAGGTACGCGAAATAGCCCCACACCTTGTCCTTGACGATAGGACCGCCCACATCCACGTTGAGGTTGTTGTACGACGCCAGGCGGTTGCCGTCGTCGTTGATGATGGCGCCCGGCGACGGCCGAATCTGGTCGGCGTCGAGGTTCCGGCCCTGGATGTCCTCGGTCTCGAAATCGTAGTAGACGCTGACGCTCGGCGTGTTCGCGCCGCTCTTGCTCACGAACTGCGTGAGCACACCGGGGTTCGGCATCTCGGCGGAGTTGCCCGCCGCGCCGATGAACACTTCCTCGAACGATCCGTAGTCCAGGTAGAAGCCGGCCGCCGATGTGCCCTCGGTGGTGTTGATGCCTTCCACCAGCGGACGGTTCTGGCCCGAGTAGCCGTACGAGAAGTAGGTGGTCTGCGTGCCCATCGTCGAGCCGCCGACGTCCACGCGGTTCAGCGTCACGGACGGCGTCGTGGCCAGCAGCGACCACATGTCGCGCGCGTTCGGAATGGACGACAGCATCTGCTGGTCGTAGTTGGTCTGCACGCGCGTGGCCGAGGTGTCGATGACCGGCGACTCGCCGCTCACCGTCACCGTCTCCTGCAGCGTCGCCACGTTGAGGGTGATGTTCACCTGGGCGTTGAAGCCCAGCGTGATGCGCAGGCCTTCACGGACCGCGGTCTGGAATCCGGCGAGCTCGTAGCTGACCCGGTACTCGCCCGGGGGGACGGCCGGGAAGCGGTACACGCCGGCTTCGTTGGTCACGACCGTGAGCTGGCCGATCTGTGCCGGGCTCGTGGCCGTGACGGTGACGCCGGGCAGCACGCCGCCCTGCGCGTCCTTCACTTCACCACTGATGCTGCCCGTGGAACTGGCGCCGCCGCCCTGGGCAAATGCCGGCGCGGCCGAGAGCCCGAGCACCGCCACGAGCGCCCAGACGAGGTTGGTCCAACGCTTCATTCGAGAACCTCCTGACAGGAAAATCCGGCCCGCCGCGTGTGGGCACGGCGGGGGAGAGCCGCAAGACGCGGTTCGGTCGCGGAGAGAGCAATTCCAGTGCCCCGCCTCGTCACGCCCGGCGGCCGCTCGTCCCACGGCGCCACTGGGACGAGCAGCGTTGGAAGGGGACGGATGCCGGCGGCGCACCGTGACCGTCACTGACCATCCGTTACGCAGCCGCGCGCTTTCCCGCACGCTTCAATCGCGTGGAGTGGGGATTCGTGAAACCGAATCGAGGAGCGGTATCCGGTATCCGGTATCCGGGCCGGAATCCGGAGCTACTGCATGAGGACGGGCAGGGCAGTGACGAATGAGGCGATGAGCGCGACGAGGGTGAGGACCAGGCAGCCGAGGGCCAGCGCCAGGTGGTCGATGCGCTCCTTCGTCAACGGGTCGAGCACCAATGAGGCGAGGTAGCCGCCGGCGAACCCGCCCGCGTGCGCCCAGTTGTCCACGCCGGGGAAGATGAGCCCGAAGATGCCGAGGAACAGGGCGTATTGCAGGCCGGCCTGCCCCGCGTGACTATGGCCCGTGCGACGGCCGTAATGGACGAGCGCGCCCAGGAGGCCGAAGATGGGCGCCGAGGCCCCCACCGAGAACAGCGCGCCGCCGATGACCGGGATGCCGGCCAGGTAGAGCCCCGCCACCGAGCTGGCGGTGAAGCCCGCCACCCCGGAGGCGGTATAGATGATGACCATGCGCCCCGCGCCGTAGAGATCCGCCACCGCGGGCGCCAGCTGCCGGATCCACATCACGTTGAACACGATGTGGAGCACGCCCGCGTGCAGCCAGCCGGCGGTGAGGACCGTCCACCAGCGATCGAACGTGAACACGGGCACCGCGCCGCTCGCGCCGAGCAGGAACAGGATCTCGGTACTGGGCGACAGGAATCCCTGGATGTTCGTGCCCGACAGCAGCAGCGCAATCGCGTACAAGGTGATGGTCCCGCCCATCACGATGGGGACGAAGCCGAGGTCGTGACCGAGGCGCCTGAGCGCCGGCCCATAGCCCCACAGCCCGGGATTGCGCCGGCCGCAGTTGTAGCAGGTGTCGTCTTTCACCCCGACCAGCACGCCGCACGACGTGCAGATCACGGACCCTTCGGTCTGGCGCTTCAGCATCAACCGATGATACCTAGTCAAACTGCCGCGCGAGAAAAGAAACCACGAAGACACGAAGGAACCACGAAGTGCACGAAGTGTCTCAGGTCTTCTTGCGCGATTGACTTCGCGAGGTCTTCGTGTTCGTCGAGCCTTCGTGGTCTCACTTGCTCACAGGCCGTGCTTCCTGTACCAGGCGATGGACCTTTCGAGCGCGTCCACCACGTGCCTGGTCTCGCGCAGGCCGTGACCCTCGCGGGGGTAGCGGACCATCATCGTCTCGACGCCCACGTCGTGGAGCGCGATGTAGAACTGCTCGGCCTCTTCGATGGGCACGTCGTTGTCGTTCTCGCCGTGCAGGAACAGCACCGGGGTCTTCACCTGGTCCGCATAGCGGATGGCCGAGCGCTCCCACAGCATGTCGATGATGCGCCGCTCCTCGGCGTCGTTCCGGGCGCGCTGGTGGGGGAAGCCGCCGTACTCCACGGCGAGGTAATCGTGGTAGTACGCGAGATAGTTCTGCGTGACCAGGTTCGAGATGCCGGCGCTGGGAATGGCCGCCTTGAAGCGCGGCGTGCGCGTGACAATCCAGTTGGCGAGCTGCCCGCCGTAGCTGCCGCCTTCGATGCCCATGCGGGTGCCGTCCAGCCAGGGATACTTGGCCAGCGCCGCGTCCACGCCGGCCACGACGTCGCGCGCTTCGGCGCCGTTCTGGTCCCGGAAGATGGCATCGGCGTGCGCCTGGCCGTAACCCGTGGAGCCACGGTAATTCACCATCAGCGTGGCCCAGCCGAGCCCCGCATACACCTGTGCCTTCTGGTTGAACGCCGGCCCCTGCTGGCCATGGGGGCCGCCGTGGATCATCACGACGAGGGGCACGCTCGCCGGTGTCGCGCCCGCCGCCCCCGCGGGCTTCGTGAGGAAGGCTTCGAGGTCCAGGCCCTCGTTCCTGAAGGTGAACGCTTCCACCTCGGCGAGCCGCCGCGCGCCGAGCAGCGCCTGGTTCAGCGTCGTGAGGGCCGTGCCTGGATGAGGCGCCGGGGCTCGAGCCCCGGCGACATCGACGACGAAGAGCTCCGCTGGAGAGCCCGGTCCCGAAAACGTATAGGCCACGCGGCCCTTCGCAACCGAGAAGGCGCCCACGCCGCCGCGTTCGCCGACGACGGCCGTGACGCTCGTCCCGGGTCCCGTCGCCGACGCCCTCCCGACCGCGCGCGAGTCCCTCCCGGTCGAGTCGCTCCTCCGGTCACCGGTCGGCGAATCCATCGCCACCAGCTTCACGTTCCCCCGCTCCTGCACCGTGAAGTACAGCTGCCGGCCGTCCGCCGACCACTGCGGCGCGCCCTGGCGGTTGTCGATGCCCTTGCCCACCTCCACCCGGTCGGAGCCGTCGGCCCGCACCACCCACACGTGTGTGTCCTCCATCGTCGTCTCGGATGACGTGAGGTCGCGCGTGGTGCCGGCAAACGCGATGCGCGTACCATCGGGCGACCACACAGGATAGTACTCCGCGCTCTTCGTGGCGGTCAGCCGCGTCACCGCGCCGTCCTGCACGGCAACGGTGAAGAGGTCGTAGTTGAACGTCTTGTCTGGATGCGTCTCGCGGTTCGAGACGAACAGGATCTGGTCGCCTTTCGGCGACCAGTCGATGGAGTGCTCGTAGTAGGAGCCGGCGGTCAGCTGACGCGCCTGGCGAGTGGCGACGTCGGCCACGAAGATGTGCACGCGCCTGTTGTCGTTGAAGCGGGTGAGGCCCTCGGTCGCCGTCGGCTTGAACAGGTAGCGCGTGATCACCATCGGGTCGCCGTTGGCATCGTCCGACTCCGGGCCGTCGGTGGCCGAGACGAACGCGAGGTACCGCCCGTCGGGCGACCAGGCCACGCGCTCGCCCGAGGACGGCAGCGGGTGGTTCGTCGTGCCAACGGGCGCGATGAGGCGTGGCGTCTCGCCTCGGCGAGTGGCCACCACCAGGCCGGTGCCTTCGGCGGTGCGGCCGAAGTAGGCAATCCACTGGCCATCGGGCGACCAGCGGGCGCCGGAGCCGCTCTCGAGCTGGACCGCCTCGCCGGTGGTCATGTCGCGCAGCCACGTGCTGCTGGTGGGACGTCCGGGTCCCGCACTCGACACGACCGAATAGGCCAGGTCGGTCCCCGCAGGCGAGAGCTGCACGTCGCCGACCGACTGGAGCCTGTAGAAGTCCGCGGGCTCGAGCGACGGCTTCGCCTGCGCGCCGAGTGCGCCCCAGAAGCCCACAGCGAGGACTCCCACGATACCGATGACCGATCGCATCAGGCGAGTATAGGAGAAACGGGATCACGAGACCACGAAGGTCACGAAGGTCACGAGTCTTTTCTCACGTCACCTGCAGGCGCCGGGTGCCGATGGCGAAGCAGGCCAGGCCGACGATGATCAGGATGGTGCAGGGGAGCAGCATCTCGGTCAGCGTGAACTCGCGCCAGAGCGCGCCCTCGATGGCCCGGATGGCCCACTTGACGGGGCTGACGTTGCCGAGCGTGGACATCCACTCTGGCATCAGGAACTGCGGGACCATGCCGCCGCCGATCATGGAGAGCGGCATCATGATGGCCCACGCCGTGCCCGACGCGGCCTGCTCGGTCTTGCCGAGCGTGGCCACGAGCATCATGAAGCCGCAGAAGGCAACGGTGGCCGAGAGTGACGCCAGCACGAGCAGGGGCCACGAGCCCGGCCGGACGCCGAAGGCAAAGTACCCGAGGAGATAGAGCAGCACCTGCACGGCCACCATCGATACGACACACGCCAGCGCCTTGCCGCCCAGGATCTGCGCGCGCGCGAGAGGCGACATCGCCAGCCGCATGAAGGTGCCGCGCGTCCGCTCGCTGACGAGGCTGAGGCCGAACGACATCACGCAGCCGATGAGGCCCCAGAGCACGCCTTGCGGGAACGTGATGTCGAACGGGTTCTGCGGCCCGCGCCGCTCGCGCGCCACCGCCGCGCTGCTGATCTTCAAGGGCTGCCACTGCGGGCCACCCGCGCCGCCAGGCTGTTGCGTGGCGGGCGACCCGACGAATGACTTCAGCTCGCCCAGGAAGCGCGTGAGCTCCGGGGGCGCGCCCGGGTCGTTGCGGAGGTCGCCGAGCGCCCGGTCTACCATGTCGCTCGAGGCCTTCGGGTCCGATAACGTCCGCTGCATGTCCTCGGCGGCGGCCTTCATCAGCAGCCCTTCGATCATCCCCGATTCGGCCTTGCGCGACGGGTCGGCGCCCACCTCGATCTCGCGCGGGTCGCCATAGAACATTCGCGCCGACCGCTCCCCGAAGCCCGGCTTGACGACGAGGAACGCGGCGCGCTGTCCCAGCCGCACCGCGGTTTCGGCCTCGGCTCGGGGCATCGGCGTCAGCTCGAACTGCCCGGAGTCCTGCAGGCGCTTCACGAACGCGCGCGACCCGTCGGTGGCATCCTCGTCCACGAGGGCCACGTGGATGGCGTTGGTCTCGCCGTCGCCCGGGCCGCTGAACGCGTAACCGAACATGACCGCGACGATGACGGGGAAGATTAGGGTGAAGAAGAACGCCATCCGCACGCGCGAGAGCACGCGGAGATCCTTCAGCGCCAGCGCAAGCACAGGTGTCATCGTCAGTCCCTCAGGGATCGGCCGGTCAGGTGGAGGAAGACCTGCTCGAGCGTGGGCCGCTCGACGTGGAAGTCGTGGACGGTGGTGCTGGCCGCCAGCCGGTTCAGCTCGGCCAGCGGGTCGGAGGTCTGCAGGCGGCTCTCGCCGTTCGTCGTGTTGACGACCAGCGTGGGCGGGCCTCCGTGCGCGGCCAGCAGCTCGTCGAGGGTGCCGAGCGCGAGCAGCCGGCCACGTTCGACGATGGCAATGCGGTCGCACAGCCGCTCGGCCTCCTCCATGTAGTGCGTGGTGTAGATGACGGTCCGGCCGTCGCGGTTGAGGGCCTCGATGTTGTCGAAGATGGCGTTGCGCGACTGGGGATCGACGCCCACGGTGGGCTCGTCCAGCAGCAGCAGATCGGGCTCGTGCACCAGGGCCGCGGCCAGGTTCAGCCGGCGCTTCATGCCGCCCGAGTACGTCCCCGCCTGCTCCCGCGCGCGATCGGAGAGTCCGACGAACGCGAGGCACGCAGCCACGCGCCGGTCGAGCGCGGCGCCCGTGATCCCGTAGACCTGGCCGAAGAAGCGCAGGTTCTCGTAACCGGACAGCAGGTCATAGATGGCCAGTCCCTGGGGGGCCACCCCGAGGCGCGCCCGCACGCGTCGATCGGTGGGGGCGCCCAGGCCCTCGATGACCACCTGGCCGGCGTCCGGTTCCAGCAGCCCGACGGCCAGGCCCACCGCCGTGCTCTTCCCGGCGCCGTTGGGTCCGAGCAGCCCGAACACTTCCCCCCGGCGCACCGAGAGGGAGAGGTTGTCCACCGCGGTCAGGCTGCCATAGCACTTCCGGAGGTTCGCGAACGTCAGCATGGTTCGGTGAGGGTAGACGGCCCGCGCCGTCTGCGGTTCGCCCGGCAGGCTCGAGTGGTGGCTTTTCCGCCCCGACCGGCTGAACCCCCGCGCTTTGAACCCCGGTGCTTCGAACCTCCGTGCTTTGCACTCCCGTGCCTCGAACCTCCGGGTAAAATGGCGCATCGCTACCGAAATCATCGTCATCTTCCTCCTCCTCCTCGCCAACGGCGTCTTCGCCATGTCGGAGATTGCTGTGGTTGCGGCCCGCAAAGTGCGGTTGAAGCAGCGCGCAGAGGAAGGCGACGCCCGGGCCCGCGCCGCCCTGGACCTCGCCAACAACCCGGCGCAGTTCCTGTCCACGGTGCAGGTGGGGATCACCCTGGTGGGCATCCTCGCCGGCGCGTACGGAGGTGCCACACTCGCCGAGAAGCTGGCCGTCCAGGTCGGCGACATCCCGATGCTGGCGCCCTACGCCGAGGGCATCGCCCTCAGCGTGGTGGTCGCGGGCATTACGTTCTTCTCACTCATCGTCGGCGAGCTGGTGCCCAAGAACATCGCGCTGACGGCCCCTGAGACGATCGCGGCCTGGATTTCGCGCCCCATGATGACGCTGGCGGCATTCGGCCGCCCGGTGGTGGCCATCCTGACGGGCACCACGAACCTCGTGCTGAGGGTTTTCGGCATCAAGCAGCAGGCGGACCCGCACCTCACGGAAGACGAGATCCGTGCCGTGATCAGCCAGGGTGCGGCCAGCGGCGCGATTGCGGAAACCGAGGAGAATATCGTCCAGCGCGTGCTGCAGCTGGGCGAGCAGCGCGTGGCGTCCATCATGACGCCCCGGCTCGACATCGAGTGGGTGGACGTGGACGCGTCGCCGGACGAGCTGCGCGAGTTCCTGACCTCCCACAGCCACACGCAGTTCGTCGTCTGCAGCGGCCACCTGGACAACGTCCTGGGTATCGTGTGGGCCGCGGAACTGCTGCCCGTGGCCACGCAGGGCAAGCCCATCGATCTCCGCAGCCTCACGCGAGACGCCATTTTCGTACCCGACTCGATGCCAGCGCTCAAGCTGCTCGAGTCGTTCCGGAAGGCGCACAGGCACGTCGCGCTCGTGATGGACGAGTTCGGCGCGGTCGAGGGCCTGGTGACGGTGACCGATCTGCTCGAAGCGCTGGTGGGCCACCTGCCGGCGAGCGCCAGCGAGGCCGTGGGGCAGTTCGTCAAACGCGCCGACGGCTCGTTCCTCGTGGACGGAGCGGTTTCAATGGAGGAGGCGACCGAGATGCTGGGCCTTCCCGACCTGCCCGAAGAGGAGGCCGGCGCCTATCACACGCTGGGCGGGTTCGTGATGGCGCGCCTCGGGCGGGTGCCGGCAACGGCGGATCAGTTCGAGTGGGGCGGGATGCGCTTCGAGGTCGTGGACATGGACGGCCGGCGAATCGACAAGGTCCTGGTGAATCGAGTCGGGACGGCGAATCGCGACGGGAGCGAGTTGCGCCGGGACTGAATCGCGACGGGAGTCGGGAGTCGGGAGTCGGGTTCGCCCGGCGCCGGCCGGTCTTACGCGCCCGAGCCGTTCTTCTCGATCCAGTCCCACTGCTCGTCAGTGACCGGCATCACCGACAGGCGCGGCAGCCGCACCAGCGGGAAATCGGCGAAGCCCTTCACCGCCTTCACCTCGGCCAGCGTCACGGGCCGCTTCAGCGCTTTCTCGGGCACCAGATCCACGACGTGCAGCTTGCCGTCCTTATCGGCCGGATCCGGCCGCGGCGCGCTGGCCACCTTCGCTATCCCGATCACGGCCTTCTCGTTACCGGTGTGGTAGTAGAAGACGCGGTCGCCCGGCTTCATGCCGCGGAGGTTCTTCTGCGCGACCGGGTTCTTCACCCCCGACCACACGGTCCTGCCGTCCTTCACGAACTGCGAGAACGGGTAGTTCGCCGGCTCTTCCTTCACCAGCCATTTCATCGGGTGAGGATAGCATTGTCACGGGAACACGAAGGACACGAAGGAATTCACGAAGAATACATGGGACAGGTATTGGGACACGGGTTTCGGCTGTGGCGCCCGTGCCGTTTGTTGTGTTTCTTCGTGCCGTCCTTCGTGCCCTTCCGTGCCCTTCGTGTTCCCGTAACTACCGCACGTATGTATCGATCACCCGCGAGATGGCGCGGCGGCAGACCTCGCAGAAATCCTCGCTGCGCGTGAACATGATGCAGTCGACCTCGGGCCGGTAGAAACCCTGTGCCTCGTAGCGCGCGCCCTCGAAGGCGCCCACCTTGCCGACGTACTTCTCGACCGGGAACTGCCGCTGGTCCATCTGCCGCTCTTCCTGGAAGAGGGCCTCCATGTCGGCCTCGGGGCGGTTCTGCTTTCGAATCTCCGCGCGCCTGGCCTGCGCGGCGCGCGAGCGGGCCTCGTAGTCCTGCTTGCCCCAGGGCGTGGGAAGCGGCGTACCCGACTCGACCAGGTCCTTCCACTTCGGCGCCGCCGGTGTGGCCGTGATGTTCGGCTCCCACGGCTCCTCGCGCGCGGCCGCAGGCAGGTAGGCCACCGGGGAGGTGTAGTACTCGTCGGCCAGCGCCGCGAAGTGGTGCGCGAACTCGTGGACGAAGACGTAGGGCGAGAACGCGTTGTCGGCCGAGACGGTGCTGTACAGGTTGTAGATCCCCCCGCCGCCATAGGTGCGCGTGTTGGTGACGATCTCCACCACGTCGTAGGGCGCATACGAGATCACGCGGCGGAAGGCCTTGTTGTCGAACGTCAGCACGTAGCGCTCGGACCCGAACGCGTCGTAGGTGGCGGCCACGGGCGAGTGTCGATGGATGTTCTGTGACGGCCGCGAGATGCCCGACTCGCGCGCGGCCGGGGCCAGTCCCCACACGTTGAAGTCGGTGCGGCGTTCCTTGAAGGGCGAGGTGGCGAAGAGGACGTTCACCAGCCGCCGCGCGTCAGCCTCGAACTTGCCGCGCTCGGCCGCGGTGTATCCGTCGCCGACGAGCAGCAGGTCCACCGTGCGCGCGGAATCGCCGTTGCGCTCGATCGCGATGACCGGGCCGGGATTCGGCTCGGGCGCCGCCGTGTTCACGAACATGTCCTTCGGGTCTACGGTCACCGACCACACGTCCGCCCACTGGTTGCCGGCGCCGCGCTTGCGGACGCTGACAACAACGGGCGCGGCGGGCGCGGGGAAGCGCAGGGATTCGTGGAACGTCTTCGCCATCGACGTCGCTTCTTCGGTGGACAGCCACTCGTCGTAGATGGATCCGAAGCCGGCGGAGTAGACGAGCGCCTTCGACGCCGCGTCGCGCACGTCGAACCCGTACGCGCCGTACCGCAACAGGTCGTCGGTGGGCCCCGGCGGTCCCGGCCAGGGCGCCGGCTCGAGGACCACTTCGTCCAGCGCAAAGGTCTCGGGGGCCGTGCCGCCCGTGTGGAAGTAGTCCACGCGCAGGGTGCGCAGCGGGACGGGCGGCTGGGCCGAGAACGTCAGCGAGGCCCAGCCAACGACGGCGAGCGTGAGGCAGGTCGAACGCATGCCGACATGCTAGCCGACGGGCCACGCGAAAAAGAAACCACGAAGCCACGAAGAGACTGAAGTCGAGAGGGCCGCCGCCTGTCGTTCAGTTCCGCCCCGGCCGCGGCTGCTTGCGCAGGTGGCCGTACATCAGCTCCTCCGCGAATTCCACGCACTTGTATTCCATCAGCTGCATGTTCGGCTCGCGGCGCCGGTACAGGGGCATGGTGATCGTCCACGGGCGCGTGAACACCTTGGGATCCTCGATCCGCGCCTCGTACTGCAGCGTGTTCGCGTCCACGGCCGTGTAGCGCTCGGTGACCTTCAGCGCATCGCTGTGGTGGTTGCCCGCGCGGTCGAACCAGGTCTCCTCCATGTGGTCGGTCACGTCGATCACCAGCGTCTCGCCTTCCCATCGGCCGATGGACCACCCCATCCACGCGGGTGCCGGGCTCTGCTCCTTGTTGTTCATGCGCACCACGCGGCTGGCGCTCGCGAACTCATAGGTCATCAGGATGGTGTCGGCCGACTGCACGATCTGGAACGGATAGGGCATGTAGGTCGCGCGCGGGATGCCCGGCATGAAGCATTTCACCTCAGGGTCGAGATCCATCCACTTCTCGCCGTTTGCTTTCTTCTTCGCGAGGGCGTCTGGCAGGTACGGGATCGTGCCGTCCCCGTCCACGACGCCGAGACCGGGCGGCACGCTGAAGGCGGCGCCCAGCGCGAAGACGGGGCCCTGGCGCGCTGGGTGCGCCTCGAGATCCCAGTTCGCCGTGTTGTTCGCCTGCCAGATGCCCGCCAGGTCCGGTGCGCCGTCGGGCGTGCGCGGCGCCCGGTAGCCCTCGGGCGGTGGCTGGCCGCACGCCGACCCGGCGAGCACGAGCACGCCGGCAGCCAGTGTGACGCACGCGACGCGCGCCGTCACCGTCAGTGCCCCGGTCCCTTGGGTTTCGGCCGTTCGTTCGGATCGCGGCCGTCGCGCGGCGCCCCCGTGCCGGACGATCCCAAGAACAGCGTCCGGCCGTCCGGGAACGTGATGTCGCGGCCGTTGGCCCGGCGCGTCCCGTCCTTCGACTTGTAGCCCTGGACGACGATGACGGTGCCGATCTTGAGCGAGTCGCGGGTGACGCCGCGGCGCTGGAGCGTGTTGGGTGTGCCACCCTCGACCATCCAGATCTCCGAGGCTCCGGCCGGCGTCTTCACGTCCAGGTGAATCCAGGCGTGCGGGTTGATCCACTCGACCTTCGTCACCGGCCCGCGCAGCGTCACGGGCGCCTTCGCGTCGAACTCCGACGAGAACGCATGGTGGGCCAGGAGGGGCCCGCCGGCCGTCAACAGCAGCGCAGCGGCCAGGGCTTTCCGGGGCGCATGGAACATTCCGCCAGACCTCCGTTGTCGAGGCAGAGCATAGCACTGGACTGGGCATCGGCCATGGGCGACACTACGCCGCATGAGACCGCTGCGCGCGCTTCTCGGAGCGGCCCTGGTGGCCGCCGCATCTCTGGCTGTCGTGTCCCTGACGGCCCAGTCGTCCGGCCCGCCCGAAAGCGCGGCTCCTGCCGGGTGGCAGGTCCCGCGCACGCCCGACGGGCGTCCCGACCTGCAGGGCGTGTGGGGCAACAACAGCGTGACGCCGATGACGCGCCCGCGGCAGTGGAAGGACAAGACGGCGTTGACCGACGCCGAGCTCCAGGAGCTGAAGGCGCTCGCGGCCACCGCCGTCGATGAGGGCGGCGACGCGGTCTTCGGCAACTTCGTCCAGCAACTGCTCGACGCCAGGGACAAGGGGAAGTACGACCAGGTCTCCTACGACCCGACCACCGGCAACTACAACCAGTTCTGGATGGCCGACCGGGAGTGGGACCACCGCACCTCGCTCATCACGGACCCGCCGGATGGCCAGTTCCCGCCGCTCACCCCCGAGGCCGAGGCTCGGCGTGCCGCGGCGCGCGCCCGCGTCGCCACGCGCGACCCCGCCGATGGCCCGGAGGACCGGCCGCTGTCGGAGCGGTGCATCTCGTATGGCGCGCCGAGAACGGGCGCGAACTACAACAGCTACGTCCAGATCATCCAGTCGCCCGAGACGGTCGTGCTGTTGCAGGAGATGATCCACGACGCGCGCGTGGTGCCGATGACGGCGAAGCCGCATCTGCCGGCACGGGTGCGCCAGCTCCACGGCGACCCCCGCGGCCGATGGGAAGGCGATTCACTGGTGGTCGAAACCACCAACTACCTCAACGGCTTCCAGGGCTCGACGCCGGACGTGACGCTCACCGAGCGCTACACCCGCGTAAGCCCCGACTTCATCAACTGGGAGATCACGGTGGACGATCCCGCGACATGGACGCGGCCGTACACGTTCATGATCCGCCTGAAGAAGACGGACGGCCTGATCTACGAATACGCGTGCCACGAAGGCAACTACGCGATGACCGGCATCCTGGCCGGCGCGCGCGCCGAAGAAGCCAAAGCCGCAGGCAAGCCCGGTCGCCGCTGATCGAATCCCGGCACGCCTTCACTTCCCGATCGCATACAGCGCATCGTCCGATCGGATGAACAGCCGGCCGCCCGCCACGGCTGGCGAGGCCAGCTGCCGAACATTCAACCGATTGCGCGCGAGGATGCGCGGCGTGCGGCCCGCGGCCACCACGATGGTCTCGCCGTCCTCGCTGAGAAGGTAGATCTTGCCGTCGCCAGCGACGGGCGAGGCACTGTAGACGCCGCCGATGCGTTCCTGGTGGATGCGGGTGCCGCTCCTGGCGTCGATCACGGTGAGCACGCCGACATCACCCACCATGTAGATGAGGCCTTCGTAGTAGACCAGCGACGAGACGTACGGCGCGCCGGAGGGTGCCCGCCAGGCCACGTGCGTGCCGGCCACGTTGCCGCGGCCGCCGGGCCTGACGGCCAGGAACGGGCTGCTCCGGTAGCCGCGGCTGGTGAAAATGAGACCGTCCTGGAAGAGCGGCATCGGGATGGGGAAGCGGTTCGGTTCGTCGATGTGCCACAACCGGGCGCCGGTGGCCGCGTCGTGACCGCTCACACCCGCGCTGGAGTTGACGACGATCTCGGCCCTGCCACCCACCTCCACCACCAGCGGCGTGCTGTACGAGGTGACCCCCCGAGCGGCGTCCACTTTCCATCGCACGGCCCCGGTGCGGGCATCGAGCGCCAGCAGGTACGACTGGGTCTCGTGGTAGCAGACGAGGATCAGCGTGTCGCGGTAGACGGTGGGCGAGCTGCCGTGGCCCCAGTTGATCTCGAACGGTCCGTAGGTGGCGCCGAGGTTCGTCTTCCACGCCAGCTTGCCGGAGAAGTCGACGGCCGCCACCTGACCCGTGGCGAACCAGGCATACACGCGCTGGCCGTCGGTGACAGGGCTGGGCGACGCCAGGTTGTGCTTGTCGTGCACCGAGGGCAGGGGGCCCTCGGCCGGCAGGTCGAACCGCCACAGGCGCTTGCCCGTGTTCCTGTCGAAGGCGCTCACCAGGAAGGTGACGCGGCCGTCGCCGCGAGTGGCGCCGGCGCCAAGAGGACGCTCGCCGGCCTGGGCGGCGTTGCCGCTCTGCATCAGCCGCGGTCCCGCCTGCACGACGCCGTGGCCCTGTTGCGAGGTGACGAAGACCCGGTCGCCCCACACGACGGGCGACGAGATGCCGAGGCCGTCGACCGGCGCCTTCCAGGCGATGTTCTCGGTGTCACTCCATTTCTCGGGAAGGCCTCGTTCGCCGGACACGCCCGACGCGGATGGGCCGCGCCAGTGCGGCCAGTCGTCGGCCTGCAGCGCTGCCGCCAGGCTCAGGACGAGCACGAAGGTGGGGACAATGCGCATGCCGCATTGTCCCTCCGGTTGCTCTGGCAATCCAGCTCAGGCGGACCGAAGACTCGGGCGCAGTACCATGATCGTGATGGACATCCGCCTGGTCGCGATCGACATCGACGGCACGCTGCTCGACAGTCGCGGACGGATCCCCGAAGCGAACATCGCCGCCGTGCAGGCGGCGCTCGATGCCGGCCTGCACGTGACGCTCGTCACGGGCCGGAGCTTCCCCTTCGCGCGCGCGGCCGCGGATACCCTGCCCGATGCGGTCACGCTCATCGTCTCGAACGGCGCCATCGAGCGGACGATGGACGGCCGCACGGTCGCGCGGCGTCTGCTCGCGCGCGACGCCGCCCGGCGCATCCTCGACCACACGCGCGAGTTTCGTCACCACAGCGCCGTGCTCTTCGATCGCGACGCCGAGGGCCATGTCGTGGCGGAGAGCATGGACTGGGACCACCCGCACCGGCGCGGTTACTGGGAGCGGCACCGGCACTTCATCGGCCACGCGGCGCCCCTCGAGGCGTCGCTCACCGAGGATCCCATCCAGGTGATGTTCAACGGCGACGTGGCGACGATGCGCGAGGTCTTCGCGTCGATGCAGGGCCTGGCCGGCGTGTCGGTGTGCCGGACGGAGTACGAGCGGCGGGATTTCTCGCTCGTGGACGTGACGGCGGCGACGGCCACCAAGGGGCACGCCCTGGCGTGGCGCGCGGCGGCGCTCGGGATCGAGCCGCGGCAGGTGATGGCCATCGGCGACAATCTCAACGACCTGGAGATGCTGGAGTTCGCGGGCGTGCCGGTGGTCATGGGCAACGCCGTGGACGCGCTCAGAAACCGCGGCTGGCGCGAGACCGGGACGCACGACGAGGCCGGCGTGGCACAGGCGATCCGGCGCCTGGCGCTGAATGGCGGCGGCGAGCGGTGACCGCGAGACGGCGGCGAGCGCGATCCTGCGTATAATCGCGCCCGTCAGGAGGCCGCTCATGAGACGCCGGATGTTCGCGGGTGTGCTGGTGGCGGCGATCCCGCTGATGGGGCAGGCCGCCAGGCCAGCGGCCCTGGCCGGGACGCCGTGCGAGAACCTCGCCGTGCTCACGATCCCGGACGTCACCGTCCACGCGGCCGCGATGGTGGCGGCGGGCTCATTCACGCCACCCGGCGCGCAGGCCGCCCTGACGCTGCCCGCCTTCTGCCGCGTGGAGGCCACCGCGAGGCCGACCGGGGACTCCGAGATCCGGTTCGAGGTCTGGATTCCCCCCGTCGATGCCTGGAACGGCAAGTTCCAGGGCGTCGGCAACGGCGGGTATCAGGGCTCGATCTCCTACGGGGCGATGGCGGCGGCGCTGCGCCGAGGCTACGCCACCGCGAGCACCGACACCGGGCACACCGGCGACGACATGAAGTTCGGGCAGGGCCATCCGGAGAAGGTCATCGATTACGGCTGGCGCGCGATTCACGTGATGACCGACACGGCCAAGCTGATCGTCCGCAACGCGCAGGGGCGCTTCGCCGAGAAGTCGTACTTCGTCGGCTGCTCGGCCGGAGGGCACCAGGCGATGTCCGAGGTGCAGCGCTTCCCGGAGGACTACGACGGCGTGATTGCGGGTGCCCCCGCGCACAACCGCATCCGGCAGGCGTTCGGGTTCATGTGGTCGTGGACGGCGACGCACGGCGCCGACGGCAAGCCGTTGCTGACGCAAGCCAAGCTCGCGACGGTCAGCAAAGCCGTGGTCGAGGCGTGTGACGCTGGCGATGGCTTGAAGGACGGGCTGGTCGGCGACCCGCGGAAGTGTGCGTTCGATCCGGCCAAGCTCGCCTGCGGGACCGGCGCCGACGAGGCGACGTGCCTGACGGCGCCTCAAGTGGAGGCCATCCGGAAGGTCTACGCGGGGGCGAAGAATCCACGCACCGGCGAGCAGATCTACACGGGCTGGCCCCGTGGCAGTGAGGGCTTCGGCGACACCGCGCTGGCCGGATGGCGGCAGTACCTGACCGACCCGGGCGAGCCGGCGCGTATCGGCCTGTTCCGGTACTTCCTCTTCCACGATCCCAACTGGGATGCCCGCACGCTCGACTACGATCGCGACCTCGCCTACGCCGAGGAGCGCCTGTCCGACCTGCCCGCGGTGTCGCGCGATCTGTCCGCGTTCAAGAAGCGCGGGAGCAAGCTGCTGATGTACGGAGGCTGGCTGGATCCGGTGGTGCCGCCGCAGGACACGGCGGCTTACTACGAGGCCGTCGCGAAGACGATGGGCGGCTACGACAAGACGCGGGACTTCTTCCGGCTGTTCATGGTGTCGGGGATGGGGCACTGCTTCGGTGGTCCCGGCCCGAACCAGTTCGACGCGCTCACGGCCCTCGAGCAGTGGGTGGAGAAGGGCGTCGCCCCCGACACGCTGCTGGCGTCCCACAGCACCAACGGGAAGGTCGACCGGACGCGTCCGCTCTGCCCCTACCCCCAGGTGGCGCGCTACAAGGGCACCGGCAGCATCGACGAAGCCACCAGTTTCACGTGTGCCGCGCCTCCAGCCGCCGCGCCGCGGAAACCGGCGCGGGAGTGATCGATCGCGAGATCAGTCTTTCTTCAGTACCCCCCTCAGCTTGTCCGCGAGCGATCCAAGCTGTGAAGGCGCGGCATCGTTCAGTTCGGCGTACTCCCTGACGTCCGCCGCCCGCGCCGAACCCTCCGGCACCAGCGCGACGCCCATCCGCTTCTTCTCCGGATCGATGCTGAGGATCTCGAAGGCCGCCGTGGTCCCGACCGGGACCGCGCGTGCCCATCCCCCCGGCCCGCTGGGCGCGAACGTGGAGGCGTGTGCCAGGCCCTCGATGCCGGGCTCGAGCTCGACGAACGCGCCGAACTCCGCGAGGCGCGTGACGCGGCCCGCGTGCACCTGGCCGACCTCGTACCGGACGGGCACCGTCGACCACGGATCCTCGGTCAGCTGCTTCAGGCCGAGCGCGATCTTCCGGGTGTCCTCGTCCACTCGCAGCACCTTGACGGTGATCTCCTCGCCGGGCGTCACGGCCTCGGACGGGTCCATGCCCCTGGACCACCCCATCTCGGAGACGTGGAGCAGCCCCTGCACGCCTCCTCCCAGGTCCACGAAGGCGCCGAAGTCCCGCACCGAGACCACGCGCCCCTTCACCAGCGCGCCGGGGACGATTGTCCGGCGGACCTCGGCGGCGCGTGCCTGCTGTTCTTCCTCCAGCAGCGCCCGCCGCGAGACGACGATGTTCCTCCCGCCTTCCTTGTACTCGACGATCCGGAAGGTGTAGCGCCCGCCGACGTGCACGGCCGGGTCGGCAGTCCGGACGATGTCGATTTGCGAGAGCGGGCAGAACGCGCGGCTGTGGCCGATGCGCACCTCGTAGCCGCCCTTGTTGACCCCCTGCACGGTGCCCTCCACCGGAAGGCCGGAGCGGTACGCGTCCTCGATCTGCCGGTCGGTCGCGGCCTTGCGCACGAGCTTGCGCGAGAGCGTCACACCGCCCGAAGTCGAGACCACGGTGGCCTGGATGCGATCGCCGACCGCGACCTCGAGCGCGCCATCGGCATCCTTCAGCTCGCCCACGTCGATGACGGCCTCGCTCTTCCCGCCGACGTCGACCAGCGCCACCTCAGCACCGATCCGGACGATGGTGCCCTCGACGGTCTGTCCCTGCGAGACCGGCTTCGCCTGCAGCGAAGCCTCGAACATCGCGGCAAAATCTTCTTCCTGGGGTTCCATGATCTCCTCGTTCCTACCGGCAAAGCCGGCCTACCGCGCAACGCGCGGCCCACCGAGCGAAGCGCGGCCTAACTATGCGTCCCAGGCGCCTCGTGCCCGGTCTTCTGGACGTACTCGACGTAGCTGCCGGGATAGACCAGCGGGTCGCGGCTGGTGCCGTTCTCGCCGCCAAGCTCCAGCACGCGCGAGCCCAGCCCGCGCAGGAACATCCGGTCGTGCGAGACGAACACCATCGTCCCCTCGAAGTCCTTCAGCGCTTCGACGAGCATTTCCTTCGTCGCGAGATCCAGGTGGTTCGTGGGCTCGTCCAGCACCAGGAAGTTCGGCGGGTCGTAGAGCATGCGTGCCATGGCCAGGCGCGACTTCTCGCCGCCCGACAGGGCCCGAATCTTCTTGTCCACGTCGTCGCCCGAGAACTGGAAGGCGCCGGCGAGCGTGCGCA
>DAIRFN010000151.1:0-12970 GCA_036795065.1 Vicinamibacterales bacterium
TCGAGACCATCATGGTCAACTGCAACCCGGAGACCGTGTCCACCGACTACGACACGGCCAACCGGTTGTACTTCGAGCCGCTGACGTTCGAGGACGTGATGGCGATCATCGACCGCGAGCAGCAGGGCAATCCCGACGTCTCGTGCGTGGTCCAGTTCGGCGGCCAGACGCCGCTGAAGCTGGCGCTGTCGCTGCAGGAGGCCGGCGTCAAGATTCTCGGCACCACCCCCGATTCGATCGACCTGGCCGAAGACCGGCAGCGCTTCGCGCAGCTGCTGTGGGATCTCGGGATCCCGCAGCCGGCCAGCGGCACGGCGACATCGCGCGCCGAGGCCCGGGAAGTGGCGGCGCGCGTCGGCTTCCCCGTGGTCGTCCGACCGTCGTACGTGCTCGGAGGCCGCAACATGGCCATCGTGTACGACGTGGCGACGCTGGATCGCTACATGGCCACCGCCGTGGACGTCTCGCACGACCGGCCCATCCTCATCGACCGCTTCCTGGAGCATGCCAAGGAGATCGACGTGGACTGCGTGGCCGACGCCACCGGCGCGGTGATCATCGGGGGCATCATGGAGCACATCGAGGAAGCGGGTATCCACTCGGGCGACAGCTCGTGCGTGGTGCCGCCCCCGTTCGTGCCGGAGAAGCACCTCGCGACCATCCGCGACTACTCGCGGCGGATCGCGCGGGCGCTGAAGGTCGTCGGCCTGATGAACACGCAGTACGCCATCAAGGACGACACCGTCTACGTCCTCGAGGTCAACCCGCGCGCCTCGCGCACCGTGCCCTACCTGGCCAAGGCCATGGGCGTGCCGCTCGCGCAGATTGCCGCGCGCGTGATGGCGGGGCGCACGCTGGAATCGCTCGGCCTCGTCGAGGACCTCGTCCCGACCGGCGTGTTCGTGAAGAGTCCCGTGTTCCCGTTCGTGCGCTTCCCAGGCGTGGACACCATCCTCGGGCCCGAGATGAAGTCGACGGGCGAAGTGATGGGCGGCGCCGGCAGCTTCGGCATGGCCTTCGCCAAGGCGATGCTGGGCGTGGGCCAGCGGCTGCCTGAATCCGGCGCGGTCTGCGTGAGCGTGAACAACGACGACAAGGCCGAAGTGCTGCCGATTGCCCGCGAACTGGCGGCGCTCGGCTTCAGCATCGTCGGCACGCGCGGCACGGCCGCGTACCTGCGCGCGCACGGCATCGACGCCTCGGTGGTCTACAAGGTGAACGAGGGGCGGCCCAGCCTGGCGGACGAGATCGTGAACCGCAAGATCGACATGGTGATCAATACGCCGCTCGGGCGCGAGTCGTTCTTCGACGACAAGGCGGTGCGCCGGGCGGCGATGATGACGGGCGTACCCTGCATCACCACCATCACCGGCGCGGCGGCCGCGGTGCAGGCGATTCGTGCGCTCAGGAGCGAGGGCCTCGATGTACGCGCCCTGCAGGACTACCACTCGGAGGTGAAGGCAGAAACTGCGTGATGCGGGCGCGTCCCGCGTGTCAGCTTCTGCCACGTTCGCGACGGCCCGATTCGATTCGGGCCTGATCCGCGATGTGCCGCGCCTTGCATGCACCGCGGCATGCCCCTCTCCCTCCCATTCATCCTGCTGCTGGCAGCGGGCCTGGCCGCCGGCCTCCACCTCGATCTCGCCCTGGCCCGTCTCCCGTCGCTCGTGCTGGCGGTGGCCGTGGTCTCGGCCTTCAACGCCCATGTGCAGGGCCTGCACGCCATCTCACGCCTGATGTGGGCGATGGCCGTGACGGCCGGCGCGGTGCTGCATGGCCTGCACGCGGTGGACCGCGCCGAGCACGCGCCCATCCGCGCCTGGCTCGAGGCGCGGCTGGGCCCCGGCGCCCTGGATCCAATCGCGCCGCGGCTGGAGGATCCCGTCCGCCTTCGCGGGCGGCTGACGCGTGACGGCGCGCTGAGCGAGGCTGGGGCGTTACTCCACCTCCGCGCCTCGCAGGTGTCGGTGGGCGGTGCGTGGGAGCTCACCGAGGGCGGCGTGTCCATCACCGTCGCGGGCACGCAGGCGGCAGGACGCGTGGAGGAGTGGCGCGCGGGCCGCGAGGTGGAGCTGCCGGTGCTGTTGCGCCGGCCGGCCCGCTACCTCAACGAGGGCGTGCCGGACGGGGAGCGCGCACTGGCCATGCGGGGGATCGCACTGGTGGGCACGGTGAAGAGCGCCTCCCTCGTGGAGGTTCGTCGCGCGGGGCGCTGGTGGGACGAACGCGCGGCGGACGCGCGCGCCGCCGTGCGCCGGGCGATGGCGCGGCACGTCGGCCCGCACGACGCCATGTCGGCAGCCGTCGGCACGGCCATCCTGATCGGGGATCGCGCGGCGATGTCGCCCGACGTGGTGCGCCGGCTCCAGGAGGCCGGCACCTATCACGTCGTGGCCATCTCGGGCGGCAACATCGCGCTGCTGGCCGGCGCGGTGCTCGCGCTGCTGTGGGCCGCGCGTATCCGCTTCAGCGGCGCAGCCGCGGTCGCCATTGTCGTACTGTCCGCGCACGCGTGGGTGATTGGCGGCGGGGCCTCCGTCGTCCGCGCGACGATGATGGCGGTCATCTACCTGGGCCTGCGACTCGTGGATCAGCGCACGGCGCCTGTGAACGCCGTGGCCGTGGGGGCGTCGGTGATGCTGGTGGCCAACCCGCTGGACCTCGTGAATGCGGGCTTCTGGCTCACCTACGGCGCCACGGGCGCGCTGATTGCGGCGGCCGCGCGCTGGCAGCCCCCGCAGCCCGGACGCCTCTGGCATGCGCCATTGGCCATCTGCGCGGGGAGCCTGGCGGTCGACCTGGTGCTCACTCCGGTAGCGGCCTATGTCTTCCAGCGTGTCACCCTTGCGGGGCTGGTGCTGAACCTCGCCGCGGTGCCGGCGATGGCGGTGGTGCAGGCGTCGGCGTCGATCTGTGTGCTTCTGGAGGCGCTGGGCGCCGCGCCAGCCGCCGGACTGTCGGGCCGCGTGACCCACCTGGCTGCGCAGGCGTTGCTCGAAAGCGGGCGACTGGTGGACCTGGCCCCATGGGCGACCTGGCGCGTGCCATCGCCGCCGCTGTGGCTGGTCGCTGGTTACTACGCGGTCGTCGCATTGTGGTGGCACTGGTCCGCGCCGCCCGTCGACACGTGGCATCGTCGTCGCCGCGTGCGCGTATCGGGCGTGCTGGTCGTGGTGATGTGGGGATGGATGGCGGTGGCGCCACAGACCCTGGCACGCGCCGCGGTCGAGACACGCCTGCGCGTGACGACGATGGACGTGGGACAGGGAGATGCGCTGCTGGCGACGTTTCCGGATGGTCGCACGCTGGTCGTGGACAGCGGCGGCGTGTCACCGCGCGGGGAGTTCGACATCGGCGACCGCGTGCTCGGGCCGGCCCTCCGCGCGCGGGGGATCGGGCGGCTCGACTACCTGGCCATCACCCATGGCGATCCCGATCACATCGGCGGGGCTGCGTCCCTCGTGCGCGACTTCGCGCCAGGCGAGGTATGGGCGGGCGTGTTCGTCGCCAACCATGCCCCTCAGATGGCCCTGCAGGCGGCCGCGCGCGACACCCGCAGCACCTGGCGCTGGCTGCAGCGCGGCGACCGTTTCGAACTGGGTGGCGTGGAGGTCCGGGTGCACCACCCGCCACTGCCTGACTGGGAGCGGCAGAAGGTGAGGAACGACGACTCGCTGGTGTTCGAGCTTCGCTACGGGCAGGTGTCGGTGCTGCTCACCGGCGACATCTCGCGCGAGGTAGAGCAGGCGCTCGTGCCGGGGCTCGAGACCTTGCCGACCGTCATTCTCAAGTCGCCGCACCACGGCAGCGCCACGTCGAGCTCGGCGCGGCTGGTGGAGCACTTGCGGCCCGCCGCCGTGCTCATCAGCGCCGGCCGCGGCAACCCCTATGGGCACCCCGTCCCTGTCGTCCTGGACCGCTACGCCGCCGTCGGCGCCGAAGTCTTCCGCACTGACAGGGACGGCCAGATCGAGCTGATCACCGACGGGCACAACGTCGAGGTGACCACCTACACCGGCCTCCGCTGGCGGCTGCCCTGACACGGATAAGAAACCACGAAGGCACGAAGGGAATCACGAAGGGCACGAAGGCAAATCGGAGGACGTCATGCTGTCACGCGCGAAGACGGATCTGCCAACGGAGACGGAACGCGTGGCGGAAGCCACCATTGGATGCGCCATCGAGGTTCACCGGCGACTGGGTCCCGGATTCCTCGAGGGCATTTACCAGGAATAGTTGGTGATCGAGCTCGAGGCGGCCGGCCTCGGCGTTCGGCGGGAGGTGCCGATTGTCCTGGAGTAGCGCGGGCACTCACTCCGCCAGCATCGCATTGACCTGATTGTCGAGCATCGAGTCATCGTCGAACTGAAGGCGGTGGAGCGCCTGGACCGCATCCATCAGGCGCAACTGATCTCGTACCTGAGGGCCAGCGGACTACGGGTGGGCCTTCTGATGAACTTCAACACCGAACAACTGAGGTCGGCTCTGCGCCGTGTGGTGCTGTGATCCAATTCAAGAGGCCTTCGTGCCGTCCTTCGTGTCCCTTCGTGCCTTCGTGGTTTCTTTTGCAGCACTCCAGCGGGCGTCGAGATCCTCGAAGGACAGGTCCCCGATGGCCCGCCCCTCGGCGGTGATGGCGCGCTCCATGGTCTCGAAGCGGTCCTGGAACTTGTCGTTCGCCTTGCGGAGCGCGGTCTCGGAGTGGATGCCGATCTTGCGGGCGAGGTTGGCGATGGCGAAGAACAGGTCGCCCAACTCCTCTTCCGCCTCGGCCGAGGTGAGGCCGCCCTGTTCCACCGCCTGGCGCAGCTCGCGCGTTTCCTCGTCGATCTTGTCGAGCACGTCACTGGGCCTCACCCAGTCGAAGCCCACGGCGGCGGCCTTCGTCCCCAGCAAGTCCGCGCGTTGCAGCGCGGGCAGCGCCCGGGGGATGCCGCTGAGCGTGGCCCTGTCGGGCCTGCCAGCCTCGGTGCGTTCGACTGCCTTGATGTCGTCCCACTGCGCCTTCACGCCGGACGAGGTGATGGTGGTGTTCTTCGGCAGCGGATCGCCCTCCGGCGTGAACACGTGTGGGTGGCGGCGAATCAGCTTGTCGGTGACCGCCTGGATGGAATCGGCGATGGTGAAGTGCCCGGCCTCGGCGCACAGCTCGGCCAGGAACACCGCCTCGAAGAGGAAGTCACCCAGTTCCTCCTCGAGCGCCTCCATGTCGCCCTCGTCCAGCGCGTCCAGCAGCTCGCAGGTTTCTTCGAGCACGAACGGCCGGAGCGACGCCAGCGTCTGTTCCCGATCCCACGGGCACCCGTCCGGTCCCCGCAGCGTGTGCATGATGCTGACGAGACGATCGAAGCGCGCGCCGGCCTGCTGCGACATGCCCGAATGCTATCATTCGGTGTTTTGCAGGCGCGCGTCACGATTCTCGGGAGCGGCACCTCGCACGGGGTACCCATGATTGGGTGCACGTGTGACGTCTGCCACTCGACCGATCCGCACGACCGCCGGCTGCGTCCCTCCATCTACCTCGAGGTCGACGCGGGTCCGTCGGTGCTCGTGGACACGTCCACGGATCTCCGGCAGCAGGCACTCACCTACGGGGTGCGACGGGTGGACGCCATCCTCATGACCCACAGCCATGCCGATCACGTGCTGGGGATGGACGAGGTGCGCCGTTTCAACGTCATCAACCAGGGCGCCATCCCGCTCTTCGCGTCGGCGGCCACCGGCCGCGAGTTACGGCGCATCTTCCAGTATGTCTTCGAGCCGCCAACACAGAAGGGCGGGGGCATCCCCAGGATCGAACTGCACGACATCGACGGACCGTTTGCCGTCGGCACCCTCAGGGTCCAGCCGGTGCCGCTGCTGCACGGCTCGCTGCCCATCCTCGGCTTTCGCTTCGGGGCGTTCGCCTATCTCACCGACGCCAGCACCATTCCAGACGAGGCATGGCCCCTGCTCGAGGGGCTCGACGTCCTCATCCTGAACGCCCTGCGCCATCGTCCGCACCCGACGCATTTCTCGCTGTCCGAGGCGGTGGCGGTGGCCGAGCGCCTCCGGCCCGCGCGCACCTTCTTCACGCACGTCTGTCACGACCTGCCGCATGCGGCCACGAACCGGTCGCTGCCGGCCGGGATGGCCCTGGCCTCCGACGGCCTCTCGTTCACTGCAGAGGTCGGCTGACGTGGATGTGTTTCGCTTTCCCGACGAAGCGCGGCCCGTGCGGTGGCCGCACCCCGTGCTGGCGCTCGGCAACTTCGACGGGTTGCACCGCGGCCACGTGAAGATCATCGAGCGCATCCGGCGAGGCGCCTCCGAGCGGGCCGGGACCCCGGTGGTGCTCACCTTCGATCCGCATCCGCCGCGCGTGCTGCGCCCGGACAAGGCCCCGCCGCTGCTGATGACGATGGAACAGAAGCTGGCGGCGCTGGAGCGTGCCGGCGTGCAGGGCGTGGCCATCGTGCGGTTCACCGAGGAGCTGTCGCAGTGGGATCCGGACGTGTTCGTGCGGCGCGTGCTGGTGGACTGGCTGCGCGTGGCCGAGGTGTGGGTGGGCGCGGACTTCCTGTTCGGCCGTAACCGGTCCGGCAACTTCACGCTGCTCAGGACGCTCGGCCAGCAGCATGGCTTCCGCGCCGAGAAGATCGATCCCATTCGCTACAAGGATTTCATCGTCTCGAGCACGCGCATCCGGCGGCTGGTCGCCGAAGGCCGCGTGGAGGAGGCGGGGGCCCTGCTGGGCCGGCACTACGCCATCGGCGGCGAGGTCGTGGCCGGCGCGCGGCGCGGTCGCGAGCTGGGGTTTCCCACGGCCAACCTGGCCACCGCCAACGACCTCATCCCGCCACACGGGGTGTATGCCACCTTCATCACGCTGGACGGCATCGTGCACCCGAGCGTGACGAACATCGGGGTGCGGCCCACGTTCGGCGACCAGCTGCGCCCGGGCGTGGAGACGCACGTGCTCGGCTTCTCGGGCGACCTCTACGGCCGCCGGGCAGAAGTGGCGTTCGTGCAGCGCCTGCGCGACGAGCGGCGGTTCCCCGACGTGGACGCGCTCCGCGAGCAGATCGAGGCCGACGTGAGACGGGCCGGCCGATTATTCGATAGACTTTCGGTATGACGAACCTCCCCGCGGGGATGCCGACGACCACGCGGGACGGCGTCCGGATGCGTGCGATGGAGGTCAGGTGAGCCCCGAGTCGTTCAACTTCAAGGTCATCGTGCCCGCAGACGACCGCCTGCTGGGCGTGGTGCGCGACCTGTGCGCCCATGCCGCGAGCTATGCGAAGCTGGCGGACGCGGTGGGCCCGGCGTTTTGCGATCGCGTGGTGGCGGCCGCGGCCGAGGCCGTGGAGGTGGGCGCCGGCGCCCCATGCCCGATGGCGTTCGATTGCGCCGACGGCGTGTTGCGGGTGACCGTTGCCGGCCAGACCATCATCCAGCCCCTCACCGCTTGACCACACCGATGCGCCTCTACAACACGCTTACCCGGCAGCAGGAGACCTTCGAGCCGCTCCGCGACGGCACCGTGCGGATGTACACGTGCGGGCTCACCGTCTACGCGCGCGGCCACATCGGCAACTTCCGCACGTTCGTGTGCGTGGACGTGCTGCGGCGCGCACTGAGGTACATCGGCGGCTGGCAGATGCGCCACGTGATGAACTTCACCGACGTGGACGACAAGACCATTGCCGGCGCCGAGCGCGAGGGGATGGGCCTGCGCGAGTACACCAACCGCTACATCACGGCGTTCCGCGAGGACGCGGCCACGCTCGGCATCGAGCCGGTGGAGGAGACCCCACGCGCCACCGACCAGGCGAACCTCGACGCGATGGCGGCGATGATCAAGCAGCTCGAGGCGCGCGGGCACACCTACGCCAGCGACGGGTCCATCTACTTCAAGATCGCGACCATGCCGGACTACGGCAAGCTGGCGCGGCTGGATCACGCCGGCATCCAGGCCGGCGCCCGTGTGGACGCCGACGAGTACAACAAGGACGACGCGCGCGACTTCGTGCTCTGGAAGGCCACCAAACCGGGTGAGCCCACGTGGGACTGCGGCGTGGGCCCCGGGCGGCCGGGCTGGCACATCGAGTGCTCGGCCATGGCGCTGCGCCTGCTGGGCGAGGCGCCCATCGACATCCACACCGGCGGCATCGACCTGGTGTTCCCGCACCACGAGAACGAGATCGCGCAGAGCGAGGGGGCCACGGGCCGTCCGTTTGCGCGTTTCTGGATCCACACCGAGCACCTGCTGGTGGACGGCCAGAAGATGTCGAAGTCGCTGGGCAACGTCTACACGCTGAGCGACATCCAGGAGCGCGGGTTCCGTGTGTCGGCCCTTCGTTACCTGCTGCTCTCGTCGCACTACCGCAAGCAGCTGAACTTCACGTGGGCGGGCATGCAGCAGGCCGAAGAGGCCCTGCGGCGCTTCACCGACTTCCTGGACCGGCTCGACACGGTACGGGGGGGCGAGGCGCATCCGGAGATCACGCGGGCGGCCGCCACGGCACGCGCGGCGTTCGACGAGGCCCTGTCCGACGATGTGAACACCTCCGCCGGCCTCGCGGCCATGTTCGACCTGCTGCGCACCATCAATACCGCGATCGACCAGAAGCAGGTCGGCGAGCCCGACGTCTCCACGGTCCGGAACGCCTTCGCTCACTTCGACAAGGTGCTGGGTGTGCTGTCGCTGCGGCGCGACGAAGACCGGCGCCCGCCGATCCCCGAGGAGGAGATCGCCGCGGCCATCGAGGCGCGGCAGGCCGCGCGCCGCGCCCGCAACTTCGCCGAGGCGGACCGCATCCGCGACGACATGGCGGCCAGGGGCGTCATCTTCGAGGACGGCCCCCAGGGCACGCGCTGGAAGCGGAAGTAGTTCCGGAAGAGAGACCACGAAGGCACGAAGCGCACGAAGGTCTCACGAAGACAATTTTGGTTTTTCCCCTGGGCTCGCTTCGTGCGTCCTTCGTGTCCTTCGGGCCTTCGTGGTTTCCTGTTCAGACCTCGCCCGGAGGATAATGGGCGGATGGATGCCCCTCTGTTGAAGACACCTCTGCCTGGCCCGAAGGCCAAGGCGCTCATCGAACGCGACGCGAAAGTCGTCTCCACGTCGTACACGCGCGATTATCCGTTCGTCATGGCACGCGGGGAAGGCGCGGTCGTCGAGGACGTGGATGGCAACCTGTTCCTCGACTGTGCCGCGGGAATCGCGGTCACCTCCACCGGCCACTCGCACCCGCAGGTGGTGGCCGCCATCGTGGACCAGGCGCAGAAGTTCCTGCACATGTCGGGCACGGACTTCTACTACGAGCCCCAGGTGCGGCTGGGCGAGATCATGAACGAGGTGGCGCCGTTCGACGGGCCGAAGCGATCGTTCTTCGCGAACTCGGGTACCGAGGCCAACGAGGCCGCCATCAAGCTGGCCCGCTATTCCTCCAAGCGCCCCGGCATCATTGCGTTCCTCGGAAGTTTCCACGGCCGGACGATGGGGTCGCTCTCGCTGACCTCCAGCCGGGCGATTCAGCGGCGGGGGTTCGGGCCGCAGTTGTCGGGGGTCTACCACACGCCCTACGCCACCTGCTATCGGTGCCCGGTGGGGAAGCGCCCGGAGAGCTGCCAGGCCGAGTGCCTGGACTATCTGGAGGACCAGATCCTGGTGCACCTCGTCTCGCCGGATGAAGTGGCGGCGGTAGTGGTGGAGCCCATCCAGGGCGAGGGTGGCTACGTCGTGCCCGCGCGGCAGTTCCACCAGCGCCTGCGCGACCTCACGACGAAGCACGGCATGCTGCTCATCTGCGATGAGGTGCAGTCGGGCATGGGCCGTACGGGCAAGATGTTCGGCATCGAGCACTTCGGTGTGCAGCCCGACATGATCACGGCGGCCAAGGGCATCGCTTCGGGCATGCCCCTGGGCGTGACGACGGCGCGTGCCGAGGTGATGTCGTGGCCCCCGGGCGCGCACGCCAGCACCTTCGGCGGAAACCCCGTCTCGTGTGCCGCCGCTCTGGCGACCATCGACCTGCTGCGCACCTCGCTGATGCAGAACGCCACCGAGGTGGGCGCCTACATGATGGACCTGCTGAAGGGCCTGCAGGAGAAGCACCAGATCATCGGCGACGTGCGTGGCAAGGGGCTGATGATCGGCATCGAGCTCGTGCGCGACCGGGTGACGAAGGAACGCGCCACGGACGAGCGGAACACGGTGGTGGACGCCTGCTTCGAGCGCGGGATGCTCATCCTGGGCGCCGGGCGCAACGCCCTCCGGCTGTCGCCGCCGCTGGTGCTGACCAAGGCCCAGGCGAAGACGGCGGTGGAGATCCTGGATCAGGCCATCGCCTCGCTCGGGTAGGGCCCCGCCTTCGCGGCTGTGCCGCTTCGGCGCGGTGGGCCCGGGTAGGGCGCGCCCTTGCGGGCGCGGTAGGCCGCTGGGCGGTGGGCCCTGCGGGTGGGCCGCGCTTCGCGCGGTGGGAACTGCCATCCCACGGCGCGGAAGCGCCGCCTACCGGCCGACGGCCGGCGGACGCGCCGCAGGCGCGCCCGTTGGTATTCTCTTTGCCTCTCTCCGGGCATGACCATCGCCCGGCAGCAGCTTGGACAGCGCGGCGAAGACCTGGCGTGCGCGGCGCTCGAGGCGCGGGGATATGTCGTGCTTCACCGGCGATATCGCACGCGCTACGGGGAGATCGACATCGTGGCCCGGCACGGTGGCGTGCTGGTGTTCGCGGAGGTCCGGGCGCGGGGGAGTGGCAGATTCGGTCATCCCGCGGAGTCGGTGACCGCGCAGAAACAGCAGCGTGTAGCGGCGATGGCCGAGTCGTATCTCGGCCGGGAGGGGGCCGCGACATCGATCTGCCGGTTCGACGTGGTGGCGGTGGAGACCGACGTGGACCCGCCGCGGGTCACGGTGTATCCGGACGCCTTTCGCCCTGGATGGTAGCGGCCGAGGCGAAGGCGGTTGCCGGATCCCGGGCGCTTTGTTACAATCAGGCTTCGCTCGTGGGCGGGAATAACTCAGTGGTAGAGTGCGACCTTGCCAAGGTCGAAGTCGCGGGTTCGAATCCCGTTTCCCGCTCCAGCCTTCGCTCCTGGCGCGCGCGAAGGCCCTCCGCCAGGGCGCCGCAGGCGCGGCGGCGGACTCCCTCCGCGAGGTCCTGAGCTGCGGCTGGCTAGCCAAGCACTCCAACCGGCGCCGTCGCCAAGTGGTAAGGCAGAGGTCTGCAAAACCTCCATCCCCGGTTCAAATCCGGGCGGCGCCTCCAAACCTTGCTGGTCCATTCCCGGCGAGGCGGCCGCGGTGCTCATCGCGAATCCTTCCCGCCAGGCAGCCGTCACGAGCCGGCAGGCCAAACGCGGGATGGAGTCGCCCGTGAGCCCCGGGCAGGCCCATCCTGCAACCGACCTCGTCGCTTCTGGCCACACCGCCTACGGCTGGGTCACGCCCGCGAAGACCACCAGGTCCGCGAAGGCGAAGTCGCCGGCGGCCTTCGAGGGCAGGATCGGCGTGAACCCGCCGCTCACGTTCAGAAACGATCCGCTGTCCCTTTTCAGCATCCGGACGAACGTGTCGGCGACGATCCTCGCGCCGACCGGTCCGAGGTGGTCGCCACCGCCCAGCACCGCGGCCTCGCGTAGCACGTAGTACCAGAGCGGCGTCCGCTTCGGCAGCAACCCGCCTTGCTGGTTGAGCAGCGCCAGTTCGTTGGCCGGCAGGTCCTGCGTCAACTGCGCCGTCGTCATGGGCGTGATGCCGAAGAACTTCGCCATGCCCTGGCCGCTTGGCAGGCCCAGGGCCAGTCCGCGGCGCAGATTGCGGGCGGCCAGCACCGCCATCAGGCCTGTCATGCCCGGGAGCTTCTCGAGCTCGTCGGTCAGGACGCTGTCGATCTTGCGTGCGCTGTTGAACACCGGCACCGGCACGCCGGTCTGGAAGAACGCGTTGAAGTCCACCACCCAGTTCGAGAGCACCGGCAGGTTCGGCTTACGGCAGAACGCGAAGACCTGCGCCATCGTGGCGCCGATCTGCGCAAAGCTCAGCCAGTACCGGTCTCGAACCATGCTGTGGCCGAAGCGGTAGGCGGCGACCGCGAACTCCACCGGCATGCGGAACGGACTGTTGATGGGGGCGACCACGTTCGCCATCGCCGAGGCGATGGCCGCCGGCCCGCACACGCGTTTCAGGAAGTCGTGCACCACCGCCCACTGGTAGTGGTGCGTGACGAGGCGCCTGGCCTCGATGAAGATGTCGCCGGTGAAGCCGTTCATTACCAGCAGATCCACCACCTTGTTGTGGAACCGCAGCATTGCCTGGTGGAACTGCGCGACGATGAGGTTCTCGTCGTTCCTCGGGTCGCCGATGATGGCGGTGAGCGAGGAACCGGCCGGGTCGAGCGGGTTGTGCATGCGCGGCAGGTCGAAGTCGGTCTGCACCTTCATGTCACCCGGGTTGCCCGACGAGCCGGCCGGGCCTCCCGGGCCGGTGTTGACGTTCGATCCCAACTGCAGCTTGATGGCCGTCGCCGGACCCGTCGAGGGGAAGATGTACATGAACGGATCCAGCGCGGGACCCCGCCCATACAACGAGTCGAGGTCCAGCGCCGGCGTGCGCATGTTGTGCACGAGGTTGGCGTCCGTCGACGCTTCGAGCGTGGACGACACATCCAGCGTGACGTCGTGGTCCACGAACTGGCCCACGTAGGTGAAGCCGGCGGGGATGTTCGAGTCCTGACTCGTGTCGCGACCCGGGTCGGCCATCAGCTCGCCAAGCTGGTTCAGCAGCGCGTGGGTGGCCGGGTTGAAGGGCAGTCTCGTCGCGTTGCGGATCAGCGGCGACGACATGTACCCGAACTTGTCCGCGCAGGGCGAGATGATGAAACTGCGCGGGAACCAAGCGAGCGGCATTTTGGCGCCATGGAACGAACGCAGCCTGGGCTTGAGCGTGGCCAGGGTTTCCTTGATGTCCTCGGGGAGACGC